>CAIKWZ010000001.1 GCA_903831255.1 uncultured Alphaproteobacteria bacterium
CTGAAGAAACGGCCCGACGGTCGGCATGCTAGCCGAACCGTCAGAATTCGCGCGACAATTTCGACTAGACCTAGTTTTTCGTGTCTCCCGAACGGGGAATGTTGGACGAGCTTAGAAACCGTGAACTCGATCGCGCAAAAAATGGAGGGCGCTGCCGAGTCACACTTCAAGTTACTCTCAACGAGCCGCGCGACACGCCCAGACGCATTCGGCGGGTTACGGGCCCGTTCCCGTGACCCAGCTTCGGATTAGCGAACGGTCATTTACCGCCCAGAAGCCGTCATTGACGCGCTGCGCTTCGTACGAACACCCTGAAACAATTCAGCTATGGGTGGCCGAAGAGCTGGCAACCCGACCGACTAACAGCCAGGCGATCTGACCGAAGGACGCGAACAGAGCGAGCAATGCCGCCACCCAAATTTGCGGGCTGGGTAGAGCCTGCAACTCCGGCTGGGTTGGAAAAGAGAACGTATTGGGCATAGCGGAAAACTTGAACTCATGAGCGCCCCCGAAACGAGGATCGAGAACAAGCTCCGCCAAGTCTCGCCTGCTTCGATAGCGCATGTACCCGATGACCGTCCAACCAGGATCAGCCTCGACGCCCCAGGCATCGAAGTATCCGCCTTGCTTGCGCGCCACAATGGCCGGGTAGCCGCCGCGCCCAAACAGTGATGGCATGAATACCTTGGTGTACCCCTCAACCACTTCGCTGGCCGGACGAACGACTCCATCTGGCCCCTTCACCTCCCCCGGAGCCACACGCACGAGATTGAGCATGTAGAATTCCCGCCCGTCATCGGCTTCCAGGAATTTTCGCATCGTCTCGAGTTGGTTGCGGCCGCTGGTCCCGACCTCGCTCTCCTCGAGGCGTTGCATGATATTGCTGATCTCGTCCGCTCTAAGCGGGCCACCCCAGTTCTGATGCCAGCTGAGGAACAGCCCGTAGATAATGATCGCCGGAATCCACACCAGAAATGACTTCACGCCAGCACTCCGCTCTATTGTCATTTGTCGTGCCTATTTTACGGTGGATGGTCAAGCGAGTACGAACTGGAAAATCTGGGGTCTGGCTCCACGCGCCTCCTGGATGCCTGCGGTCTTTGTCAGCCAGAAGAACGCTCTCCCAGGTGTCGTCAGACCAGGACAGCAGGCGCGTCAGGCGAGTTCACGACGACTAGCTGAGCCTGTTTTCTTCTCCGATTTCGAACTCACGATACGGTCACAGGCCCCCGATCGTGGCCTCTCCATGGCCAACACCTTCTTTGGGAAAGGGTAACTTGCCCTTTCCGGCAAAGGCGCTCTTCGAGCTTTGAGACTGGGTGATCGGCACACGCGAGCGAGGACGTCGTCCAGGCAGACCTGAAGATCAGCATCGTTCCCATGCGCGGTATGAGGGCCCTCCCTGTCAGATCTGCGCCATCTGCCCACGCCGCAGCCCGAGGGCAGCGAGGACTTGGGTCCTAAGCCGGAACGAGCGGCTGGTTCACAGCACCCGAGCGAGCCTGAAACCAAGAATCTTTCCCCGATCCGTCTGATAGGTTGAGGCGCGGCGGGCCGAGCGCGCCACATGAGGCCCCTGCTCCCAGGACCCGCCGCGGAAGACCCGCTCACCGCCCAACGTATAGGCCGAGCCATCGACGGGCGCCTTGTAGAAGTTTTCGCTGTAGGCGTCCTCGACCCATTCAGCGACATTGCCATGCATGTCGTGGAGACCAAAGGCGTTGGCCGGGAAACTCCCCACAGGCAGCGTCAACCGCCGCCATTCCCCGGTCGGCCCGCCAGCATAGCCGTTGGTCGCATTATAGTTCGCCTGGGCCGGGGATATCGTTGCGCCCGTATGGAATGGAGTCGTTGTCCCGGCGCGCGCTGCATATTCCCATTCAGCCTCCGACAGGAGCCGATAGGTCTTGCCCGTCTTCGCCGAGAGCCAGCCGGCATAGGCCACGGCTTCGTTCCAGGATACAAAGGCGACCGGGCGAGATCCCCTTCCAGAGCCGGCATCCTTCACCGCCGCACAGGCGCCTGCCGAGACGCAGGCGTCATACTGATCGTATGTGACTTCATACAGGCCCGCGGCAAAGGCGGGAACCGTCACCTGTCTCTGAGGGCCCTCATCGGCGTCGTGTCCGTCCTCTGTTGCAGGCGATCCCATCAGGAACTGACCCGCCGGAATGACGACCATCTGAGGACAGTCGGCACAGTCGCGGAACATCTCGCCGGCTCGTGGCGCAGACGATGCCGCCGCGACGCTTGTCTTCGGCCCGTTCGTTGTCGGGCCCGTCGCCGGTCTTGCGTCAGCCGGCTTCCACGCAGCAACCAGCTTATCGCCCTCAGCAATCTGGGCAGGGGTCATTCGACTTCGAAGGAGTTCGAAGCTGCCTGTCGGCGCTGCGGCCCCCCGACGGCCAGCCAATGTGATCCACTTGTAAGCTTCGATGGTGTTCTGCGGCACGCCTTCACCATTGAAGTACTTCGCGCCCAGATTGAACTGAGCCTGGGCGAGGCCCTGTTCCGCAGCGAGGCGATACCAGTGCACGGCCTCGGCAACGCTCCGCGCAACGCCTGTCCCGTATTCGTACATCAGAGCGAGGTTAAACCGGGCGTCTGGCACTCCCTGCTCAGCTGCAAGCCGATACCAGCGTACAGCCTCCACATCATTCTCAGGAACCCCTTCGCCATTGGCGTACATCAGCCCCAGCGCGGACTGCGCAATGGCATCGCCCTGCTCGGCCAGAGGCCGCCAAATACGAAGCGCGGCGGCAAGATCCCCCTGGCTGTAGGCGTTCGCACCGTCAGCAACCGACCCCTGCGGGCGAACAGGGAGAGGGGCTGGCATCCACTCAGCAGCCAGTAGTTCGCCCTCGGCGATTTCAGCATCCGTCATCATGTTGCCGACAAGGTCGCGCAGCTCGCCTGCCGCGGCATTACCCCGATTGATCGAAAGGGTAAGCCACTTTTAGGACTCCACATAGCTTCTCGGCACGCCCTCGCCATTGGCGTACATCGCGCCCAGATTGAACTGCGCTTCGGAAACACCCTTGTCGGCGGCCCGGCGATACCACTTCACCGCTTCATCTAAGTTCTTGGGGACGCCACGGCCTTCATAATAGAGCAATCCCAAATTCAACTCGGCCGATGAATAGTTCTGATCGGCTGCAAGGCGATACCATTTCAGAGCTTCGGCATCATTCTCAAGGACGCCTGTGCCTCTGTCGTACATGATGCCCAGATTGTACTGGGCGATTGGATCGCCCTGCTCAGCCAGAGACCGGAAGGTGGCGAGGGCGGCGGCAAAGTCACCGCGATCGTATGCCGCCACGCCCTGATCAAACGTCGTCTGGGCCAACGCAGGCGCAGACAACGCCACGGCTCCGACCGCAGCCAGAACAAGCTTCCGCAGTGTCCCTTCCATGGATAAGGCCCTCCACCAACCGAGGCGATGTTCAGGCGGCGGCCGTCTTGGAGTCAACTGGCCTGTCAGCTTAACTCAGCGACACAAAACCTCCTGCTGGACTAGGGATTTTGCTTAAACGACTGCCCGCGCCCAGACAAAGTCCGCCCGTGCCCGAAAGACCCAGAACGTCGGCCCGCTGATCATGGGATGCGACAACTCAAACGCGTTGCAGATCGCAGGGTGCGTCGCCAGACCCCGCTGCGCCGAAACTCAGGACTTGGACCCAAGCATCTCTCGCTCGCGCGTTCGGATCGGCAGATGACGCGGTCGCCGGGCCAGCTTCGCGAACACCACGCGACGCGACGCGAGCCAACTCTGAGACGAACAGGGGCTCATTGAAAGCTCAGCAACCACCATGAAGGGGCTATCCCCGGGGGCTGACCCGAGGCAAAAATGTCTCCCAGGCCCAGGTTTGACAGATGTCGCGAAGCATTTCGAAGCGCGTTCCGCATCGCTTAAGAAGTCAAAACCGAAATCGAGCGGCTCCCCCGTCGCCTCCAGCGTCTGACCGGCCGCTCCGCGTCTCAGCAGCGCAACAAAGCGGGTCGCATAGACATCCAGCAGAACAACGCTCCGCTCTGCGGCGTTGGCCTTAATCGCCGCGAGGGTCGCTCGCACGCAGGCTTTGCTAAGATAGGACGTCACGCATCCCCAAAGGAAGATCGTCTTGAGGGGGGGGATCATGGGACGAAGCTTTGAGCGACTCGATCCAGGTCCACTGCGCAAAGTCTACCTCTCCATAGCGGACATGGTCGGCATCGGACCTCGCGCGCTCCACAGCCTTGCGCTTAGCGCGCTGGTTAGCGGCCTGGAGCAGTCCCGACAGGACGAAGCGCTATTCCGCGGATTGCGCAGCGCCCATGACCAACTGTAGATCTGGAGGTATCGACATTGTCCGGAAGGGACTGACGTTGGCGCCCCCGGTATTGCCCGCGGGGATCAAGCCAAAGGGGGTTTTCGTGGCGGCTCCGAAGATACGGAAAATCTGCCCTGCGACTTCCCTCCGCTGTTTCTGGCGCATCCCCCACCGCATCATCAGGATGTGTGTTCGGGTATGTAGCCATGTCGAATTCTGCCCGAGGACATGTGCGCGTTCCAGGTGCTCAAACGCTCTCATCGGATCACCGCCGGCTTCCGCCTCGGCGGCTGACGCGACCTCGCGGTCCCAATAAGGTTTTATGCGATTGTAAAAGCTCTTCATCGTAAACCTTGCGGAGCCGTCACAGGACCAGATCTGATTGCGAGGCATAGAACCCTAAGCAGAGCGTTGCGACAACGTCCCAATAGTTGCAACCTTGAGGCCACCCTCAGCCGACTGCAACGTCTCGGGAAAAAAGCGATTTTCTATAAAAGCTTTAGGCCCTTGACCGGGTTAAACGCCAGGAAAACATAGGGACAATACGGATCCCCCTGATCCTTGGAAGGAAGGCGATGCCGATTTTTTGCTTCTCCATCACATTAGACGAGGACGATCCTCTGGAGCGGCCCTCCAGCTGCGAGAGTGATGAAGACGCCATCCAGGAGGGATGCAACGTCCTCATGGGGCTGGTGTACATGCTCAGGCCTGCGACCGCGAGCTGCGTCGTGCATGAGGGTTGCGACGCTAGTGCAGCCCCGGTGGGGACCTGGTCCTACAAGGCGCCTGGCCCAGCACCCCACTGGAGCGGTCGCCATGATTGATGTAACCGCTCTCTTTTGTGCAGCCGGAGGACAGCGAAGCTGATCATTCAGCCCCTCAGCTTGCCCGAGATGTACGTCGTCGCAGTTATGCTTGAACGCAGCGACGCGGATCTCGATGGCCTGTCAATCGCCCGTGAAGCGGTCGCCTGTTGCGTTCAGATCATAAGCGTGAGCGCGGTCTACAGGATACTGGATCGCCTGGAGCTTCGGGGCGTCGTGACCTGGGAGCACGCGGGCAAGGCCCAAAAAACAGACGCCCGCAGCGATCGTCGTTACAGGGTTACGATCGACGGTCAGATGGTTTTTGAGCGATCGCTTGGGTTCATGCCGATCGACGACAGGGGCAGGATCGCTCTCAAGGTGACCAGGTTTCGGGACGATCGTCGCCTTCGATCCCGCGCGATCGATGACGATGACATGTAGAGCCTGCTGACAAAGCGGCTTCACTTCATCAACTGCTCGCGACTTCAAGGATGCTCAGAGAGAGAGAGTGCGGCCCTGGCAGGCGGCTTTCGACACTTGATTCCCTTTACACATCCGCTCGACGACCCGCTTCAGCCAGAGACGGCGCGCTAGGGCTCCTCAGCCGCCTCGCCCGAGGTCGTCTCCGGGGTCTCGGTCGAGAGGGGAACGTAAAGGTTGGTGATCACCTTGGTCACAAACGATCCCGCGCGAACGCGTGGCCCATAGGCGCGGCAGGGATCCTGGCCCGGCTCGAAACGGGCCTTATCCGGCGCGGGACCAGGCGACATGACCCTTGCGGCGTCGTCAGCGAAGGGCTCGGCAAACTGCAAGGCGTCTCCGGCCCTCATCAGGGACGGCGCGTCGGTTCCGACCGCGTTCGCCTGTCGCGCCCAGGCGATGGCCGCGACCTGTCGCCCGTCCGGCATGGTCATCTCCGCCTCCACGCCGAGGGCGCCGAGGGTCCAGGGGGCGCGCAGGTCGATCGGCCCAGGAATAAAGAACGCCGCCGCCGCCGAGGCTACCGATGCCGCGCGCCCGGTGGGCAGGAACCAGGTGACCGCTGACCGGACCGCAGCATCGGCGATGACGTCGGGACCGGCGATCGTGAAGCGCTCCGACATTTCGAAGCAGAGCTGGGCGTCGACCTCGCGCAGCAAGCCGCGCTGCTCCGCCTGGGTCAGCACACCCGACGGGTCCGCACCTGGCAGCAGCACCGCTGGCTCGATCCGCACCGTCGAGACGGTTTTCAATGTCTCTGTGTCAGCCCATTCGCGTACGCTGGCTCTCAAGCCCTCACCCCGGGCGCCGAGGTTGTCGTAGCGGCTCAGGTAACCTGCATCCGGCGTTGGCGCCGTGGCGCATGCGGACAGGCCGGAGATCAGGGCGCAGCCGATGAGGCTGAGCCGCAGGTGCGAGGACATGAGAACTCTCGGTCTGGCCATGAAGAGTGGTGTTTACGCAACGATCCGGGAAATGGATGCTGGACGAGTCTGACAAACGCCAACACAAGAAGGCGAACACTGTGGAGATCCGCCCCATGCAGATCCTGATCCCGATCGCGGAACGGATTGCCGCCCGACTGGTCGAGCGCGGCGAAAGCGTCGCAGTGTCGGAATCCTCCTCCGGCGGGCTGGTCTCGGCCGCCCTTCTGGCGGTGCCGAAAGCCAGCGTGTGGTACCAGGGATCGTCCATAACCTACACGCCCAATGTCGCGCGCGGCCTGCTGGGCATCACCCGTGAGACCATGCCCGCCGGCGTCCGTTCCTCGACCGAGCCCTACGCGCTGTTCATGGCTGGCGTCATCCGGGAGAGGCTGCGCGGGACCTGGGGGCTGTGCGAGACCGGCGCGGCCGGGCCTGAGGGCAATCCCTACGGCGATGCGGCGGGCCACACCTGCGTCGGCATCGTGGGACCCGTCGAGGCGAGTTTTACGCTGGAGACCGGCGAGAGCGACCGGGCGGAGAACATGATGGCGTTCGCGCGCTTCGCGCTGGAACGGTTCGAGATGGTGCTGAACAGCTAGTCCCTCCGTCTCTTCTCGGAGCCCCGCTATTCGGGAAGGGACAGAGGCGACCACCTTGTCACGACAGGCAAAGGATGACTGGCTCCAAGCGTCACGGGGCTCCTTGTCGTGACTGGACGATCCAGCGACATCACCTTCGCAACAGACCCCCCCCTCTCCCCGCCACACCATCGCGAACAGGCTCCTGGAGGTCCTGCGAAGGTGCGGTCTTGGGCGGCGCCCCCAACCTCAGCCCACAGGGGCTATCCCTGAACATTTCTAACCTCTCGCTCAGCAGCGGCCCTTGTGTCGAAACAGAGGGCCGGGACAAAGCCTGCCGGCAGGACCCCTGAGCGCCGGAGCGCGTCACGTTGGGTCGCGTCAACATAGGAATGACTGGTTGTGCTGAACCGCATTTGGCCATATACCCCCCCGGGGTACAATCTTAAACTCGACAGGCTTGCTCCGTGGACACTCCAACCGGCAAAAAAGCTCTGACGGCTCTGAAGCGTATTGAGGGCCAGGTAAGAGGCGTCGCCAAAATGATCGAAGACCGACGCTACTGCATTGATGTCGTGACGCAGATTGAGGCGGCGCGGGCCGCGCTCGCTCGGGTTGAGGCGGATCTTCTGCGACAGCACATGTCACACTGCGTCAAGGCCGCGATGGCCTCCTCGGACCCGGGAGATCAGGAGCGCGTGATAGACGAGCTGATCGGGGTTTTTAAGCGATGAACGCGCATCTTGCGGCCCTCGTCGCCCTCGCGCCCCTCACCATGGCCGCGTGCGCCACTGCGCCCGTGGGCGAAGCTGAAGCCATTTCCACCCGGATAGCGAGAGATCTCGGAGCCAGTCCCATCTGGGCCCGCGACGAGGCGGCGACTGCGGCGGCTCGAGCGCGGGTGGCGACCCTTCTGGCCGAACCCGTCAGCGCCGACACTGCGGTGCAGATTGCGCTGATCAATAATCCCCGCGTGACAGCGGCGTTTGAGTCACTCGGGATCGCCCGGGCGGATTTTCTTGACGCTGTGACCCCGCCCGCGCCTTCCCTGCATCTTCTGGAGCTGAACTCCAAAGACGGGCACAGCCGCGCTTTGACCTACGGCGCCGGGTTTGACCTGCTGGCCCTCCTCAGTCTGCCCGCGTCGGTGCGGGCCGGAGACGGCGCCTGGGAAGCGGCCCGGGCCCGGGCCATTGCCGAGATGCTGGAGGTCGCAGCCGGAGCTCGAGCGGCCTGGATCGATTACGCCAGCGCCCGTCAGACCTCAGACCTCACAGCTCAAGCCGCTCAGGCCGCAGCGGGTTCCGCCGCCGCCGCGGACGCCCTCCTTGCCGCCGGCAATATTGCGCAGGTCGAGCGCGACCGGGAGGCGCTCTACGCCGCAGAGATCGGTATTGCGAACGTAAAGGCCCAGGCCGAGCTTGTCCCTGCCCGGGAGCATCTGATCGCAGCGCTGGGGCTAAGGCCGGATCAGGCGAACCTGGTGCAGGATCTTGAGCGCCTGCCGGCTCCGCCTGAGGCCCCCATCGCCATACCTGATCTTGAGGCGCGAGTTGCGGCAGCCAGCACCGATCTCGCTGTGGCGACAGGGATTCTGGAGGCCGCTCGCGCCGAAACGAGCGTCTCATGGCTGACCTCCCTTCTCCCGGGCCTTGGCCTGGAGGCGGAGCGGGAGCGTGAAGATGGCGAGTGGAAAGAGGGCTTAGGCTTTTCCTGGATCGTGCCGATTTTTGATCTCGGCGGCGCGGATCGGTTGCGGCGTTCCTCGGAAGCCCGCCGTGCGGCCGCACTCGCGGAGGCTCTCCAGCTGGAGATCCGATCGGAAGCGCGGGTCCGCCTCGCGCAGGCCGAGGCGGCCCGACAAATCGCGTTCACCCGACGCGCCCTGATCCTGCCTCTCTCTGCTGACGTATTCGACGGCGCAGTGCGGGATTTCAACGCGATGGAAATCGGCATCTTACAGCTCCTGCAGGAGCGCCGGGCGCGACTGGATGCCGGGCGGGCGGCCATCGCCGCTGTTTCGGACTACTGGCATGCGCAGGCCCGCTTAGACCTCCTGCTGGCAGGCGGCCGAACTGACGGCCCTGCCGACGCCCCCCAGAGCTCCTCCGACGCCCGCGCGGCGGATCCCGGCCATTGACCCATAAGGACGCCGATCATGAAAATTCCTGATCTGAACCGGCGCGGCGTCATGATCGCGGCAGGCCTGACCGCAGGGGCGGCGGCTCTCGCGACAAACGCAGCGCAGGCAGCGCCGGCGCATGCGACAAGCGCCCCGCACGGTCAGTCGTATCCGCCAGGCCGCCCGGGTATTGATTACCAGCCCGTCATTGCGCCCAACGGCGTCAAAATTCCCTTCACGGTCAGCGATGGAGTGAAGATCTTTCACCTCACTCTGGGGGAATATGACCATACCTTTGCAAAAGGTCTCGTCGCCCGCGTGTGGGGCTTCAACCAGGCCGCCGCGTCCGCCATCATGGAGGCCGTCGAAGGGGACCGCATCCGCGTTTATGTGACCAATGGCCTGGGCGGCCCAACGGCTGTTCACTGGCATGGCTTCATCCTGCCCTCCGGTATGGACGGGGTGGGAGGCCTCACGCAGGAAAGCATCCCCCCGGGCGAGACCTGGGTCTACGAGTTTCCGCTCGTCCAGCACGGGACGTTGATGTTCCACGCTCACCATGACGAGATGGTGCAGATGGGCCTGGGGCTCACGGGTATGTTCGTCATCCATCCGCGTCGTCCGCGCGCCCGGGCGGACCGGGACTTCGCGCTTTTATTGCACGAATGGAAAATCCGACCGGGCGCGGGGCGCCCCGACCCGAACGAAATGACAGACCTGAATGTCTTTACCCTGAACGGGAAGGTCTTTCCCGCCACCGACCCGCTGGTCGTGCGTCAGGGCCAGAAGGTGCGGATCCGTTTCGCCAATCTCAGCATGCAGAACCATCACCCGATGCATATCCACGGCCATGCCTGGCGGGTCACCGAGACCGATGGCGGCGTGATCCCCGAAGCAGGGCGCTGGCCTGAGACGACCGTTCTCGTGCCCGTGGGGTCCACCCGCACGGTGGAATTTGACGCTGACTACGAAGGGGATTGGGGGATGCACTGCCACATGCTGCACCACCTGATGAACCAGATGGGCCATGGGGCGCAGAACATGGTAGGAGTAGACACCAACGCCCTGCAGGCGCTCACTCAGGACGTCATTCCGGACGCCATGATCATGGGGCAGCACGGCATGGATGAGCATGGCCAACATGTAGAGATGGGTCATATGGCGGTTCCCAGAAACGCGATCCCCATGGTCGGCGCGCAGGGGCCCCGCGGCTACATCTCCATGGGAGGCCTCGTCACAATGGTGAAGGTACGCGCCGGCATCACGAGCTTTGGAGACCCGGGCTGGTATGTAAACCCACCCGGAACCGAAGCGCGCCGAGCGACGCCCGAAGAGCTTTCACGGGACAGAATTTCATCTGAAATCGACAGGAGCGTATCATGAAACCACTTGTGGCGTTGAGAGTGGCCTCTCTGATCGCGATGGCGGCGGCGTCGGTCGGGAACCTGGCCGTTGCCCAAGCTCATGGAGGGCGTCATGGGGGCCATCAGGCCAGCATGGAGATGCGGCCTTCCATTACAGACGGTGCCGTTCTGACAACTCGGCCCGATAAAGTCGATATCGCCTTCACTCCTGCGATGCGGCTGGTTGCGGCGCGTCTGACGACCGCAACGGGCGAAACGATCCCGGTAAGGTTTGATGCGACCTCTCCCGCGGCTGCTTCAGCGACCATACGGTTCGCGCCCCTTGCCCCGGACAGCTATACGTTCACTTACACCACTGACATGGGCGATCATACGATGTCCGGCCGTGTCCGTTTTTCCGTCCGCTGAGCAGATCAGGGAGCCGCCGTCATGTGGCGTCAAGTCGTTCTCGCCATCGCAGTTCTTAATGCGACACTCCCGGCGGCGTTCGCCCACACATCGGCTCAGTCGATATCCATCGCCGATGGCGCCAGGCTGAAGACGGCGCCGGAGCAACTGACCATCACATTCCAGCACGCGGCCCGGTTTGGCTCGGTGAGTCTGCAGACCGCTGCTGGCGAGCGGGTTCCTGTACCCTATGCGCCGCCAACCGTCGCGACGAGCACCTTCACCATCCCCCTGCCTAGGCTTGCGCCGGACAGCTATCGTCTGACGTGGCGGGTCATCGCTGAGGACGGACATGTCATGACCGGAGCAGTGTCCTTCACCGTCGCCCGCAGCTGAGGGCCGCGTGGGGACTTTTGACCCTCTGATCATCGGCGCGGTGGGAACAAAACTCGCCTGGATCTGCGCCGGTCTTCTCGCCATCGGCGTCGCCCTCCATGCGATTTCAGGTGTGACGCAGCACCGATCAGAGATTGCCCGAAAGACGATTTCTCTTTCCGCAGCAGCATTAGCGACATCCGTTCTGGCGCGCCTTGGGTTCAGCGCGGTCGAGCTGGCGGGTGACATGCGTGGGGCAGCCGATCTCCTGCCCGTCGTCTGGACGGTGCAGCGCAGCGCGGTGATCATGACACTTATTGGCGTCGGGGCTCTGGCTTTTGGGGCTCTCTTGAGTTCCCGCCTCGTCCTGGCGATGGGGGTTGTCGCCGCAGCCTCAGCGTTCGGCATGACCGGCCACGCACAGGGCGTGGCAGTCCCGTCCGTTGCGGGCCTGATTGTGGCTCTGCATGTTCTCCTGGCGGGCTTCTGGGCCACGGCCCCGCTGGTCCTGTGGCCGCGAAAAGGCCTGACTGACGACAAGCTCGCGGCGCGTAACAAACGGTTCGGAGCCATCGCATTGACGGCAGTGCCAGCGCTGTTCATCGCTGGCGGCGCGCTTGCGGTCTGGTTTGGAGGGGGCGTTTCGGGCCTCTTCGGTTCAACCTACGGCGCGGTCATCGCTTCCAAAAGCTTCCTCGCCGCCGCAGCCCTCGGCGTGGGCGGATGGAACCGACTGGTTTTCGCAAGGCTCTTGGAGACTGATCCGCTCAAGGCGAAACGCTATCTCGGCTGGGCGATGATGGCCGATGGCGTGTTGTTTCTTGGCGCGGCGATCGCCGTCACCTTAGCGACCACGGTCGCTGCGCCGCACGGATAGCGCCTCAGAAGACCCAACGGTCCCCGTTAATCGCTCCATTTCCCCGCCCCCCCCGGAGACCGGGAGACGCCGTCCAAGCCCGCGCCAGACGAGTCCTAGCCCTGGGCAACCGAGCCCCTCTCCCGATCACCTTGTTTGAATCTTTCCGTCATTTTGCCAGTATGTTGCAGAGACTATGGCTCGGCGGTTCGTCGGTGCAAATCTACCTGGTGTGGATCCAGACAGGCAGACAGGAGTCCTTCCCGAACGTTGTCCGTGGCGCAGCCTGTCTCTGGTGAGACCCAGGAGACGAATAATGCGGCGACAAACTGTCATCGGTCTTGCGCTTTCCGTCGCAATGTCAGTTGTATCCGCATCCCGCGTCCGCAATTCTAGGTTACTCCCTCCAGACGGCCTCGCCTCTCGCATTGACCTGTTGAATGACATTGTCGGTGCAGGGGCCCTCATCAGGATCTGTTGGCCTCCCCCGCCTAAACGCAAACGCACAGGGCCCTGATTTAACGCGGGCGGCGTGAGACCTCCGTTACGCCGCGGCCTTCCGAGCTCAGATACCAGCTCCCTCGGGTAGCGACCGCTCCTTTCAACGAATGCTGCTGTCCCCTCCCTCCCCCAGGCGCGTATCGCGGCGCACACGGCGATTCCCCGTGGGCTTCGGCACAACTCCGGGCTCCAGTCCATCAACAAACGCGCCGCCACGCCCTCTGGCAGATCGCTTATGTCGACCGATATGGCAGCCAACGGACCGGTCGAGGAAACCTGTCTCTAAAGGGCCAGCGGGTCTCATACTTTGATAAGGTGGCCATCTTCACTGGCCTCCTTCAGCCCCGTCTCGACCAGAAATGACATCCCCACGCAAGGAATGGACTTAGAGGCCTTGCCTCCCGGGCTGCCTCGCGAACAGGATAGGCTTCAACAAGCAGACCTGGTGATCCCATGACCCCGCAAGACTACGCCAGCCTAGACGGCCTCGCCCTCGCCGCAGCCATTCGGAAGGGGGAGACCACAGCCCTCGAGGCAGTCGATGCGGCGATCGCCATCATCGAGCGCCTCAATCCCATCCTGAATGCGGTGGTTCATTCGGCCTTCGAGGAGGCTCGCGCAATAGCTCGCGGCTCCCTTCCCGAGGGGCCGTTCCGAGGGACGCCGTTCCTGATCAAGGACCTGGCCATGCCGGTCGCCGGCTGGCCTCGCACCTCCGGAAGTCGGTTCGCTCGTCATATGGTCGATCAGAAGGATGGCGGCCTTACGGCCCGCTATAGGCGCGCCGGAGTTATCCCTCTGGGCAAGACCAACACCCCGGAATACGGCATTACGGGCACAACCGAGAGCGCCCTTCTGGGTCCCTGTCGGAATCCCTGGAATCCGAACCACATCGCCGGGGGCTCGTCAGGCGGATCCGCCGCGGCGGTCGCCTCCGGCATGGTTCCCCTCGCCCACGCCAGCGACGGTCTCGGGTCCATTCGCATACCGGCCGCCTGTTGCGGGCTGGTGGGGCTGAAGGTCACGCGCGATCGCGTTCCAAATCTTCCGGACGGATACGACTATGCGGCCGGGTTCGTGGTTGATCATGTCGTCACCCGGACGGTGCGCGACAGCGCGGCTATGCTGGATGCCACCGATACGCCCGAGCCAGACAGCCCTTACCCGGCGCCGCCGAAGTCTGGTCCTTTCCTGGACGAGGTCGGCCGTTCACCCGGACGACTTCGCATTTCCTGGTCATCCGAGACGCCTTCGGGCCGGCCGGTGGACCCGCAGATCCAGGCGGCCCTGGAGCGCACCGCCGATCTCCTGCGACGCCTCGGTCATGATGTGGTCGAAGAAGGGCTCGGTATCGACTATAGAGCGCTCTACGCCGCCAGAGGTCCGGTCTCCGGCGCCAATTTCGCCGCCGGCATGGCGCGGCTAATCCAGGAGATCGGCCGCGAGCCTGAGCCCGATGAGCTCGAGCCGCTGACCTGGGCCGCTCTCAAGGGAGGACGCCAGGTCACTGGCGAGATGGCTCTTCGGTCGCTGCAGGAGCTGCGTATCCTCAACCGGGCCACCCTCTCCTTCTTTCGCGAGCGCGACATCTATCTGACCCCGGTGCTGGGAACGCCGGTTCCCCTTGTCGGGCACATAGATCCGGTCGGCCTCGAGCCCCGCGAGGTGGGTCGGCGTCAGGGACAGGCCTTCCCGTTCACCCCGCCGTTCAACTTCTCAGGTCAACCCTCTCTCTCCCTTCCCCTCGAGACGACCGCTGACGGACTGCCGGTGGGTATGATGTTCACCGCGCGCTATGCCGACGAAGCCACACTCTTTCGTCTGGCAGGACAGCTGGAAAAAGAAGCGCCCTGGGCGAGACGACGGCCCATACTCTGGGCATAGGTCGGCCAGCGGCATTCAGGCATGTGGCCAGAGCCTCCCGAAAAGGAGGCTCCTGTGCGCGCCCGCTTGGCCCGGGAGGGTGCAACTGTCGGATAGCCGCCAGAACCACGCGCGCCCCACGCCCCCTCGCGGACTGCCGGGCCTCGATGGGTCTTATGTCCGACACGTCCTCCCCCTGCATCGCAATGGTTTGCGGGGGCAATCAACCTAACGTCGCGACGGCTGGTGGAACCAATCCAAGAGGAGGCTCGCCAAATGCCTTACCGAGGCGGCGCCGTAATCGGCCTCGCATCCTCCCACCGGTAGGGCAGTACGTCAGGCTTTACCTGAACTTCGGTGGTGAACTTCAGAGGATATTTGCCTCCGCTGGGATAGACCAGCTCGACGAAGTAGGCCGTGTAACCGCTGGCCGGCTTAAGCGCATCTCCCACATAGCTTCCATCGGCCTGCGCCGTCAGGCGCGTGCTGGTAAACGCCTTGCCGATCGTGTCGACGCGGAAGTCGCGCTCCTTCGGGTTGTTCGCCTGCCAGAGCAGAACCTCGGAAGGCTCGCCTTCAGGTCTCACAACAATCGCCCCGTCATCCCGAACGGTCCAGGCATAGTCTGGTATCGCCCGATTGTTGAGGATCGCATCATGAAAGGCGGTGATGCTCTCCATGATATCCGTCCCGGCGGTGGAATGCTTCGAGTTCGGGATCATGCGCAGACGCTTTGGAGAGGCGACCTTCGAATACCCGTAGCGCGTATTGTCCGGCGGGAAGTACTCGTCCCCGACGGCGTTGATCACGTATTTCGGGATCTTCATCGTCTCCCTGTCCTGATAGTTCAGCGGGTCTTCGATGAGGTTCACAGCATCGAGCGCAGGCTTGCCGATCTGATCGGGAATAAGGCCTGCGTCGACATAATCCTGGAGCGCCGGCGAGAAATACCCCAGAGCGCGCCAGTGATGAATCGTGGTTTCATTAACGCCAAGGACGTTGATCACGATCGGAACAATTCCAACCACGCGCTTATCGACCGCGCCCACCAGCCAGGTGGTCCAGCCGCGCTTGGATCCGCCCGCCACAACGAAACCGTCAATGCTCAGCTTGCCGCCTGTGTCGGACTTGATGAACTCCTGAACCGCAGTCATCGCCTGGGTCCCGCTTTTGACCATGGGAAGACGTACAAGCGCCTCGGGATCCTGCGCGGTCGCGTAACGCGCCTGCAGGAAGGCGATGATCTCGTCCTCGACACGGGACTTACGGAGCGGATCCCCGGCGAAGGTCAGAGGCTGGTTCGGAACATCGTTCAGCTCGACCACGACGGACTGGGTATCGACCGCCATCTGCGCAAAACGATCTGCGGGCTTTGTGGGAGCGGGATCGTCCTTGTCGCCGCCTGTGATGTAGAGAAACGCCTTGCTGTGGGCGACAGTGTCGGGAATGACGACGGTCATCCAGTGCTTCCAGACCCTGTCGTCGACATCTTTCGGTCCCCAGGTCTGAGAGGTCATCTGCAGGACAGCGCATCGATACCCGTCGCCCTTGCACGTTCCGACGACGCGAACGGCGTAGCTTGGATCCGGCCTTGCCACATAGGCGTCCAGGGCATTAGGCGGCGCCGCAGAGGCAGGCGCCGCGGCCAGCGCGAGGGCTGCGAGCAGCCCCCTGAAACCCTTCAGACACGTCATCGCCCAAACCTCCCGATCTATTCGCCTTCCCGGCCTGGGGGTCGCCGGTCCGAGCCCTGAAAGACGCCGGTGCGCGCGTCGTTCACCGATCTGACGATAGCTTATCTGGATGCGGAAACAATGCGCCGGAGCCCTCCCGAGACCGCCCAGGGACGGCCGATCACGCAGCTCTGCAGATCCCGAATGCCTTCTAAGGCTGCCTGCCTGCGTTCCTGGAGCTGGGATACATGCTCCCCCGGCGCCTCGGGAACCGTTCGATCGACCTGCTTCACGCTATCCGGGATGGCCCTCAGGGCGTGAAGCTGTCACAGAGACTTGAGATATGTCCCGGACTACTTACCGTACCGCGAAGTCCCCCACGCGCACGTTCCTGACGAACAGCTGCGCCTGCATTCAGGGAGCCTGTCACATGTCCAGCCAGCCCGTTTCCGGTGCGTTCGCCCGGAGCGCCATTCTCCTCGCGGGACTGCAGGCCGGCGTGCTCTGGCTATGCCACCACGCGCTCGAGAAAGATCCGTGGCCGGAGATAGACCGCAGCGTCTTTGGCACAATCTATCTGGTCTTCGTGTTTGTCCCTTTAACTCTGCTCCTTCTATGGCCTCATCGCACCCGGGTGACGCTCTGGGTCAGCGCAGGGGCGATCGGGCTGTTCCTGGTGGGGGCTGGGTGGCGCGCCTTCAGTGGCGGGTCGCCGGGTCTTGAGACCGGCCCTATCGAGGATGACAGGGTTCTCAACTTTCTCGCCGCCTGGATACCGGCGTGGGTCATTTTGGTTCCGTTTCTTCGCGCCTGCCTGGAGAGCGGGAGATGGAACGCCCCCTATCCGGTTCTGTTCCGAAGTGCGTGGCGCACGTGTCTGACCCTCCTTGAGGCGCTTCTGTTCACGGGAGTGTTCTGGTTGCTCATCCTTCTTTGCGGGATGCTGTTCCAGACCCTCGGAATCGAGAGTGTCAGGACCGTCATCAACGATCCGCGCTTCATTTATCCCGCATGGACCCTCGCATTCGCCACAGCGACCCAGATCATCGGCGCCAGCGACCGTTTCATCGATGGCGTCCTCGATCAGCTTTTCGGACTCCTGAAATGGCTCCTCCCTTTAGCCGCCCTGATCGTCACAGCCTTCACGCTTGTCCTGATCCCAAAGCTTCCCACTCTGCTGAATAGCGGTGAGCGCGTGATCGACAGCTGGGTCCTCATTGCCCTCATCGCCATGACGCTGCTGCTGTTCAACGCGGCGCTTCGGGAAGGCGAGCGAGATCCTGGTTATGGGCCGTGGCTCAAGCGCGCGCTGCGCCTCGCTCCGCCTCTGCTGGTGATTGTCGCTGTCACGGCGTTCTACTCGCTCAGTGTCCGCGTAACCGATCTGGGGCTGACCCCGCCCCGCTTCTGGGGCCTTTTTGTCGCGACTTTCGCACTGATCTATTCGCTAGGCTATGCGTGGGCGAGCCTGAAAGAAAGCCCCTGGATGGACGGGGTGCGAAGGATCAATCCCCTCGTGTCGCTGCTGGCCGCAACAAGCCTTCTCCTGAGCCTGACGCCTGTGGCGGATCCGCTACGCCTGAGTATCGCCAGTCAGCTCGAACGGGCGACGCGCTCGTCCTCGCCCGAAACCGTCGACGGCGCGCTCAGATTTCTTCGTTTCAGTGCAGGCGCGCCGGGTCGGGACGCCCTCGATACACTCGTTCAGGGTACGGCGCGCGGGATTGCTCCGGAGCAACTTGAGGCTCTCCGGCAGGAAGCCGAACGGATTGCAGCGCTAGAGACCGATCAGAGGGACCCGGTTGCTGAGCCCGAGGCGACGCCTGCGCGCTACCGGGCATGGAAAGAGCGGATGCGGATCATCCCTCAGGACGCCGAGATCGATCCTTCCCTCGAAGCGGCGATCTCTGAGGCGTTCATGCTGTCCGCATCGATGCTGGACCCACCCGAGCCAGCCTCGGCTCCACAGCTTGTGTTTGTAGACCTTGATGGGGACGACGTCGCCGAGGCCCTTCTTCTGACCGGATCTCTGCAGGGTGAACCGAGGCATCTGCGGGACTACACAATCTTTCGGCTTGCTGACGGCGTCTGGACGCGCTGGTCCTCCGGCCCGTGGCTGTGAGAGCGTAAGTCGAAGGCGGTCAAAGTCCACTCGGTATCTGGCATGGGTCTAGTCCGTACCCGCAACGATTAGGTTGGCGCGAGCACCAGGCGGGCCTGGATTGCTGGCAATCTACCTGCGACGCCCGCCACGCGCCGGACAGGCTGAGGGCGCTTGATTATAACCGGATGTCGGTCCAGTGGCCTGGCCGCAGTGACGCTTTAAATTTTAGCATACACAGCGGCGTCGAGGCTGCAGGGCCGGACGGCCCTGAGACCGCCCCGTCCTGACCTGAGGAATAACGCTCTAGCCCGGGATCGAGACTCCGGGATCTGTCATCAGTTCACAGCCAGTCGCAATTGGGGCCCGGAAACACACCTGGGTCCGAACAGCAGACTTGCGTTCCTTTTACGCCGCTTCGCCCGCCTCATACCGACGCAAGGCCTCCCGATCCGCCGAAAAACGACGAGCCGCCACGTAAAACGCCGGAATGGAAAGCAGGGAGAGCCCGGTCAGGACCAGCATCATGTCGGTGATCGGTCGCTCACGTCCGGCGGCCGCAAAAGCATCGACCATGAAACCGCCGACCGTCGTCGCAAGGCCTATGCCAAGGACGTTGATGCCCATGATGAACACCGCCACGGCGGAGGCCCGGACCCTCACCGGCGCCAGCTCCTGAATGGTCGAGAGGGCGCCTCCGTACATCACCGCCAGCTGGAAGATCCCAGCGCTGATGCCCAACCAGAAAATCAGACCCTCGCCATCTGTCATCCGATAGAGAAAGCCAAGAGGGGCAAAGGCGATGAGGACGATCACGGTCAGCATCGATCGCCCCTGCCCCGTCGTCTTCAGCCACCAGTCGCCGAGAAGTCCGCCGAGGATGTTTCCCGCCACGCCAACCGTCGCGTATATCAGCGCAACCTTCAGAAAGAGCGGACCGATCTCAAGACCCAGCTCTTCCTTCCACCAGATACTGTCGAACTGTGACGCCCCGACGGAGAGATGAACGCCGATCCCGCCCACGATGGTCAGGAGGAGAGCCGGAGACCGGCGGAGCGCGCCCAGCACTTCGGGGAGCAGGGAAATCATGGTCCCGACTGCCTTGAAGGCCCCCTTTCCTGCATGCGGAGACGACGGACGCGTCTCGGGCGTGAAGGCCAGCCAGATCGCCAGCAATAGGCCGATGCCGCCGATCAGCAGGAAACAGTTGCGCCACCCGATGAGCGGCCCGAGGATGGCTGCGATGAGAAAAGCGAGGCCTGCCCCCAAAGGGACGCCTGAGTAGTAAACTCCCGAGACAAAGCCGAGCTGACGGGCTGGAAAACGGTCGGACAGCATGGAGAGCGCGGTCGGGGTCAGAGTTGACTCTCCCACGCCGATCAGAACCCGGGGAACAGCAAGCCCGACGAAGGACTTGGCGAGCCCGGATGCGGCGGTGAGAAGGCTCCACATGCCGACCCCGAGAGCCGCGAAGCGGGGCCGGTGCACGACGTCGGCGATGAGACCCATGAACGGACTGAAAAGACCGTAGAGAAGCGTGAACATAATCCCTGTGAGGAGGCCAAACTGACCGTTCGAGAGACCCAGATCGGCTTTGATCTCGTTGCCGAAGGTCGGCAGAAGCTGACGGTCCAGGATATTCAGGACGTTCAGGAACATCATGAACGCCAGAAATCCGTAGGCGCCGCTCGACGCCTTCCGGTCATCCGAGATCCCAGACCCACCTTTGTCAGAGCCCGTCGTCATGGCGTCTCTCCCTGAACCCGCGTCTTTTTCTTCACGCTGATCCATTATGACCGGATCGTCCAGACAATTCAGCGCGACCGCCGCCTTGCCGTAGCTCCCCCTCAGGGCGGGTCTCGAACGCCTCGAAGAGCCACCCTGAACTAGGTGATCCGAGGCGCATCTGCGCCTACAAATCGCGTCCTGAGCTCCCGCTTGAGAACCTTGCCTGTCGCGTTGCGGGGAAGCGCCTCAATCACGGCGACATCATGGGGAACCTTGAACCGCGCCAGCTTCTGAGCGCAGTGATCGAGAACCTTTCCTCGATCGAGGTCGACGCCGGGCTTCAGGACAAGCACCGCCAGACCCACCTCGCCCCAGCGCTCGCTTGGCACGCCGATGACAGCGGCTTCTGCGATTTCGGGAAGCTGATAGAGGACGTTCTCAATCTCTGCCGGATAGACATTCTCTCCCCCGGAAATGTACATGTCCTTCCACCGGTCCACGATGAAGACAAAACCTTCCTCATCCGCCCGGGCCGCATCTCCGGTCTTCAGCCAGCGCCCGTCGAACGCGGCCGCCGTCGCCTCGGGCTTGTTCCAGTAACCCGGCGTGATGTGCGGACCCGCGACACGGAGCTCGCCGATCTCTCCGGGTCCGCACTCGCGTCCATCTTCATTGACGATCTTCATCTCGGTGTGAAGAAGCGCCTTTCCCGCCGATCCCAGCTTTCGAAGCGCATCGGAGGGATCCAGAAAGATGCAGGCCGGACTGGTCTCGGTCATCCCGAAGCCCTGCATCAGAATGACGCCTCGCGCCGCCCAGGCCTCAAGAATGGCGAGCGCACAGGGCGCGCCTCCAACCCCGGCGTTCCTCAGACGCGACAGGTCGGTCCGCCCAAACTCTGGATGCTGCATCATGAACTGATAGGGAGCCGGAACCGCGAAGACATGCGTGATGCCGTGGGCGGGATCCCCGATTATCCGCAGCGTCTCGCCGGGGTCAAAGGTGCGCATAATCACGACTGTACCGCCTGCATGCAGGGTCGGATTGCAGTAACAGTTCAGCCCGCCCGTGTGAAACAATGGGAGGACGTTGAGATGCACCGTATCGAGCCCCACCCTGGCCGGGATACCGAGATTGACCGCATTCCAGAAGTTCATTCCATGAGTGATCATCGCGCCCTTGGGATGCCCGGTCGTGCCTGACGTATACATGATCGTCACGACGTCATCGTGGGTAAGGTCCTCCCGCGAGCAGGACACCCCGAGATATGATCTCAACGCCGTCTCGTAAGGATTGTCCGCGTTCAGCGGGTCAATCATCAAAAGGGCTCTGATCCGTCCCCCTGCGGCGAGGCTTTCGGCCGTCTCCCGGAACGCCACGTCGTGGACCAGAAGGCTCGGAGCGCTGTCCTGGAGGATATAGTCCAGCTCCGTTTCCGTCAGGCGCCAGTTGAGAAGCACGCAGATCGCGCCAGTCCGCATGCAAGCGAACTGAATGTCGAAATATTCGACGCCGTTATGAGCCAGAACCGCCACGCGATCGCCCCTTCCGATCCCGCGGGACTGCAGATAGGCGGCCATGGCCTCGATACGCTGGTCGAGCTCGGCATAGGTGAAGCGCCTGCCCGTCGCGAGCTCCCGCACCGCCTCCCGCCCGCCGCGCTGGAGGGCATGATGGGCGATCCAGTCATAGACCCGGACCGGTCCGTGTCCGACCGGACGAGAGGAGGTCATACGCGCCAGCTCTGACGGATCCGCGCTGAACTCTGACGCCATGACGTCCTCCCGTGACGAAAACAGCCTTCCAGCCGCCGGATATCTCTGTTGAAACTTCAGGACCTGCCAACATCCGACGACATCACAGTCTGGCGCAACCGGCCAGTCCCGTCCTACCCTGCCTCTCAACATCGAGGATCGAGCGAGTATGACGAAGCCAGACGCCTGGGGCGAGAGCCTTGCCGAGTGCCGGAGGCTGGACCGGGAGGATCTTCTCACGCCCCTGTCCCGTCAGTTCCTGATTGCCCGAACCCTTATCTACCTCGATGGCCATTCCCTCGGCCCGCTGACGCGATCGGCGTCAGCGGCGGTCCAGAGAACCGTGCGCGGTGAATGGGGGCCGATGATCATCGGCGGCTGGAACGAGGCGGACTGGATCGGCCTTCCGGCGCGCACGGCGGCGCGCATCGCGCCCCTGATCGGGGCTACGCCCGAAGAGACAGCCTGCGCCGATTCTGTTTCGGTCAATCTGTTCAAGCTTGCCGCCGGCGCCCTGGCGCTGAGGCCGGAACGAGGGACCATCCTCATGGTCGAAGGCGAGTTTCCAACGGATGGGTACATTCTCCAGGGACTTGCTCGCCTGCGTCCAGACATTCGGCTGAAGACCGTTCCCGCCCCTGAGCTGACACAGGCTCTCGACAGCGATACGGCCCTGCTGGTGTCCAGTCATGCCGATTACCGGACCGGCGCGCTCGCCGACCTTCGCGGCCTCTCCCAAGCGGCTGCAGCCGTCGGAGCGCTCAGCCTGTGGGACCTCAGCCATACGACCGGCCTTGCAGCGATCGATCTCAACGAGGCGGGCGCGGACATGGCCGTCGGATGCGGCTACAAGTATCTTTGCGGCGGCCCGGGCGCGCCGGCCTTCGCGTTTCTCGCGCGGCGACACCATGCAGGCTTTCTCAATCCGATCGCCGGCTGGATGGGTCACGCCAGACCCTTCGACTTCGAGGCGAACTACGCTCCAGCTACAGGCGCTGATCGCCTCATGGCCGGCACGCCGCCCATTTTGTCCATGGCGGCCCTCAACGCCGCGCTCGATCTCTTCGACGGCGTGGCGCCGCAGGCTCTTCTTGCGCGTTCCCGGGCCCTGTCCAGCCTTTTTGAACGCCTTACGGCCCCTATGGCGAAAGCGCACGGGTTTACTCTGGTCTCGCCCGCAGACCCCGAGCGGCGCGGCGGACATCTCGCCTACACGCATCCGGAGGGCTATCCGATCATGCAGGCCCTCATCGCCGCCGGAGTGGTCGGCGATTTCCGGGCTCCGGATCTCATCCGCTTCGGCTTCTCCCCCCTGGTCGTCAGCCGCTCTCAGGTCTGGACTGCGGCGAAGACTTTCGCTTCGGTCATGGAGAACGGGTTATGGCGAGACCCGGCCTTTTCGCAGAGACAGAAAGTGACATGACCCGTTCTCCCTCACCTACCCATGGCAAGGCGGGCTTCCGCGACGAATCCGGCCGACGGATCCGGGATATCTCCCAGCCTCTTGGAGACAAACTTCCTGTCTGGCCGGGGGACACGCCCTTCGGGCTCGAACGAACCTGGGTTCTGTCGGACGACTGTCCGGTGAACGTCAGTCGTCTGACCCTCTCGACCCACTCCGGCGCCCATGCGGACGCCCCCCTCCACTATGATGCGGCGGGAGCGGCGATCGCAGATGTCGACATCGTCCCCTATCTGGGACCCGCCCAGCTGATCTCGGCGCTCTCCGGGCCTGACCGGATTGGGACCGATGAGGTGACGCCGTATCTGAAACCGGGCGTGCGACGCGTTATTCTGAGGACCTTTAAGACCTTTCCTCGCACTCACTGGCCGAGCCGCTTTCGGACACCCTCGCCCGCGCTTATGGACGCGCTTGGCGCGGCGGGGGTGCGACTGATCGGCATCGACGCTCCCTCGCTGGATCCGGAAGATGCGAAGGACCTGCTCAGCCATCAGGTCCTTGGACGCTGGGGCATGGCGGTCCTTGAAGGCCTCGTGCTGGACGGGGTCCCAGACGGTCTTTATGAGCTGATCGCGCCTCCGCTCCGGATCACCGGCGCCGACGCCTCCCCTGTCCGCGCCCTCCTGCGGGACCTCTGATCCGGAACGAGATGTTGAGGTTGTCCTCTGAGGACACCCCCGTTTTGATCCCGGACATCCCTCTTCAGGGCTGTTGTCTGGTTCCTGATCTGCATCTGCAGAGGGATCGAGACGGCGGAAGAGGGTGTCGACGACAGCCCCTTGCGCTTTACCAAAGGGTAGCCAGATGGCATCAACACGCCATCCCGGCTCGAGGAGAGATCATGGTCAGATTTTCCATCAGCGCGATCGCCCTGAGCGCCTGCGCGTGCGTGATGTTCGGATCGGACAGCATCGGCCAGACCCCGCCGCCCGCCAACCAGACCGCTGCGTCCGCCTTACCGGCGCTCGCCGATCTCATTTCGAATGCGCGTCAGCTGACCTTCGATGGTGTGCGCGCCGGAGAGGGGTATTTCTCCGCTGACGGATCCATGATGATTTTTCAGAGCGAACGCGAGAGCGAAAATCCGTTCTATCAGATGTACCTGATGGACCTCGAAACGGGCGATGTCCGGCGCGTGTCTCCGGGTCACGGAAAGACCACCTGCGGGTGGATCCATCCCGACAAGAACCGGGTTCTCTTTGCTTCGACCCAGGACGATCCGGCCGCGCGTAAGAAGATGGCGGATGAAATCGCCTTCCGGAAAAGCGGACAGACCCGGCGCTATTCGTGGGACTATGATCCCACCTACGACATCCAGGAATTCGACCTCAAGACGAACCGCTATCGCAATCTGACCCGGACCCCGGGATACGATGCGGAAGGCGCCTATTCCCCGGACGGCTCACGGATTGTGTTCGCGTCGAACCGCTCGGCCTATGGCCGTCGCCTGACGGCGAAGGAGAAAGAGCAGCTCGAACTCGATCCCTCCTTCTTCATGGATGTCTACGTCATGAACGCGGACGGATCCGGGGTGAGACGGCTGACCGATACGCCGGGCTATGATGGCGGGACCTTCTGGAGCCCGGATGGCTCGAAGATCATCTGGCGACGTTTCTCGGAAGATGGCGCACGCGCCGAAGTCTTCACGATGAACGCCGACGGTTCGGATCAGCGTAAGATCACCCAGATTGGCGCCATGTCCTGGGCGCCGATCTTCCACCCGTCAGGCGACTACATCATCTTTTCAACCAATAAACTCGGCTTCTCCAACTTCGAACTCTATCTTGTCGACACGGACGGCCTGCGCGAACCGGTCAGGGTCACGACCCGGGAAGGGTTCGACGGGCTGCCGATGTTCCATCCTGACGGGAAGAAGATTTCGTGGACATCGAACGCCACCGGAAATTCGACGTCCCAGATTTTCGTGGCGGACTGGAATGACAAGGAAGCCCGACGCCTGCTGGGCATGAACGAACGGGGCGATCTCATAGGCCAGGCTGCCCCAGTCCCCGCCCTGCCCGTCACCGTTCCCGGCGTCTCCGAGGCCGATCTCAAACGTCATGTCGAGGCGCTCGCCTCCCCCGCCATGGAGGGCCGGTTGACGGGCGCTCCGGGCGGCGACCTTGCGGCGCGCTACGTCGCCTCGGCGTTCTCGGCTCTGGGCCTTGAGCCTGCGGGCGATAACGGGACCTATCTTCAGTCCTTCGGGTTCACCGCCGGCGTCTCGCTTGGTCCTGATAACGTGCTTACCGTCTCCGCCGGCGGAAGCCGGGTCGACGCCCGTGCGGACGCCGACTGGCGGCCGCTCTCCTTCTCACGTCTGGGAAAAGCCGATCGGGCGGGCGTCGTGTTCGCTGGTTACGGCATCGCGGCCCCCAAGGACGGCGAGAATGCCGAGTATGATTCCTACGCTCATCTCGATGTCTCCGGGAAATGGGTCCTTGTCTGGCGTGGCGCTCCCAACGCGGTCGATTCCAAGACCCGCATTCACCTCTCCCGTTTCTCCGAAACTCGGTACAAGGCCGCCACTGCGCGCGCCAAGGGAGCGGCCGGCGTCATCTTCGCTCCGGCGCCCGGGATCACCTATGAGGACGAGCTGCCGAAACTCTCATATGAATCCGGGTCCGGCAGCGCCGCCCTGCCCGTAATCTCTGTGAGCCGCGCCCTTGCCGACAGAATGCTGGCCGGCTCGACCGACGATCTGAAAAAGCTGACCGAGACGCTCGATGCGGGCGCCATGGTCAATGGGATCGTCCTGTCAGGCGTGGAGGCTGAAGCCAACATCGCCCTCTCCTACGAGCGACGCAATGGTCAGAACGTTCTGGCTCGTCTGGACCTCAATGGACCCAGCGAGGCGCCGGTCCTCGTCATCGGGGCGCATCTGGACCATCTTGGACGAGGCGAGGCTTCCGGGTCGCTGGCTCGCGGGGATGAACGCGGACAGATCCACTACGGCGCCGACGACAACGCCTCAGGGGTCGCCGCCCTGATCGAGATCGCCGAGTTCTTTGCCTCCGAGCGGGCTGCCGGACGCCTCACGGGCGTTCGGGATGTCGTCTTCGCCGCCTGGGAAGGAGAAGAGCTTGGTCTTCTTGGCTCGTCCTATTTCGTCGAGGCGGCCCGCAAGACGTCCGGCGCCGAGACCCTGGGCGGTCAGTTCTCCGCCTACCTTAACATGGACATGATCGGGCGCCTGAAAGATGCGCTGATCCTTCAGGGCGTCGGCTCCTCGAGCATCTGGAAGCGGGAGATCGAGCAGAGAAACGCTGTCGTGGGTCTGCCGATCACGACCATCATGGACAGCTACCTACCGACGGATGCAACGTCCTTCTATCTTGCCGGCGTGCCGATCCTGTCGGCGTTCACAGGCTCGCACGAGGAGTACCATTCCCCGCGCGACACGCCCGACCTCATCAACACCAAGGGACATTACGACATCACGCGCCTCATGGCGCTGATCGCCCGCTCCCAGGTTCAGGCCACGTCCGCGCCCGACTACATCAAGGTCGACAACACAACCTCACAGGGGCGGGTCGGAAACGTGTTCCTCGGAACCATTCCAGATTACGCCTCTGAGGGGATCAGGGGGCTGAAGCTGTCCGGCGTGGTTCAGAACGGGCCGGCCGCCAAAGCCGGCGTTCAGGGAGGCGATATCATCGTCGAACTTGGTGGGGCGAACCTCGAGAATATCTACGACTACATGCAGGCCATGAACGGTCTGAAAGTGGGGGAGGAAACCTCGATCGTCGTCCTGCGAAACGGGACGAGGCTCCCTCTCAGGATGACGCCTTCCATCAGGGAATGAACGGGCCCGAGGGCGGCGCGCGCTATCGCCGCCCTCGGGGTCCAGAGCGTCGGGCCGATCATCAGGATCGGTCGTAGGGGTCAGTCGCGGACGGACACGAACATGCTCGACAAGCATTCCTCATCAGCAAGCGTCCGCCTCACGCCGCATCCGAAATCGACCGGTCGTTCGGTTCGGCGCCTCGAGGCTGTCGCAGATCGGGAGAGCCCCGGCCGGCTTGTCCTGACCTTTCGTCTCGAGGGAGATATCGGCGCCCTGTTCCTGCCTCCGCCCGCGCCGCCACATCAAAAGGACGAGCTTTGGCGCCGGACATGCTTCGAGGCGTTTATTCGGCCAGGGCCGGGCCCCGGATACTCTGAGATCAATCTGTCGCCCTCGACCGAGTGGGCGGCCTACGGCTTCGAGGATCGACGAAACGGTATGCGCCGGATCGATAGTCCGGCCCCGGAGACGACGACCTCGCGAAGCGGAAGCCTGTTCACACTCCGGGCGTCGCTGGATCTCAGCTCCCTCCCTTCGTTCACGACGGACCTGCCCTGGCGGGTGAACATCGCTGCGGTGACCGAGGATCTGTCCGGCGAACACGCGTGGTGGGCGCTTTCTCACCCCTCGGAGGCGCCGGACTTCCATCACCCGGACGCCTTCACGCTTCTGCTCGCGCCTCCAGGCGCCAGGCCGGAGGCGTAAGCATGCTCGTGACCGGCGGGACCGTCGGAGCCTACTGTTCGGGCGACGGACCGGCGCACGCTCGCGGCAGGTCCTTCGACGTCAGCGGACGATCATGGCATCATCAAACCGGTTCAGCGCCAGGACCCGACGATTCGCATTCACGGACAGCCCCATGAAATTCGGCCTTGATCGACTGCTGACCGAACCCTCTCTCCGAGAGCCGCTGAGGGGCCGTCGCACGGCGCTGCTGGCGCACCCGGCTTCGGTGACAGCGGATCTTACCCATGCGGTCGACGCCCTCGCGGCGTGCCCTGAGATCACCTTGAGCGCCGCCTTCGGCCCCCAGCACGGAATGAAGGGCGATCTCCAGGACAATATGATAGAGACGCCGGACGAATTCGACCCGGTCCACGGAATCCCGGTGTTCAGTCTCTACGGCGAGGTCCGGCGTCCGACCGACGCCATGATGGACACCTTCGATGTGATCCTGATCGACCTTCAGGATCTCGGATGCCGGATCTACACCTTCATCACCACCCTCCTCTACGTGCTGGAGGCGGCCGCCCGCCATGGGAAGACCGTCTGGGTTCTGGACCGCCCCAATCCGGTCGGGCGGCCGGTGGAAGGCCTGACCCTCACCGAGGGCTGGGAAAGTTTCGTCGGCGCCGGCCCGATGCCGATGCGCCACGGCATGACGCTTGGGGAGCTCGGGCGGTGGTTCATCGCGCATTTCAACCTGTCGGTCGACTATCGGGTGATCGAAATGACCGGCTGGGCGCCCGATGCGGGGCCCGGCCATGGATGGCCTCTCGGATCGCGCGCCTGGGTCAATCCCAGTCCGAACGCGCCTAACCTCTCGATGGCGAGAGCCTATGCGGGCACCGTCATGGTCGAGGGCGCCACGCTCTCGGAAGGGCGCGGCACGACACGCCCGCTCGAACTCTTCGGAGCGCCGGACATCGATGCCCGTCAGGTGATCGCCGAGATGCACGCCCTTGCGCCATCATGGGTTGAGGGATGCAGGCTTCGCGACATCTGGTTCCAGCCGACCTTCCACAAGCATGTCGGACGGCTCTGCAGCGGCGTGCAGATCCATGCGGAAAGCCCGTTCTATCTCCATAACGCCTTCAAACCCTGGCGAGTTCAGGCGCTGGCCTTCAAGGCGATCCGTCGGCTCTACCCTGACTATGATCTCTGGCGAGATTTTCCCTACGAGTATGCGTTCGGCAAGCTCGCCATCGACGTCATCAATGGCGGACCTGGCCTTCGGACCTGGGTCGATGATCCGAAGGCGAGCCCTCAGGATCTCGACGTTGAGGCCGTGAGGGACGAACGGGAATGGGCCGAGGTCAGAAGGCCGCACCTTCTCTACTAGCCCTTCGCACGATCCGCCCGGCGCCTCATTCAATGCGCCAGCTCAGCGGCAGAATGAACAGAGCCGAAGGCAGGACCTCGCTCTCGTTATAGGAGAAGGAGGCAAGACATCCCTCGAGGTGCCGAAGAGCGGCCTCATCGAGAAGCGCATAGCCGCTCGATCTGTGAAGCCTCGGCGAGCCAGGGCGTCCGTCAGGCCCGATGATGAAGGAGACCAACGACCGACCGGACATCTCGGCTCTCAATGCGGCTGGCGGGTAGGCCGGCGCCCGCCTGAAACATTCGCCCAGCGCCGAGGCGCCCACGATGGCGTTCGCCTCGGGGGTCGCCGGGCCCGGCATGCCGGCCTCAACCGCGCCGCCCAGAGAGGCGGGCGGCGCCTCCTGAGCGCGTGCTACAGCCGCACACGCGGCAAACAGAAGAGCTGGCAGGACAGCATACCGGACAGTCATGGGAAAAGTCTCCTGAGCTCCGTCGGGGCGGATCGACGACGGTTGCAAGGCTGTCAGAGGCGCCCGCCGTTCGCAACCCTCTTCCCGCCATTGCGAGTGGCTCGAACGCCCTGCTCAACACCGCAGCCCTTGGCGCTTCAGGCAGGAGGGTCTAGCAACGCTCATAAGCATAATCGGAGGAGACGACATTGCATATTCGAGGACTAACCATCGCCTTCATCGCGGCTGGCCTGACTGCCGGCGCCTTCGCCGCTCCTGTGGTCAGGGACGATCAGACGCCCCCGGCCCCGGCGGCTCCGTCAGGCCCGCCGCCGCTCCAGGTGCAGAACCCCTCATACGTGACGATCCCCATGGAGATCACTGTGAACCGCCCGGTGGCGGACGTCTGGGCCCGCATCGGCAAGTATTGCGATATCGCCGAGTGGTTCCAGATTCAGACCGGCTGCCAGATCACCTCGGGCAAGGACGGCGAAGTGGGCGCGGTGCGGACGGTCGGGGCGGAAATCCTCGTCGCGAAGACGGCCTATTCCTACGCCTACACCCAGCCAGTGCGCGAAGGCCGGCCCTATAATCTCTATCATGGCAACCTCGAAGCGCGCGCGATCGACGCCGGGACCACAAAACTCCTGTACACGCTCATCTACGATGTCTCGCTGGTTCCGGGCGATGACGCCGCGAAGGCGGCGGACGTCGAACGGCGGCGCACCGCGTTTACCGGCGCGCTTCGGAACATGAAGATCCTCGCGGAAGGCGGCACGCTGCCTCCCCGTTCGTGACCATCCCTCTTCCCGTCGTCCTGACCGGACGACGGGAAGATGCCCGCGGTCCGCGATGACGGCCCAAAAACTCGCGGATCAGGAGGACCCTCCATGGCATTGCCGCCTGTCTATACACGGCACGCACTGACGCCGGCTCGCCGGTTTGACGATCTCAGGATCGGAGAGCGCTACCCTCTGCCCTCGAGAACGCTGACCGACGGTCACTTCTCGGCCTTTCAGATGCTCAGCCTCGACAATCATCCGATCCATTACGATAAAGAGTATTGCGAGGCGCTCGGGCACCCGGGCGCACTGGCCCATGGCCTGCAGATCCTGTGTTTCACGGCGGCTGGCGCGGGCCTCTTCCCCCACGAGATCGGGTCCTCCCTGATGGGGCTGATCGAAATTCAGGCCCGCCTCCTCAAAGGGGCCTATGTCGGCGATACGCTTTATCCCTGTCTTGAGATTACGGATCTTAAGCCCCAGCGTACGACGGGCCTCGCCACCTTAAGCGCCACCATCGTCAATCAGCGGGATGAGCTGGTCCTGGATGGACGCCACGTCTATCTTCTCCGGCTCTGATCCCTGACAGGCCGATCAGACACGAGAGAGTCTTGACCGGATCGTCTTCCTCGACGCTATCCTGTGGTTCCCATCGCCGGAGTCAAACATGTCCGCCAACGACCGAAAGACGATCTTCATCACGGGCGCCGCCAGCGGCATCGGCCTTGCCACCGCAAAACGTTTCGCCCGCGAGGGCTGGTTTACGGGCCTGGCGGATGTTGACGGCCCGGGACTGAAGAGGGCGGCCGCCGAGATCGGGGCGACGTCCTGCAGTCAGCATGTTCTGGACGTTCGGGACAGAGAGGCCTGGAAGCGGGAGATCGCCGCGTTCGCGTCGCTCTCGGGCGGACGGCTGGACGCGCTGGTGAACAATGCCGGGGTCGCTCACTACGGATTCTTCGAGGATCAGTCGGACGAAGAGATCGACCGCCAGTTCGATATCAATCTCAAGGGCGTCGCCAACGGGGCGCGGGCGGGACTTGATCTTCTCAAGGCGACGCGAGGCTCGACGCTGGTCAATGTCGCATCCTGCGCAGGGTTCGTGGGCGCCCCGAAAATGGCTGCCTATTGCGCCACGAAGTTTGCGGTCAAAGGGCTCTCCGAGGCCCTTGAGGCAGAGTTCTCCCGACACGGCATCGCTGTGCGCTGCATCATGCCGTGGTTTGTGGACACACCCATTCTTCAGGCCGGATCCCTCGGCTCGAACGAGAAGATGGCTGATCGCCTGCGCGCCGGCGGCGCTCAGGTCTACACCGTTGAAGAGGCCGCCGATGTGATCTGGAAAGCGATCCACGGAAAGGATCTCAACTGGATTGTGGGTAAGGCCGGACGCCAGCTCGCCTTCGCCGCCCGCTTCATGCCCGGAAGTGTGCGCAAGCGGGCGCGAGAGGGTCTGGGCGGGCCTGCATCCTGATCGAGAGCCTCCCTTCGCGGGACGGGGCCAACTGACCGATTTTCAGAAGAAGGGCCGCGCATCGCGATCGCTTAGGATAACCTCGGGTATCGAGAAGACCCTGACGCTTCCCGTCGGCCGGTTGATCGCGAAGATCCGACGCGTGGCGCGGTCTGTTTTGTCCCAGGAGAAGGCCTGACCGGCCACATCCATCTCGATGGTCGCGACATGAATCAGCACAGGACCCATCGACGGTTTTGCGAGCACATAAAGCTCTGGCAGGTCGTGCCCCATGAGGTAGAGCAGTCCGTCAGGTCCAAAGGCGCCGCCCGAAGCGGCGTGAGGGGCCATTCTCTCAAGCACCGTCGCCGGCAGGGCATAGCCCCCCGTCCGACGCCACAGACCGTCATAAAGAGCGATCCCTGAAAACCGGGCCGGCTTGAATGTATGTCCGCCCTCACCATCATAATGGGCAAACCCGGCCATCCAGCCCTCGCCCAGCCGATCAAAAAACGTCAGCGATCCTTCCTCCGTCAAACCCAGAGAGTGGGAGGCGACATGGCTCATTGTTCTGCTGTCGATTACTTCGACTGAACTGGCCATGGGCGTTTCGGGGAAATTCGAGTTGGCGCACCACAGTTTCCCCTGATCCGACAGACATGAATTGATGTGTCGGATGAGGCCGCCCCGGGGTGACGACCAGTATCCGAGCCGCTCGCCCGTGGCCCTCTCGTACTTGGCGATCAGCGAGTTCACGACCGCATAGAAGTGCCTCTCATCGACAGCCACACCCTGGCGCGCTTCCGGCGCGACGTACTCACGTTCTCGCTGCGCCACGAGACGCTGCGGGACGGTGGCCTCATAGGCCTGAAGCTCGATGCGGGGAGGCATCGTCTGGGCGTGGGCCTGTCCGCTGAAGTCTCCGGCAAACGCGCCCGTCACGCCCAGGACGGCCAGCCCGTGTCGCAGCGCCACGATCGTCATGATGATTTATCCCTTGAAGGCGAACCCTACCCAGAACTGACGTCCATAGGAGTTGTAGTCGCGGACGATGTCGAGATTGGGACCGAAATAGTTGACCTTGTCCTCATCAGTCGCATTACGCACCTCGGCGATCAGCTCACGGCCGACGCCGAGCTCAAGACGGGCCTGCAGGTCCAGCTGTCGGGTTTCGCCATCCTTACGGTTGGCTGCGCCCGGGTTCAGGCTCGCAGAGGCCGGGTTCGCCGCCGTCGGCGTTTCAGACACATAAGCGTAGGTCGCTCTCGCACGGAAGGGACCGTCCTCGTAGAACACTGCGAGATTGGCCAGCATATCCGCCTGGCCGGTCAGAACCCCATCTACAAAGCGCCCCGCCGTTGGCGTACGCAGCCTGACTGCGCCGTCAATCCACGTTGCATTCGCTGATACGCCGAAGTTCGACAGCAGGCCGGGAAGGAAGTCGAGGCGGTTGCGTACAAACGCGACCTCCAGCCCCTTTATGGTCGCGCTGTCGGCGTTTACGGGCTGATTCACCACCGTCTGAACGCCGTTAACAGCCTCGAGGGTCTGAAGCGTTACAATCTCGTCGCCAACGTCTTTATGAAACACACCGAGACTGATCATTCCCTGATCGCCTGGGAGATAGGTCTCCACAGACGCCTCGTAGGTCTCGCCCCGGCGCGGCTGCAGGTCGGCATTGCCGCGGCTGATGCTTCCGTCTGAGGCGATGGTTTCAGCTCCGCCCAGACTGCTGAGATTCGGGCGGCCCACGGCCTGCGCATAGCCGAACCGGAGCTTCCACGACGGCGTCAGATCATAGCTGGCCGTCAACGACGGCAGGATGCGGGTGTCCTTCCCGTCCTGACTGACCCGCGTGAAGGCATCGGTGGTGACGCCCGACACCACTGTCGAGCGCCGGCTGAAGCGCTCCACGTCCGTGAGCGTTTCTTCATAACGCAGGCCGAGGATCACCGTGTGACGGTCGGTTCGGTGATGAGCCATGGCATAAAGAGCGTTGACCTGCTCTTCTACGACCCAGTCCGACCCGACCGACTGACGAGCGGTGTTCAGAGTATCCACGCGAAACTGGGCTCGGTTCTGATTGAAGAATGTCTGGAACTTATCAAAGTCGACAAAGAGCTGGCTGAAGCCGGCGAAGATGGGCGTATAGGCCTGGCTGGCTGTGAACCCCTCGAGGCTGAGGGTTCCGGGCAGATACCCGTTGAAGATGGTCTGGGTCCGGTCATTGTCCCGTGTGATCTGGCGCATGCGCGCCCCAAATCCAGCGCCCCATCCCCGATCGCCGGGGCCCGCGTTGAACCCGTAATCGATGGCGGCCTCGAGCACGTACTCGTCGCTGTCATCTTCATACGGCGCATAACTGGTGAATGCATAGGATGCCGGCTGATTGAAACGAGGGTCGAGGCGGGTGGCGACAGGGACACCCCCCACCAGGCCGACATCAAAGGTCGCCTGCGGCGATGCCAGTGTGAACAGGACCTCGTTCGACGGCTCGCGGAAGGTCGCCTCTGAGTAGGAGGCTCTTACGCTGAACTCATGATCCTCATCCGGGCGGAGATCGCTCCAGAGCTGCGACACAAAAAGCGGCTTCTCGATAGGATAATCGTTAAACCTCACAAAGCTGCCATTGGCGGCCGTTCCATTCCGCAGCCGCTGGGAGTGGCGCAGCTCATTGTCATCCTGACGGAAGTAAACCAGAGAGGCGCCGGCCTCGAACTCGTTTGTAGGACGGTACTCAAACTTCAGGACGCCGCCATAGCGATCGACTGAGTTGGGATAGGTCGACCAAAGCAGATCGGTTGCGCCGAAAGCGGTCGTAGCGGGCTGGGGGGTGGAGGTGATCCCAACGGGAACAAGCTGCGGCAGGAGACGCTCCTGGTCCCGGTGCTTGCGACTCCAGCTTCCACTGAACAGAACGCCGAACTGACCGCGATCTCCAAAGGTCGAGGAGACGGTTCCATCCATTCTCAGGTTTGCCGCGTCATCGCCCTTGCGTCCATATCCCTTGCCGGGAACATCCTGACTGTCGGACAGTCCGACAAAGGCGTTGGCAGCGACATAAAGGCCCGACTGGTCGAAGGCTGACCGGCTCACGAGATTGACGGTACCGCCGATGGCGTTTCCATCGAGGTCTGGCGTACGCGCTTTAAGGACTTCGATCCGCTTCACCGCGGTTGAAGGGATCGCCTCCATGTTGAGCTGTCGATTACCGCGTTCGGCGTTGGCCATGACCGCGCCGTCGAATGTTCCCAGAGTATAGCTCGGGTTCAGACCACGAATGGAGACGTAGCGGCCTTCATCTTCGTCAAAGACCGTCTGAACGCCGGGGAGCCGTCGAAAGCTGTCGGCTATGTTGTAGTCGGGCTGCTGACCGATGTCGTCGCTCGAGAGATACTCCGCGATTGTTTCACTCTCACGCTTGGCTTCGATCGCCTCAGAGTTCTGGGCGCTGTAACCCACGACCCGCACCACCTCTGTCGCTGCAGGCGCGTCCTGGGCCACGGCGACCGGCGCCAAAGAGAGGCCGACGAGCGCTGTCGTCGAGCGCATGAGCGCACGGGAAAATCTGGCCTTGTCGGACACTCTGAACATCGCTGATCTCCTGCTTTCAGACGCCGGCAGGATCTACGGGGGCGAGATGACGGATTTTCGACATGTTCATCAAGGTTTGATGACATTCGGCGACGGTACGTCACGGCCGCCTGCTTGCGCATCCGGACGAGCGCGGGCCGAACGAGGTGAGGAAGTCCACGATAGAGCTGAAGGACAGCACGGGCCGACAGCCGTTCTTGTCACTGCTCCTGCAGGCATCCATGGTTCTTCGGCCCAGACAGGGAGTTATCTCCAGAACGGACGCGACAACGGAGGCCGATTTAAGGATCCTGTAGGCCCAGATGCTTAGAGACCCGATCGATGAGCCCTGATCCGCGATCATGCGCACAGCCCTCATCCGACAACAAAGGAGGGGCCGCAGACCGTTGAAACGGCGCAGGACGCGCCGGCCCTCACGTACGTGAACGTGGAGAGCGGCGACAGATCCGGGAGCGACTTCCTTTGAGCGCTCTTGTGATCGATCTGAACAGTGATCCGGCGCTCATCCTGAGTCTTTCCCATTCTGAGGCGCTGTGCGAACCCGCAGCCTAAGTCAAACCGGGGACCGATGTGCGGAGGGCGTATCCGATCCCATTAGAGAGACTGTCCGGACAAGGCCAACCTTAATCAGATCCCCCCTCTTCCGAAGAGAGACATCGATGGGTGCGGGAGGGGATGTGACTAACTGACGTCCCGATTGAGGCGATCATCGACGACCTCACGAAGACGCCGGCGCCCTCAAAGCGCCCCATTTCCAGAGCTTGTGCAAGGCCCCCGTGCGAGAGATAGCCTCGCTTTATCCCTGAGACGACTTTGTCTGAAACCGAGATTACGCCATGACGACCGCTGCGCCCCCTCCCCGCGACTCGAGTCTTGAGGAGGTTGCCCCCCATTCACGGGCTGTTCGCTGGCGCCTGTGGATAATCGCTGGCGTGATCTGGCTGTCGGCGCTGGCGGCGAACTTTCTTTTCGCAGAGTGGAACTGGGGCGCAGAGGATTTCATCATTCTGGCCGCTCTCCTCTTCGGCGGATGCGGTTGCGTAGAGCTTGTCTCCCGGCTTAATGCGGGCGTGACCTATCTCGGAGGCTTTGGGCTGCTTCTTCTTGGGATGATGCTCCTTGCATGGATCAATCTGGCCGTGGGGGTCATCGGCAGCGAAGATCACCCGGGAAACCAGATGTTCCTTGCTCTGCCCGTGATCGCCCTCCTCGGTGCGCTGATCTTTCGCTTTCGGCCCCGCGGGCTGGCGATGACGATGACGGCAGTGGCCGCAGGGCAGTTCGCCATTGCGGTCATTGCGTACGTCTCCGGTATGGCGTTCATTTTCCCGATGACAGGCGCGTTTATAGCGGTTTGGATGACGTCTGCCTGGCTTTTCCGGAAATCTGCGGTTGGCATCGTGAGGACCTGACGGGCGGACCACCGAAAGGTAGAGCGTCGTCTACGCCGCACGGAATCTTTCATCCTCGGGTGAGCCACGCCGGACCTCTTGCGTCCTATGATGGTGACGCGGAGCGTTCGATGACCTACCATCGTCTCTCTCAACTCAACCGGTAGACGTGATCCATGCCTTCATCCCGCATCGCCCGCCTCGCCTATGGTCTGGGAGCGGCCGGTCTGCTGCCTCAGGGGGCGGTGATCCTCGCCCTGCTGGCCGGCGGTTCAAGTCTCAGATTCATGGCCACCGTGCTGGGATTTGCTTATCCTGCTCTCATCCTCAGCTTTCTCGGCGGCGTCTGGTGGGGCCTCGCGGCTCGGGCGCCTGAGCGAGCGCCGGGCTGGCTTTGGGTCGTCGCCGTCGTCCCGAGCCTGATCGCGTTCGCTGCGTGCTTTCCGCTTGCGGCGGGCGGTGGTTGGCCTGTGGCCTCCCTGACGGCGGTGGGACTGAGCCTGATAGGGTCCGTTGCAGTCGACTTTCGTCTTGCGCGAATGGGGCTCTGCCCTGAAGGCTGGATGGCTCTTCGGGTACCGCTCTCGATCGGCCTGGGGTCAATGACACTCCTGATCACGGTGCTTTGACCAGAACTTTACATGTCCAGTGCGCAGTAGCGCGTGTCGCTGGTCCGAGGGATCATGGCTCGCTAAAACCCTGACGTGTCAGCCGTGCCGAGACCTGTGAGCGCTCACCAGGGGCTCAAGGCGGCCTATGTCATCCGCGGTCGTGATCCAACAGATCGTCAACTCCCCATCTGGCGGGTCAACGGCTTTCGTGGGAGAGGAGCCCCGGCTGGATGAATTCAGGCCAGACGATGGAGACCGGAATTGGGCGGATGGGATGTACTGCTGTCTCCCGTGATCCTGTTTTTTGTCCTCGGCGCCCTGGCGGCGTTTGCGAGGTCGGATCTCTCCATTCCTGAATCGATCGCAAAGGGCATGTCGCTCTACCTGATGGCGTCCATCGGCCTCAAAGGCGGCGTTCAGGTTGCGGCCGCGGGCCTCTCGGTTGAAATCCTGCTCGCCGCCATAACAGGGCTCGCTCTGAGCTTTCTCATACCCGTGCCCGCCTTCCTCCTTCTTCGACGCGCGGGACGGTTGGATCCCATCAACGCCGCCGCAGTCGCCGCTCACTACGGATCGGTAAGCGTGGTGACGTTCGTGACCGGTGTGGAGACCCTCACTGCGGCCGGCATACCTCCAGCGGGCTATATGGTCGCCGTGATGGCGCTGATGGAGACCCCGGCGATCATCATCGGACTTCTGCTGGCGCGCCGGACCTCCGGCGCGGCGTTACCAACCCGCGGAGGCCTGTTCCACGAAACCGTTCTGAACGGGTCTGTGGTTCTCCTGCTTGGAAGCTTCCTCATCGGTTTCATTACCGGCAAGGATGGCTTCGCGCCGGTGGCGCCCGTGTTCGATACCGCATTCCGGGGCGTCCTCTGCCTGTTCCTGCTCGACATGGGGCTGATCGCCGCCCGGCGCCTTCAGGACGCCCGTGCGCTGACCGCTCGGACGGCTGCTCTGGCCGTCCTCCTTCCCATATGCAACGGAACCATCGGCGTCCTGACAGGCGCCCTGATAGGGCTCGACACCGGCTCGGCGGCGGCGCTCGGAATTCTCGCGGGAAGCGCCTCTTACATCGCAGTGCCTGCGGTGATCCGTCAAACCCTGCCGCAGGCGGATCCCGGCCTTTACCTGGGGATGTCGCTCGCGGTCACATTCCCCTTCAACATCACACTCGGGATTCCCCTCTACACAATGCTGGCGGAAAGGATCGTCGGATCATGACGGAAACTGTGGAGCGCCGGCGCATCGAAGTCCTAGTTGACGCGCCCCTGGTGAAATCCGTTGTCCGGGCCTCGGAGGAGGCGGGAATACGCGGATATACTCTCCTGCCAACGCTCGGGGGCGCAGGCGCGGGCGGCCGATGGTCCGACGATCAGGTCTCGGGCGCCCAGTCCAAGGTGATCTTCCTCACCGTGACGACGCAGGCCAAATGCGATGCCCTGACCGATCGACTGGCGCCGATCCTCGAGAGCCATGGCCTCGTTCTGTTCATCAGCCCGGTCGATGTTGTCCGGGCTGAAAAATTCTGATCTCTGCAGGACATCGAGTATCCGAGACCGCGTTGACCGGAGCATCCATGAACCAGGCGATACGCGGCGTCGTGGAGACCGGCGGCCTCAGCTTTCACTTTGACGAAGCAGGAAGCGGACCGGACGTAGCGCTCTTTCTCCACGGTTTTCCTGAAAGCCGTCATTCCTGGCGGCGTCAGCTGCCTCACCTCGCCAGTCTTGGGTGGAGGGCTGTCGCGTTCGACCAGCGGGGATATGGGGATTCAAGCCGCCCCAGAGGCGTTGCGGCCTACGATATTCACCACCTGGTCTCGGATGTCGCCGATATGTTCGACGCCCTGGAGGCGCGCAGACGTATCCTGATCGCTCATGACTGGGGCGGCGCTGTCGCCTGGGCCTTCGCCGTGAACGAGGTTCGCCCGCTCGATGCGCTGATCGTTCTCAACATGCCTCATCCGGACATATTCCTCCGCGCACTGCGAACCGACGTGCGCCAGATTCTCAGGTCCTGGTATATCGGCTTTTTCCAGATACCCCTGATCCCCGAGCTGCTGCTGACCGCCGGAGGGGCGAAGGCGCTCGAACAGGCCTTCACCTCAATGGCGGTTCATCCCGACGCCTTCTCAAAGGAGGATCTCGACCACTACCGGGCGAATGCCCTCAAGCCCGGCGCGATGACTGCGATGATCAACTGGTATCGTGCAGCGGCGCGCACAGGGCTGGCCTTCAGGACGGATGGCGCACCGCTCGCCATTCACACACCGACGCTGTTGATCTGGGGCGAGGCGGACACCGCGCTCGGCCTTCCTCTCACGGAGGGCTATGAGCGTTATGTGACAGACTTCACCCTGAAACGACTGCCGGGGGTATCCCACTGGGTCCAGCAGGAGGCGCCCGATGAGGTCAATCATCATATCGAGGCCTTTATGCGGCAGAAGGGTCTTATCCTGCCTGCGGCCCCCTGACACCGAAGGATTTGATGGTTATCTCGTGAGGCCGATCGAGGAGACGACAGCATGGCCGATGACATGAGCCCTAATCTTGCTCCGATGTTCATGGAGCGCCAGTTGGGCGCCCTGCCGGATCTCCTCGGCCTGGAATGGGAGATCATTCAGAAGGGTTTTGCGAAGGGCCGCTTCAGGGTCGAACCCCGTCACATGGCGCCAAATGGCTTCCTTCACGCAGCCAGCGTCATCGCACTGGCGGACACCGCATGCGGATACGGATGCGTCGCCTCTCTGCCCGATGGCGCAGGCGGGTTCACGACCGTCGAACTCAAGAGCAATTTCGTGGGAACGGCCCGTGACGGCCATGTCATCTGCGAAGCGCGTCTGATCCACGGCGGACGCACCACGCAGGTCTGGGATGCGGAGGTCCGTCACGAGGAGAGCGGAAAACTGATGGCCCTGTTCCGCTGCACACAGTCGATCCTGCAGCCCCGATCCTGAAGACATCGACACCTCCAGTCCCGGATCCAGCACGCCATGAGAGCCCTCCGTCCTTGACGCCTCCCCTTCTGCCGACTCGCTTCACAGAGCTTTTCGGGCTGACGACGCCGATCGCCCTTGCGCCAATGGCCATGGCCAGCGGTGGCTCGCTGGCCGCCGCCTGCGCGAATGCCGGAGCGCTCGGACTTCTCGGCGGAGGGTATGGCGATCCCGACTGGATCGAGGCGGAGCTGGGGCGAGCATCCGACCTTATTCGGACCGATCCTTTCGCCCGGTCCCGTCTCGGCTGCGGGTTCATCACGTGGAAGCTCGATCAGGACCGACGGGCGCTTGACCGCCTCCTCGAAAGCGAGGCGCCTCCCCGGACGATCATGCTCTCCTTCGGCGATCCAAGGCGGTACGGGCCCGACATCCGTTCGGTCGGGACCCGGCTGATCTGCCAGGTGCAGACCCTGGCCCAGGTCCCGATGGCGCTTGAAGCTGGCGCGGATGTCGTTTGCGCGCAGGGCGGAGAGGCCGGCGGACACGGGGTGAGCGGCTCTCAAAATCGGGGAACGTTCACGCTGGTTCCGGAGATCGCCGACTTTCTCGCCTCTCAGTCGCCCGATACGCTCCTCCTTGCGGCGGGGGGCGTCGCAGACGGTCGCGGACTGGCGGCCGCCCTGATGCTGGGCGCCGACGGCGCTCTTGTGGGGTCGAGGCTCTGGGCCTCCGCTGAATCCCTCGCCGCTGACGGCGCGAAGAGGCAGGCCGTGGGAGCCAGCGGAGATATGAGCGTGCGAAGCCCGGTCTTCGACATCATCCGGGATATTCCCTGGCCCGCTCCTTATGACTTCCGAGCCCTGAGAAACGCTCTCCACGTAAAGTGGGAAGGTCGGATCGAGGCGCTAAAGAGCGATCCCTCCGAGGCGCGTGCGGAGTATCAGGCGGGCCTGAAAGCGGGCGATTATTCGCGTATCCACACGCCTGTCGGCGAAGGGGCTGGCCTCATACGCGCCATCGATCCTGCGGCCGATATCATCCGCTCCATGACCCAGGATGCGCTTGAACGTCGAAGGCTGCCGGGCTGACCTCAGCCCGATGGAGGCTGAGACAGCCACCCCTCGAGGGAGACGCGACTTTAAGGGCTGCTCCGATCGTGCTTTAAGAGCGCAGCCTTTTTTCATACGCCTGGACGCCTGATCATGCCCGATACGTCGAGACCCCTTGTCGCCCGGAGCGTTCCCGCCAAGACCCTGTCGCCGCCAGCCACGGTGAGCCCGGAGCTTCAGGCCTCCATGTCTCAGATGGCGGCGGCCTCCGCCCGTGCCGGGGCGGCCTCCGCCTGGGTTCCGGGAACGCCGGCGGAGTGGAAGGCGATCATCGCGCATCTCGACAGCCAGGTTCTCGCGACGCTTCCCTTCGTCGCCAGTCTGTTTCCGCACACGATGGTCAGGCGCGAGATCGCAGGGGTCACAATCCGCGAGATCACGCCGGCCCGTCTTGATCCGGCAAAGGAAAACCTCCTCCTCGTCCACTTTCATGGGGGCGGCTACGCCCTCAACGGCGGCGAAGCGAGCGCCATAGAGGCGGTGATCGCGGCTCATCATTGCGGACTGCGCGTCATATCGGTCGATTATCGCATGCCGCCCGATCATCCCTTCCCGGCCGCTGTCGAGGACGCCGTCACGGTGTGGCGTGCGCTGACGGCCGAGCGTCCTTCATCCGCGATGGGCGCATTCGGCACTTCGGCGGGCGGCGGGCTGATGCTGGCGATGACCCTCAAGCTCCGCGAGCTTGGCCTTCCGCTTCCTGCCGCCCTCGGAGCCGGCACGCCGTGGACGGATCTCACCGGATCCAGCGACAGTTATCAGGTCAATGCGGGGGTTGACGGCGTCTTCACCAGCTTTGACGGGTTCGCCGCCGGGATGGCGGCTCTCTACGCAGGAGACGCCCCGCTCAGTCATCCCCTGGTCTCCCCTGTCCACGCCGATTTCAAAGGGTTTCCCCCGACCCTCTTCATCACCGGCACACGTGATATCCTGATCAGCGATACGGTGCGAACCTATCGGTCCATGAAGCGCTCCGGAGTGACGGTTCAGCTGGAGGTTCACGAAGCGATGAGCCATGCCGAGTACATCTACGCTTTCGCGAGCCCGGAGTCGGCGGAGGCCTTCGGCGACCTGGCGCGCTTCTTCGATGCCCATCTCGCCGGCTGACGCAAGGAACCCGCCATGAGATCTGTTGTCATCACAGGGGTTTCAACGGGGATCGGCGAGGCCGCCGCTCGCCGCCTCGCGGGCGAGGGATTTCACGTGTTCGGCTCCGTGCGCCGCATGGCGGATGCCGACAGACTTCGCGGAGAGCTTGGGGCGGCGTTCACGCCGCTGCTTTTCGACGTCACGGATGAGACCGCCGTGAGGGCGGCCGCCCGGGAGGTTGAGGCCGTCCTTGGATCCGCGACCCTGTCGGGTCTTGTCAACAATGCCGGCGTCGCTGTCGCCGGCCCGCTGCTTCATCTTCCCGTCGCCGATCTTCGCCGGCAGATGGAGATCAATCTGACCGGCGTTTTTCTGGTCACTCAGGCGTTCGCTCCCCTCCTGGGCGCCGGACAGGAGCGATCCGGGCCGCCGGGGCGCATCCTCAACATCTCCTCCGTCGCAGGGCGGACCGGCAATCCCTTTATGGGTCCCTACAGCGCCTCGAAGTTCGCTCTCGAGGGTTACTCCCAGTCCCTTCGCCGAGAGCTGCTGCCTTTCGGCGTCGACGTCATCGTGATTGCTCCGGGAGCCGTCCGTACGCCCATCTGGAGCAAGGGCGAGGAGATCGACCTGTCCGCCTATGACTCAACGCCCTACAGAAAACCCCTTCAGCGCCTGAAGGCCTTTATGTCCGGGGCGGCGGCCAGCGGCCTTCCGGTCGAGCGCCTCGGCGACCTCATCGCCCATGCCCTGACCGTGAGGCGTCCGCGCCCGCGTTACCGGATCACTCCTGATCCCCTGCAGACATTTGTGACGGAATCGCTTCTGCCAACGCGTCTGCTCGACCGCATCATCGGTCGAGCTATCGGCCTTCTGAAGTAAGAGCGACGCGAGCCTGCAGACCTCAGTTCGCCAACCCTTCGCCGGCCTAAGTCCGGGGTGTGGCGACACAATGCTTCGTCTCCCGCGTCAGGCGAAGCTCGTCGCACATTGCCGGCCATCCCACAGGCAGCAGGCCCACCTGGGGCACAAAATAGCGAATTCTTTCAGCTCTCCGGGGGTTTTTCGACTGCCGCCACTGGAAATCCGATGCGATCCGACAGATGTCTCGTTCAACGCTCTGAAACGCCGGGAGAAACCCATGAATCGTCGTCATGTCATCGTCGGAGGCGCAGGTCTCTGTCTTCTCGCGGGGTGCGATCCGCGAGCCGAGGGTCCAGCCGACGGCGCAGCAGCTCTGGAAGCCGAGGCCGCCGCCGCGCGCGCCGTGCTGCCCCAGAGCGCCCCAGCGGCGGCCCTTCTTCAGCCATGGACGGGCCCCTATGGCGGGGTTCCGCCGTGGGACCAGGTAACCCCGGCGGGTCTTCGTGAAGCGATCGTCGAAGGTATCGACCTTCAGCGCGCGGACATCATGGCCATCGCCAACAATCCCGAAGCGCCCACGTTCGCGAACACGCTGGTCGCTCTGCAGATGGCGGGCGAGCCCCTCGACCGGGCTCTCGCAATCTACGGCGTCATGACCCAGAATATCGGCTCGGACGAGTATCAGGACGTCGAGACGGAAGCGGCGCCGCTCCTTTCGGCAGCCTTCGACGAGATCACCTTCAACTCAGCGCTGTTCGACCGTGTGAAGGCTGTGGCCGACGGCGCTGCGAAGGCCGGGCTGTCCCCCGCCCAGACGCGTCTGACCGAACGACGTCGCGACGACTTCATCCGCAACGGCGCAGCGCTTGATGAGGCGGGAAAGGCCGAGCTGGGTCGTATCAACACTGCCCTGTCCAGCGCCTTCACCCGGTTCGGACAGAAGGTTGTCACGGATGAGAAAACGCTGACCCACATCCCTGGCGAGGCCGGCGTAAAGGGCCTTCCGGAGTCGGACCAGGCTGCTGCTGCGGCAGCGGCTAAGGCGGCGGGCCTCAAGGGCTGGGCGATCCCGAATACACGCTCGAGCGTCGACCCGTTCCTGACCTTCGCAGACGACCGCTCCCTCAGGGAGACCGTGTGGCGGAAGTTCGTCAATCGGGGCGACAATGGCGGGGAGACGGACACCAACGCGGATATCGCTGAGATTGTTCGACTGCGAACGGAACGCGCGAAGCTCCTCGGGTTCGCCAATCACGCTGAATGGAGAATGCAGGACACGATGGCGGGAACGCCTGCGGCGGCCATGTCTCTGATGGAACGCGTCTGGGCGCCCGCCAAGGCCCGCGTGACCGAAGAGGTCGCAGACATGAAGGCGATCGCCGGTCACGACATCGAGCCGTGGGATTATCTCTACTACGCCGAGAAGGTGCGACGGGCGAAATACGATCTCGATGTGAACCAGCTGAAATCGTATTTTGAACTCGGCGCGGTGAAGCGCGGCGCCTTCTACATGGCCGAGCGTCTTTATGGCTTCGTGTTCACGCCGCTGGCCGAGGGAACGGTTCCGACCTTCAATCCGGACGTCGAGGTGTTTGAGGTCACGGACAAGGACAGCGGCCGTCATATCGGGCTTTTCTATTCCGACGATTTCGCGCGGCCGGGAAAAAGCTCCGGCGCCTGGATGACGACCTATCGCTCCCACTCGACCTTTGACGGGGCCAAGAACGTTCTCGCCTCGAACAACAACAACTTCGTCAAGGCGGAGGAAGGACGCCCCCTCCTCATTTCTCTCGACGATGCGGAAACCCTCTTTCACGAGTTCGGGCACGCCCTTCACTATCTCTCCTCAAACGTCACCTATCCCTCGCTGGGAGAGACGCCGCGCGACTTCGTGGAGTATCCCTCGCAGGTGCATGAGCACTGGGTGCTGAGCCGTCCGATCCTCGATGGGTTCATGAAGCACGTCGAGACGGGTGAGGCGATGCCGCAGGCGCTGGTCGATCGCATCGCGGCGTCACAGACCTTCATCCAGGGCTATGCGACGGTCAGCTATCTCTCCTCGGCGCTGGTCGACATGGATCTCCATACGCAGGCGACCCCGCCAGCGGACATCGACGCCTTCGAGCGCGACAGTCTCGCACGGCTCGGCATGCCGAAGGAGATCGTGATGCGGCACCGCCTGCCGCAGTTCAATCACCTGTTCACCTCGGACGCCTACTCGGCGGGCTATTACTCCTACCTCTGGTCTGAGGTGATGGACGCCGACACCTGGGCGTATTTCGAGGAATCGGGAGACCCCTTCAATCCGGAGATCGCCTCCCGCTACAAGGCTCTGATCCTCGCTCCAGGCAACACCACAGACCGAGGCGACGCCTATCGGGAGTTCCGTGGCCGCGACCCGGATGTCGCCGCTCTGCTGAAGGTGCGCGGATTTCCAGTGACCTGAAGCCAGGCCCCGGCAATCCGCTCCAGATGCGGCGCCGCCTTCTTGTTCAGAGGGGATGTCGCTCTGGCCTCTCCGTGTAGGACACGCCATAGTCGGCGCGTTCATCGCGGATGAGGAGGGGCCACCCCATGCTGAGCTGGGTCATCGGGGACGTCACGGTCAAACGTATCGTCGAGATCGAATCTCTCGGCGGAAGCCGGTTCATCCTTCCCCAGGCGACGCCGGAGGCCGTGCGCGCCATCGGATGGCTGGCGCCGCAATTCGCCGATGAGGCGGGGAAGCTCAAAATGAGCATCCACGCCCTCCTGATCGAGGCGCCAGGACGACGGATCATCGTGGATACCTGTATCGGCAACGACAAGGTACGCGACGTACCTGCGTGGAGCGGCCTCAAGACGGGTTTCCTCGAGGATCTCGCTCGCGCCGGCGCTCCGCGGGAGACTGTCGACAAGGTGCTCTGCACCCATCTGCATGTCGATCATGTGGGGTGGAACACGATGAAGGTCGACGGCTGCTGGATCCCCACCTTTCCCAACGCCCGCTACCTGATCGCACGGAGCGAGTTTGAGCACTGGCAGACCACGGAACGCGATGCGGACCCTGAGAGAACGCCGTTTCACGACAGCGTGCGGCCCGTCTTCGAGGCCGGCCTCGTCGACCTCGTCCCGCTTGATCATGTCATCTGCCCGGAAGTGTCCCTCGAGCCCACGCTGGGGCATACGCCCGGACATGTCTCCGTACGTATCCGATCGAAGGGAGAAGAAGCCCTGATCACGGGCGATTTCACCCATCACCCCTGCCAGCTGGCGCATCCTGAATGGGCTTCAAGCTTCGATTTCGACGCTGCAGCCTCCACCCAGACGCGCCTTCGCGTCTATCAGGAGATGGCTGCGTCCGGCGCTCTCATGATCGGAACGCATTTCGCCCCGCCGACCGCAGGACGCGTCGTGCGCCGGGACGGGGCGTGGATGCTGGAGACGTAAGCGCGACCTCGTCGTCCAGCATCACTCCGTCCTGATCAGGCCGGGCGCCTCGCATAGAGCCCGAAGCCCGCGATGATGAGATAGCACACGGCCGGAAGGGCCATGGCGACGGCGAGACTGCCAGATGCGTCCGCGATCATTCCGGTCAGGAGCGGGATAACCGCTCCCCCGAAGATCGCGACGTTGATAATGCCCGACCCGTCGGCAGCCCTGGGGCCGAGCTTCTCGCAGGCCAGAGCAAAGATGGTCGGGAACATGATGGAGTTCATGAGACCGATCGCAAGGAGGCTGTAGCCGGAGACCTCTCCCACACTCTGCGTGGACAGGACGATCAGCGCGATCGCACCGGCGGCGGTGAAGGCCAGTACGATCCCCGGGCTGATCAGCCTCAGAATCAGCGATCCGATGAAGCGACCGATCATGGCGCCGCCCCAATAGACGCCGATGAGCTTGCCGGCGTCCTGCTCGCCAAGACCCATCACATGGGCCTGCATGAGATAGTTCACAATCAGCGATCCGATCGCCACTTCAGCGCCGACATAGAGAAAGATGCAGAGCGCGCCGAGACCGAAGCGGGGACGAGCCAGAAGATCGAGGCCCGCAAGACCGCCGCTCGCCTCGTGGGTCTCGCCCTTCAGTCGATTGCGGAACATCCAGACCACGAGCGCGACCACCAGAAGGGCTGCGGCGAGGCCTGCATATCCGTTGACGATCGCCCGGCTCTCTTCCGTGCGATAGGCCTGAAGCTCGGCGCCTGAGAGCTGATCAGCACTCACATTGGCGATACTTCCCAAAATAAGTATGGCGCCGAAAATCGGAAAAATGGTGGTGCCCAGCGAGTTGAACGCCTGAGCGAAGGTCAGCCGCGAATGCGATGTCTTAGCCGGTCCGAGAAGCGAAATGAGAGGGTTCGAGACCACCTGAACGATCACCACGCCCGAGGCGAGGACGAACAGAGCCAGGAGAAAAAGGGCGTAGGTCGCGCTGGCCGCCGCCGGGATAAACATCAGACAGCCCAGCATCATCGCCGAGAGCCCGGCGACTGCCCCACGCATATAGCCTATGCGCTTGACGAGGCGCGCGCCGGGGATCCCGATCACCAGATAGGCGGTGAAGAAGCAGAACTGCACCAGCATGGCCTGGGTGTAGTTCAGGGTGAACAGCTCCTTGAGCTTGGGGATGATGACGTCGTTCAGCGACGTGATCCCTCCGAAGATGAAGAAGAGGACCATGACAAAGATACGAAGCTCAGGCGCATCGATATGCCCCGGAGATGATCCGCCTTCAGGGCTGGTCGCGGCGGGTTCAGGGGCAAGCGCCATCTTCATCTCCTGGCGTGAGCGTCTCAGAAAGGACCGACGCATCCCTCGGCCGGATCACCCGGGACGAGACTGATGCGCTCGACATCGAAGCTGAAAGCGGCGTCCGCTTCAAGTGTCACGCCGCGCGCACCCGCTCCCACACAGGTCACAGGGATATGCAGATTGCGCCAATCCTTGCCCGCCGCGAGCTCGAAGCTCGAGGTCAGATCGACCTTCGAAGCGCCCGCTGGCGCGACGGCAGAGAGGGTCAGGCGAGCCGATGGACGCTGGGGAACCCGCACCCGGAGCACGAGCGTCGCATCCTCAGGAAGGGAGGCTTCACCCCACTCAAGGCGCAGGCGAGCCGGACCGCTCCAGACAAGACGACGGGCATCCTCCTGAGCGGCCAGATCGAACGCCTTCAGCGACAGCCCGCCGTTGGGGCTCGCCCCCTGGAGGTTAGCCAGTCGCGACGGCCCGCCGGCATCCTCGGCCGACGCATTGACGGACGGATCCAGTCCACGCTCAAAGATGCGGCGCTGCGAGGCGGATCCCGCATCGAGCAGAGAACAGGCAGTGTCAAACTCTGCTGCCCCCGGAGGCGCAGCGTAGGACCCGCCCGCTCCCAAGGGAAAGAGAGCTTCGCTGCGCGCCGTGCAGTCCTTCGGCCACGCGAAGGACAGTCGACCTGAAAAATCGTATCGGGGCTTTTTGTCCTGGGTTGCGACCAGCACATCGGCGACACCCGTCCCTTCGCTGCCCGGCAGCCAGGCGGCTACAAACGCATCGGCGAGGGCGAGCTCTCGATTGCTCCAGAGCGGACGACCCGACACAAGGACGGCAACGGTCGGAATTCCTTCAGCCTTGAACCGTCGGAGCAGACGAAGACCGGCCTCATCTCTCAGGACGTGGTCGTCACGATCGCCGACGAACTCGGCATAGGCTTCTTCTCCGAACACGACGATCGCAAGATCGGGACGTTCCTGATAGCTCCCATCCACAGACAGGCGAGCCGTTCCGCCGCTCTCGGACAGAACCCTGGAAAAACCCTGAAAGATTGAGGTCGACCCGCGGAAATCCGCATTGGCGAGGGTCCCGCCCCCCTGCCACGTAATGGACCAGCCTCCGGTCTGCCGGGGCACGTCATCCGCCGCCGGACCGGCCACCAGGACCTTCGCTGAGGCCGATATCGGCAGCACGCCATTATTCTTGAGGAGCACAAGCGATTTGCGGACCGCCTCACGAGCCAGCTCCCTGTGCTCGTCAGACCCCAGACGCTCCCAGTCGCCCGCAAGCTGACGTTCGGAGGGCCGCGGCTTGTCGAACAGGCCGTAAGCCAGCTTCAGACGGAGCACCCGAAGAACCGCCTCGTCGATCCGGGTCAGGGGAATGCGACCATCCTTCGCCTGAGCTAGAAGGGTCTCGTAGAGCCCCTTCCAATCCTCAGGGACCATGTAGACATCGAGCCCCGCCATGAGAGAGGCCGGGCAGTCTGCGTTTGTGCACCCCTCAAGCTCTCCATGCCCGTTCCAGTCGCCGACGACCGGTCCCTTGAACCCCAGCTCTCCCCGGAGAAGTCCGGTCAGATGCTCCTCGCTGGCGTGCATCTTTTGACCATTCACGGAAGAGAACGACGCCATCACGGAGCCCACTCCCGCGGCGAACGCCTGACGGTAGGGAGAGACGTGAACGCGCTTCAGTTCTTCCATGTCGCCGACCGCATCGCCCCGATCCTTGCCGCGCGTTCCTCCATCCGCAAAAAAATGCTTGGCGGTGGCGATAATCCTGGACTGGTCCAGAAAGTCCGGCGATCCGGGAGCGCCCTGCAACCCTTCAATAACGGCGCCTCCCAGCTCCGACACCAGCTCCGGGTCCGAGGAGAAGCTTTCATATGTCCGGCCCCAGCGGATGTCCGTGGTGACGGCCAGCGTCGGCGCAAAGGTCCAGTCGATCCCCGTCACAGCGACTTCGGCAGCGGTCGCCTCGCCAATCCGTTTCAGCAGATCAGAATCGCGCGTTGCGCCCAGTCCGATGTTGTGGGGAAAAACGGTGGCCCCGGGAACATTATTGTGTCCGTGCAGGGCGTCGGTCGCCCAGAGGGCCGGAATGACGATCTGCCCGTCCGACATCGGAGCCGACGAGGCGTCCCAGTAAGCGTCAGCCAGCTTCAGCCACTCTTCGGCGGACGCCAGATCATTCCCGCCCGGACCGCTGTTGCCGCCGTTGAGGATGACCCCGAACCGGTAGCGTTCCACATCTTCGGGCGTGATGGTGGAGATATCCGGCATCACGAGCTGGGCGATCTTCCTGTCCAGCGACATGCCGGCGAGAATTTCACGCGCCCGCTTGTCCATCGCGGCGTCAGCTGCGCCCGCATCACCGCTATTGCCGGTGGGGCTGCAGCTCGTGGCGACCAGCCAGGCGAAAGCAAGAAAAAGGCCTCTCAAGGCAGACGCCGGTGTCATCGTTTATCCTTTGGATCTGGACGCTGGTAGACGCGGACGTAGTCGACCTCCATTCGTGCCGGGAAGGCTTCCTCCTCAATGCCTCGCTGTCCGCCCCAGACACCACCCACGGCGACATTAAGAAGAATGTGCATCGGCTGATCGAAGGGCCATCTCGCCCTGTCCTTGCGGACCTTTTTGAACAGGAAACGCGGCTCGTCGTCGACGGCCATCGCGATGTGATCGGGGGTCCAGAGCAGCTGATAGCGATGCATCTCGTCACACGCCCCGTCGATCTTGAAAATCGAAGTCTTCTGGCTGCCCTTCGAGAAGTTGAAGGTTCGTGTGTGGATCGTCTGATTGATCTCTTCTGGCGCAAAACCGACATGCTCCATGATGTCGATCTCTCCTCCCTCCGGCCAGACGACGTTGGGATCCTCCGGGAGCATCCAGATCGCCGGCCAGGACCCGACCACGCACGGCACGCGCGCGCGGATTTCGAAGAACCCGTAGGTCCAGCTGGCCTTGCCTTGAGTGAACAGACGGGCGGAGGTGAATTTCTGTCCGCCATAGTCCGGAACGCTTTCGGACGAGAGCGTCTCGGCACGCGCCTCGATCACCAGAACGCCGTTCTCGATGCGGGAGTTCTCAAGCCGGCCTTTTGAGTAATACTGACGCTCCTGATTGTACCAACCAATCGGGTTGCGATGGATATCGTAGGCCCATCGTGCCGGATCCGGCAGGCCATCAACGTCGAATTCATCAGAAAAGACGAGCTCATAGCCCGGCGGCGGACGATGAGGGACCGACTGAGGTTCGGCGACAGCCAGTCCCGATGCTGAGCACAAAACCGCCCAAAGGGCCGCAATGCGTGTCGCTCCCATAGTCCGATGCCCTCCAACTGCGGATGTTCGAAGATTCTGAGCGACGGCCTGCATGCGCAGACCGTCGCCCGGAATGTGATCAGAACTTCACTCTCATGCGGCCGCCGACGGTGAGCGGACGCGTAAAGAAGCGCGTATTGTCGAACTGCGTAATGATGATCGCCGCCTCGTGGACCGTGTCGGTCGCATTGTTGGCGTAGACCTCAAAGCGAAGCCGGTTGTCGGTTCCGTGCGAATAGCCCGCACCGACATCGAACGTCCAGTATCCGTCCACGCGATCATTGAGACGAAGGCGGGGATTGGCGGGGTTCTGAAAGTCCTGGCTGTTGAAGATCGTCATGAACTGCGAGGAGCGGTAGCCTGCAGAGACCACCCAGTCGAAGGAGCCCGTCTCGACATCGATGGTCTGAGACAATGACGCATTCAGCTGCCAGCGAGGCGTGCGCGGAAGGCGCTTACCGTCGATGGACTGGAAGATCGCCTCGCTGGGCGCGACGTCGGACTGGAAGCGGAAGTCCTGGATCGGGCGCGAGTTCTTGATCTTGGCTTCCATCCACAACGCATTGAAGTCGAGGTTGAGGTTGGCAGGCAGATCAAAACCGCCTTCGAGGTTGAGGCCGTAGATCTCCGAGTCGGCGGCATTATAGCTGTAGGAGATCACCAGGGCCGTGTTGGTGTTGGGGGGCACCGGAATAGTGTTGCCCAGGGAGCTCTGGAACGAGACGATCTGAGAGACCGACAGGAGCGAGGTAAAGACCTGATCGTCATAGTCGTTGTAGAAGAGCGACGCGTTGAGACGCGCTCCGATGTCACCGATGAGGAACTCGTTCTTGGATCCGATCTCATAGAGACGAACCTGCTCGGTTCCATAGGTCGGGGCCACGCCGGCGTCGCCGATGTTGTCGTTGAAGCCGCCCGACTTGTGGCCGGTCGCGATCAGGGCGTAGAGGAGATTGTCGTCTGAAAGATCGTACTCTCCGCGCAGACGCCAGTCGATGAAATTGTCCTTCATCGAACCCGTCTGACGGAAAATCTGTCCCGGGAAAGGCAGGCCGTAGGTGAACTGGCCGCTGGGCTCGAAGCCCTGGCAGGTCCAGAAGTCGCCCGTGATCGTGTCCTGACACACCGGAAGACCCGGAACGAAACCGAAATGGCCTTCGAACGGCCCGTTGGCGAAGATGTCGTCGACGTTATCGCGAACGCCGAATTTCTTCACGCCGTTCATGTAGAAAGCGATCGCCTCAGCGTTGCTGACAGCTCCATCCTTGTTGGCGTCGGGATTGAAAATCGTGCGGCCCTGACCGGCGAACTCAAATCCTTCGGTGCCGACACGAACCCCGCCGCAGCAGTTGAAATTGCCGTCGCCAAGGGCGAAGCCATAGCGAGCGGCGATGCCTTCGCGGGATTTCTGGTCGTCGGTATATCTCAGACCGGCTGTCACCCGGAGCTTATCGTTCATCTCATAGGTCGCATCGCCATAGGCGGCCCATGATTCCGCATTCACATCGGGCATGTTGAATTCAGCGCCCGAGAAGAACAGATTGCGGTCCGCAGCCGCGCCGAGGAAGGCGTACTGGTCTTCCTTGAAGTAGAGGCCGCCAAGATTCCAGATCAGCGGACCCGTCGAGTCAAACAAACGGATCTCATGATAGTGCGATTTCGAATCCGTCACCGACTGGAAGCGCGACCAGTTATCCAGCTCTTCCTCGATCGTTCCGGGAAGGGAGGCCAGGCTTCCGATCAGACCCGAGTAAAAAGGTGCGATCGGGGTCGCCGCGTCGTAGTTATAGACCATGTCGCGGTAGCTGCCGGTATACTCGATGGTGAACGGGTCGGCCTTGTAGGTGACGACGCCGCGCACGCCCCAGTGTTCGATGTCGAGGTCAGGCGTATAGGCGCGGGCGACGACCTGACGGGGATCCTTGATCTCATCAGGACGCACGCCATTGCCGAGAGGGTTGGCGTAATTGCTTCCGGTCCAGCCGGTTCCGGTTTCATGAATATAGTCGCCCGCCAGCAGGACGCTCAGGCGATCCGACGGCTTGACGAGAAGCTGGGCGCGATAGGCGAGATTGTCTTCCGCTTCGGCCACATCGATGTTCGTCACCGGCCCGACGTTCTGGTAGTAGCTGTCGTGGCTCAGCATCATGCCCGAAAAGCGGAACGCTGCATTGTCGCCGATCGGCACGTTCATCATGCCGCGAACCGACTTCTGGTTATAATTGCCATACTCCGCCTCGAGCTCGGAATCCCAGACTCCAATGCCGGGCTTCCAGGCGATCGCATTGACCGATCCGGCCGTCGCGTTGCGGCCCCTCAGCGTGCCCTGGGGCCCGAAATTGACCTCGACGCGCTCGATATCGAAGAAGGCGGAACCGATTCCCGACGGACGCGGCACGTAGACCCCGTCAAAATGAAAGGCCGCCGCGGGATCGCCGAGCTCGGTGTTGTTGCTCGAGCCGACGCCCCGGATCCAGACTTCGACATTGCCGCCATTGTTGGCGACGGTCAGACCCGGAATGACGTCGTTGAAATCGGTGATGTCCTGAATGCCGCGCTTCTTGATCTGATCCCCGCCAAACACAGCGGCGGTTCCGGCATAATCCTGAAGGTTCTGCTCGCGCCGATCGGCGGTGACGACGACGACGTCCCCATCCTCAGAGGTCTCGCCCACTGCGGGCGGATCGACCGGCTTAGTCTGCGCCGTCTGCGCAGAAGCCTGCGCCGCCAGGGCGCAGACGGAGGCTCCAAAGGTCAAAGCTACAGCCAGATTGCGCATCGTTTGCGTTCCCTTCCTGTCCCAGTCTTTCGCTGACTACCAAAACGCTAGCTGGAATTGTGAGCGCTCGCAATCCTTAATTGTGATCGCTCCCAATTTGACTTTGTATCAACTTTCATCTGTTTTAGACGGTGCTCATGTCCAAGCGCGCCGACATAACGATAGATGACGTTGCGGAAGCTGCGGGGGTCTCCCGGCAGACGGTCTCGCGGGTCATCAACCGCGGCCCTCACGTTAAACCCCTGGTCCGGGATCGGGTTCAGAAGGCGATCGACAGCCTCGGCTATGTCCCCAATCTCAGCGCCCGGCGCATGGCCGGATCGCGCTCCTATCTCATTCTCGCCATCAACGACCGCAAACGCACGATCGAGAACTGGGCGGCCGGACGGGGCAATGACTGGGTCGACCAGATGCTCTTCGGTGGCATGACCGAGTGCGAACGACAGGGATACCACCTGCTCTTCGAACTGATCGACACGGAGACCGAGCCGGCGCTGCGTCAGCTGGCGAACGTGTCCGGCGCCCTGCGGCCGGATGGGGTGATCCTCACCCCGCCGCATTCAGACAACGCGGCCCTCTGCGCCTGGCTGACGGAGCGCTCTATCCCGTTCGCCCGCATCGGGCACAGGGACGGATCCCACAGCGTGGACGTGTTCATGGACGAGGCCGGCGCTGCGTACGAGGCGACGCGCGGCCTCATCGCGCTTCGTCATTCCCGCATCGCCTATATCGCCGGCGCGCCCAATTACGGCGCCTCAGCCCAAAGGATCGCCGGCTATGAGCAGGCCCCTGAGGGAGGCGGGAGCAGGCCTCGGGACGTCGATGGTGGCGACCGGCGGGTTCAGTTTTCGGGCGGCGGCCGAGATTATTGACGTGATGCTCAAGGACGTACAAGCGCCGAGCGCGTTCATCTGCGACAATGACGAGATGGCGTTCGCCGCCCTCCACGTGGCCGCAAGCCACGGCCTTTCCGTCCCGCAGGATCTCTCGGTCATCAGCTTCGAGGATACGCCAGGGGTCAGATTCTCCGTGCCCCCGCTCACCGCGGTCCGCCAGCCGACAGCCGCCATGATCGCAAAGGCCTGCGAACGGCTGATCGCCCTCAGCCGCGGAGAGGAAGCCTGGGGCGCCTTCGAAATCCCCTACGAACTTATCATGCGCGACAGCACGGGCCCGGCTCCGTGACGCCGACCGAGAGCCCGGGAGCGGGGGCAGGTTTTCCGGGCCGAGCCTATGCTCTGGCCGCTCTGGGCTTCCATATCGCCTTCCTGCCCCTGTTCAACTTCGTGCTGCCCAGGCGGGTCGAGGCGCTCTTCGGAGCAGAGGCCGGGGTCCGACTCAGCGAAATCCTGATTATCGGCGCGATCACGGCGAGCCTCGCCAACATCGCGGCTGGCTGGATCGGCGACAGGATCATGAGAGTTCGGGGCAGCCGCCGGGAGCTTCTGGCCCTGAGCGCGATCCTGCTGGCTGGGACCTATGTTGGCTTCTCCCTCGCGGGCACCGCTCTCGAGCTGACCGCAGCCATGGTCGCATTCCAGATCGCCCTCAATCTGGGCCTCTCGCCCCTGAACGCCATGCTCGCCGATCAGGGCGCCGCAAGAGGACGGATGGCGGGCGTCCTGAACGCCGCTCTGCCCCTCTCGGCTCTGGCCGCCTCCGCTCTCGCCTTCATGTTCCCGACCGACAGCGCGCTCACCTTCTGGTCGATAGGCGGCCTATTGCTTGTCTTCATTTTACCGCTCGCAATCCGACCGACGAGACACGCCAGCGACCCCGAAGCCGCCAATACGCCGACGGCTCCGGGTCTTGCCTCGAAGGGGACGAGGGCTGATCTCATCCTCCTCTGGCTGGCGCGCCTTCTCGTGCAGTTCGGCGCAGGATTTCTTCTCACCTACCTGTTCCTGTTTGTTTCGACCCCGTCCGGGGCGGACGCCCCCCTGACGGAGATCGAGGCAAGCCGGCGGGTCGGCTGGATGACCTTTTTCGGGGCGATTCTCGCTATCCTCGGAGCGATCGGATCGGGTCGTCTCTCGGAAAAACTGGGGCGGAAAAAAACTCTGCTGATCGTCAGCGCCCTGCTCATCGCGGCGAGCCTCGCCCTGATCTCCGCCCGCGCGAACGTCCTCGTCCTGATTTCCGCCTTCGCGCTGTTTCAGTTTGCGCTGGCCTGCTTCCTTACCCTTCACACCGCTGCGACAGGAGAGATGCTTCTGGCGCACCCCGACCGGGGCGCTCTCCTTGGCCTCATGAACCTCGCGAACACCCTGCCGCTGATCGGCCTTCCGGGCCTGACCCTTCTGCTCCTGAAGCGCGGCGAAGCCGGGAGCTTTGGCGACGTACTTGCGATCTGCGCTTTTGCCTCCGCTGCAGCGGCCCTCTGCCTCGCGCCCATCCGCCGGTTGCGATAGGAGGAGATCCGGTCGCGGCTCAGATAAGTCCGCGGGCCAGCCAGAGATCGTCCTTGAGCGGAGGCGCCTCTCCGTCCTCGGCCAGGGTCACAAGCGCGGAGAATGCCTCGTTCTGCGATAGAAACACCCGCCCCGTCAGGCCCGACAGAAAGTCCGAACGCTTCAGCGCATCCATCACCGGGCCCTTGACCTCCGAAAGATGGAGGCGGATCCCACCATCGCCGAGCCGGTGATTAATTGTTTCCAGACTTTCGAGAGCCGAGGCGTCCACGCCGTTCACGGCAGAGCACATCAGGACGAGATGTCTGAGCTTTGGATGCTCGGCGACTTCTTCGAGAATGAACTCTTCGAGCCAGCGGGCGTTCAGGTAATTCAACCCTTCATCAATGCGCACCGTCAGGATGCGGGGATCCGTGACCACCTGATGTCGCTTCACATTGCGGAAATGCTCGGTCCCGGGAATTCGTCCGACAACCGCGGCATGAGGGCGCGAGGTTCGCCACAGCAACAGACCCAGGCTTGCAAGGACGCCGATGACGACGCCCGTCCCAACCCCCAGGATCAGGGTCGACATGAGCGTTACAGCCATGGCGGCGAAGTCCGTCTTCGAAAACCTCCAGAGCCTGCGCAGGGATCCGACATCAATCAGGCTGAGCACGGCCACTATGATTGTTGCGGCGAGAGCCGCGATCGGCAGGTTCGCCAGCAAAGGGGTCAGGAACAGGGCCGCCAGAAGTATCCCGACCGCCGTGAACGCTCCGGCGGCCGGGGTCTCGGCGCCTGCATCGAAGTTGACAACCGAGCGGGCGAACCCGCCTGTTACCGGATATCCTCCCGTGAACGCCGCCGCAAGGTTCGCCGCTCCAAGACCAATGAGTTCCTGATCCGGACGAATACGCTGACGGCGGCGCGCGGCCAGGGTCTGAGCCACGGAGAGCGATTCCACAAAGCCGATGATGCTGATCAGCAGTGCGGGCACGAACAGTTGGGACCACAGGGTCGGATCGAACACCGGCAGCGTCAGAGGCGGAAGACCGCGGGGGATGTCTCCGACAACCTTCACGCCGGCATGATCGAGGGCCAGTAAGCTGACGGCAAGGGTCGAGGCGATGACCGCCAGAATGGGACCCGTCCGCGCCAGAAGCTCGGCCGGCCTGCGGGCAAGGCCGAGGCGCACCAGCAGCGGCCTTGCGCCCCTGCGAACCCAGAGAAGGAAGATAAGCGCGGATCCGCCGATCACCGCGGTTGGCAGATGAACGGACGGGAGAGCGCGCACCAGGGCCAGCGCCTGCTCGGGGGGCGTTTCGCCCTGAGCCCTCACGCCCAGCAGAGCGCCCATCTGGCTGATGGCGATGATGAGACAGCTCGCTGTAATGAACCCGGTCACGACCGGATGGGCGAGAAGATTGGCGAGGAAGCCGAGACGCAGAACGCCCATCGCGAGAAGAATCAGACCGGAGAGCAGCGCCAGAACGAGCGCTGCGGCGATGAACTCCGGACTTCCCGGCTGGCCGATCTCGCCGGCCGCTGAGAGTGTCATCAGGGACACCACCGCCACGGGCCCGACAGCCAGGGCGCGGCTGGTCCCGAACAGGGCGTAGGCGACAATCGGCAGGATGGAGGCGTAAAGGCCCGCTTCCGGAGGAAGGCCGGCCAGCATGGCGTAGGCGAGGCTCTGGGGGATGAGCATAACGGTGACGATCAGGGCCGCCAGGCCGTCGCTGACGAGGATGGAGCGGTCGTAGGACCGCATCCATGAGAGCCATGGGGCCAGATCAGACAGACGCGACATGATCGACGCTCCCCGCAGGCGTTCCGACACAGCAGCCCCCTTTGTCCCGACAAAGCAAGGAGCTCAGAGATCTTTCGGGCAGGTCCGCGTCGCCTGAAGCCTCCGCGAACCGCCCGATTTATCTCCCAGCGGGAGCCTGGTTACAATCGATCAACCGGCAGCTTGAGGTAGCTGACGCCGTTACTCTCCGGCTCCGGCATGCGGCCGGCCCGGATATTCACCTGGATCGAGGGCAGGAGCAGACGCGGCATGCCAAGACCTGCATCTCTCTTGCGTCTCATCGCCACAAACGCCTCTTCCGTCACCCCTTCCCGAACATGGATATTCGAGGTCCGCTGATCCCTGATGGTGGTCTCAACGATGAAGTCTTCACGACCAGGCGCCTTGTAATCGTGACAAAGGAAGACCCGGGTTTCATCCGGAAGGGTCATCAGACGGCGGATAGAGCGATAGAGGCGCACCGCATCGCCTCCGGGGAAGTCCGCACGCGCTGTCCCGTAATCCGGCATGAACATCGTGTCGCCTACAAACAGCGCATCGCCGACCAGAAAAGCCATGTCGGCGGGCGTGTGCCCGGGGACGAAGATCGCCATCGCCGTCAGGGATCCGATGCTGAAACGTTCACCATCAGAGAACAGATGATCGAACTGTGATCCGTCGCGAGGGAATGCATCCCCCTCATTGAAAACGCCCGCAAAAACCGACTGCACGGCGCTGATGTGAGACCCGATGGCGATGCGCCCGCCAAGACGCTCCTGAAGATAGGGCGCTGCAGAGAGATGATCGGCATGGGCGTGCGTCTCAAGTATCCAGTCGATGGTGAGCCCCATGTCGCGAACATAGGCGATGATCGCATCAGCCGATGCCTTTGAACTTCGTCCCGACGCCTGATCGAAGTTCAGGACGCTGTCGATGATCGCCGCCCGTGATGTTGAAGGATCCGATACGACATAGCTCGCCGTGAACGTGTCCTCGTCGAAGAACCATTTCACCACCGGACGCGCCGCTTCACCGCGGATCGCTAAGTTCGCCTGCTCGAACGCCCGGGCGATCACCTCATCCGACATTTCACTCTCCTGCCCCGCATCGAGCCCAGCCCCTCCCGCGAGCGGCTGTCGACCACCGGTCGACTGCCACTGTCCGCCTTAGCCTGGTCCGACGATGGATTTTAAATTAGCAAAATCTTATATACTGGGTCAAGGCCTGATCCGTTAGTTTATCGCTAAGCCAAAGGCTTAGGGTTTGATCCTTCATCAGCTGTCCTCACGATGACGCGATCTGGCGAGACTTGACCCGAAGCCGGATTGCGGCGACCGATGGCGTCTCGCGCCCGAAGGACGCTTCATGACGGATACGGCACTCCAATCAACCCGCTCATCGCTTCTGAAGCGTGCGGCCGGACCGGTTCTGGCCCTCGGCGTTATGGCTCTTCCCGATGGGATCGGTCCGCCCGGAGAGGCGAAGCTTGTGCTCGCCCTCCTGGTCCTGATGGCGACCTGGTGGATCACAGAGGCCATTCCTCTGGCGGTCACGGCTCTTCTTCCCATCATCGCCCTTCCGATAATCGGCATCCCGATTTCGATCGACGATCGCGGGCGCTTCAGCTGCACACAGGCGATCTGCGCGAGCGTCGACGGGACATCGCCTGAGGCCGATCGTCTCCTGACCCTTTCCGATCTTGGGGCATGGTACTCTCACCCAATCGTTCTTCTCTATATCGGCGGCTTCCTGCTTGGCATCGCCATCGAACGCTCCGGATTGTCCCGACGCATAGCGCTCAGTATCGTCGCACGTGCGGGAGACGATCTTCGTCTGATCCTGGCGGCGTTCATCGCTGCTGCAGGATTTATCTCGATGTGGATCTCCAACACCTCAACGTCCCTGATCCTGACGCCGCTGGCCCTCTCGCTGGCGACCGGGGTCGGGGCGGGCGGCGGCCGCTTCGCGTCCTCGCTTGTCCTCAGCATTGCCTGGGCCGCAACTATTGGCGGCCTGGCCACTCCGATCGGCACTCCCACGAACGCGATCGCCCTCTCCCAGCTTCGCAGCGCAGGCATCGAGGTCTCGTTTCTTCAGTGGATGTCCATCGGCGTTCCCGTGGTCCTGATCCTCCTGCCGACGGCGTGGCTGATCCTCTCTCGAGGCCTGACGGCCGAGGCAGGAGCCGGAGGCGGCGTTCGCGCCCGGGTGCGTTCCGAACTGGATGCCCTTGGACCCTTAAGTTCGTGGGAGAAGCGCACCGCCCTCGTCTTCCTTCTGACAGCCGGGCTCTGGGTCTCCTCCAGCTTCATAGCCGAAACGCTGGGTCCGGTTCTGACCGGCGCCCGGATGGATCCGGGGCATGTCGACACGATGATCGCCACCCTCGCGGGCTTGCTGTTTTTCCTCGTTCCCGCGGGAAAAGCGAAGGATCGCTCCATCCTCACATGGACAGACGCCCGGGACCTGCCGTGGGAGATCCTGCTTCTCTTCGGAGGAGGCATGGCCCTTGCCGGCGGGGCGGAGCTTTCGGGTCTGTCCGCGTGGCTCGCTCACGCCCTCGATGGACTTGGAGGCCTTCATCCGGCGCTGGTGATCCTGATCGTCGGGGTCCTCGTCATCATGATCACGGAGTTCGCGTCCAATATCGCGACCATTTCAATCATGGGACCCGTCCTTCTCGCGCTCGCCGCGGGGTCGGACACTCTTTCGGTCGCGAGTTTCATCATCCCAGCCGCCATGGCGGCGAGCATGGGCTTTGCGATGCCGGTGGGGTCGGGCTCCAACGCGATCGCATACGGCACGGGACAGGTTCCGATGGGTCGTATGATCCGTCTGGGCCTTGTGTTTAACCTGTGCTGCCTGATCGTTCTGACGGGCCTCGCGCTCACCCTCTTTCCAATGGCCTTCAGGACCTAGGCTGCAGAGATCAGACGAGGCGGCTCCAGGCGTTCAGAAGACGGTCGGGTTCTCCGAGGCCGAAGACAAATCGATCCGGACGCACCAGCACCGCGCCACACTCGCGCTCCTCAAGCCAGCCCGCAATCTCATCTCGAAAGCCGTCCATAAGGGATCGTCGAGATGGATCGTTCTGAGGCCGACCTCCATCGAGTCCAGGGACGACCCTGAACGCACCCCCAGCCAGGCCCCCGATCCGAGGGCGTCATCCAGACGCCGCCCGGGGTCCCCGCTGCATCCTTCACGACAGGGGACGGGGCAATCCAGGCGACGTCTTCGCTTCTGCATAAGCCGCTCTTAATTAAGTGACACTTTCGTGACATATTTAATAATATTTGGAGACAGTTATTTGTCAGTTTTATTTATTATTGACTTAATTTGAGTCGCTCGTCATCCGAACGCTGACTTTCGAAATCCTGGAACCCGAGAGTCGGACATGATGGAGACGAGCATGAGATCGACAATCAGCTGGACTGTTCTGCTCGCCGCGGCGGCATTACCGGCGTTCGCTGAGGATAAAACCCCGGCTGCGCGAGCCGCCGGTCCGGAGGTCGTCACCGTCACAGGATCTCGAACCGCTCCCCGCTCTGCGCTCGACAGCCTGGAGCCGATCGACGTCATCTCGAGAGAAGCGATCGAATCGACGTCCTCCGCCGAGCTGGTCGAGACCCTCGCAGCACTCGTTCCCTCGTTCAGCGTTCAGACCCTTCCCGCCCTCGATGCGACGATTTTTGTTCGGCCTGCCCAGTTGAGAAACCTGTCGCCAGACCAGACTCTGGTTCTGCTCAACGGCAAGAGGCTTCATCGATCCGCGATGATGATGAACCCGAGCTATGGCCGGGCCTTTCAGGCTCCGGATCTCGATCAGATTCCCGGGATGGCCCTCAGCTCGATCGATGTCCTGCGTGACGGCGCCTCGGCTCTTTATGGGTCCGACGCCATCGCCGGAGTGATCAACCTCAATCTCGACAATAGCGCCGGCTTCCGGGCATTCACACAATATGGCGAGCACAGGCAGGGCGATGGCGAGGGTACCCGAACAGGCGCGCGCCTCGGGTACAATGACGGCGCCTCTTTCATAGCTCTGTCAGGAGAGTACTCAGAGGTCGGGCCCACCGCCCGATCGCAGCCGTCGCTGGCGGTGACACAGTCCCGCGCCGCTTTCCCGAATGTCTTTTTTCCTGATCCCGAGATCCGCTGGGGCAAGCCCTCGCGAGAGGCGCTGCGCCTGGCGGTGACCGCCGGTTTGAAGGCTGGCGAGTTCGACCTTTATGCGTTTGGCACCTATGGCGAAGGATCCGGGATCGGCGACTTCAACTATCGTGGCCCTGCTGGCCCCTTCGCCTCGCTCTTCGCGGACAGCTCCAAATTCCCCGGATACAATCTCAAGCAGATCTATCCGGCGGGGTTCACTCCCTACTTCAAGAGCGAGGATCAGGACGTCAACCTGACTGCAGGAGCGCGACGCGAGTTTGCCGGCGGCCTCAAGTTCGATGCGAGCGTTTCGTACGGGCGCAACGCCATCGACTACTCCATGAAGAATTCAATCAACGCATCGCTCGGGCCGAACAGTCCGCGATCCTTCTATGACGGCGGCGTCGAACAGGAAGAGATTTCCGCAAACGCCGACGCATCACTGCCCGTCTCTCTGTCCTTCCTGGCCGAGCCCGCCGTCGTCGCCTTCGGCGCCGAGGCGCGCAATGAGACCTTTTCCATCACTCCGGGAGATCCGGCGTCTTATGCGATCGGGCCCGGCGCGCCGCAGTTCGCCTGCTGCTCTGCCGGCTTTCCGGGCTTTACTCCAGCCATCTCCGGCCAATGGTCTCAGGACAGCCTCGCAGTTTACGCAGACATCCTCATCAAGCCGGTTGAGAGCTGGTCGATCGACGGCGCTGTCCGTTTCGAGGACTTCTCGACCTTTGGGAGTTCGACCACCTACAAGCTCTCGTCACGCCTGGAGCTGACCCAGGATCTCGCCCTGCGCGGCGCCGCCTCAACAGGCTTCAGAGCGCCAACCCCGGCTCAGTCCTACAGCGAGGGACTTTCGCAGTTTCTGTCCAACACTACGCTGCAGATCACGACCGCAGGACGGTTCAAACCGACTGGCCCGGTCGCGAACCTCATGAACCAGAGACCGAACGTCGCCATTCGTCCACTCGTTCCGGAGGAATCACGCAACCTGTCCCTGGGGGTCGTCTGGACACCGGCCTTCGGACTGCAGGTCACCCTCGACGCCTACCGGATCGAGATCGACAATCGCCTGAACACCACCACCACTTATGTGCTGACGGCGGCCGAAACCGCTGCGCTTAATGCGTTGAACATTCCCAATGTTCAGGCCATTTCTCAGGCCAACTTCCTGCAGAACGACTATGACACGGTCACGGAGGGGTTTGATCTGATCGTCAGTCGTGATCAGTCCATCGGAGACGGCGTCCTGTCTCTGACCGGCGCCTTCAGTCACATCGAGGAATCGATCACAGGGGGATCCCGAACCCTCAACCCTTATTCGCGCCAGATCGCAGAGGACGCGCTGCCGGAGGATCGCGCTACCCTTTCGGCGACCTACAAGATAGGTCCTGTCGAACTCGGAGGTCGTTTGCGTTATTACGGAGAGTGGTCCGACTTCCAGGACAGCTTTCCAAACAACGCCGCGCCCGGCACGGCCTATCCCACCTACAATCCGCAGGTCTTCCGGGCGATGTCGTTTGTCGACGTTTCTGCGAGTTATCGTCTGACCGAGCGGCTCCGGCTGACGGCTGGCGCGGATAACGTTTTCGATACCTATCCGGACAAGGCGCGCTGGCAGAGTTTCAGAGGTCTCGTCTATTCGCGGAACGCCCCCTACAGCACGGACGGCGCCTATTACTTCGTTCGTGCAGACATCAACTTCTGAGACAGTCACTTCCTGGGATGCGGGGTTGGCTCGCCGACCCCGCATCTGTCTCAGTCACCCCGGTCATAGTGAGCAGGGGAAGGATCCTTCTGAACGGGCGATACAAGGCGTGTGGGGCCCGTCTCAGGATACCCTGCACCTTCGCGACAGAGGATAGCAGCCATGTCGAAGCCAATTCTCACCATATCTCACCTCACCCTTAGCTCCGCCGTCGTCCTTGCAGCAGGATGCCAAGAGGCCCCGCTCATCCTCGATCCGGCCTACGTCAGCGCCCTTATGGGCGCAGCAGGCGTCGTTATGGTCATCATCGTAATGTCGGCCATCACAACCGCGCTGGACTCCCGAAGGTCACGCCTCATGGAGACTGAAATCGGGGAGGCTCTGAGTGAGACTCTGAGCCATGAGGGGGAGCCCCTCCAGGCTTATGCCGAGAGAGCCTCAGGAAGAGATAAGAGATCATAATCGAGCGGGACGAGGCGCCCCAGCGCCATCACTGGCAAGGCGATGTCGGCCGAGGTCACAGGAGCCTGCGTCCTTCCCGAATGCTGGATGTCGCGAATGCAGGGCCCTTACGAACCGGAGCCCTGTTCGCCAGAGATCGGTCGGCTCAGCCGCGGGCGAACCTCTCTTAGGGCGATCCGACTTCAACACGGTTCGAGAAAGAGCGACGCGCTCAGTCAGAGAGGCTGAGATGAGTGGGAGAGAGGGAGAGAGAGAAGCGCCACGCGTCCGGCGAGCCCTCGCACAGACCATCATCGATGGTGCAGGATCCCTTGTCGTCCCTGAGCGGAGCGACAAGGGATGATCATCGATCAGGCCGGCATACGATGCAGAGCGCAGATCTTGTTGCCGTCGGGATCGCGAAGATAGGCGAGATACAGCTTGCCCATCCCGCCCTGACGAACGCCCGGAGGAGCCTCGCAGGTCGTCCCGCCATTGGCTACGCCCGCCGCATGCCAGGCGTCCGCCTGCTCAGGCGATGTGCATGCAAACCCGATCGTCCCACCGTTGGCGGGCGTCGCCGGCTCGCCATTGATGGGCTTCGATACCGAAAACACGCCGGTGGGCGTGCGATAGAAAATACGGTGACCATCGACGAAAGCCGGGGCGACGCCGAGAGTTCCCAGGACGGCGTCGTAAAAGGCCTTAGCCTTCTCAAGGTCATCGGTTCCGATCATGATGTGTGAGAACATTACTGGCGTCCTTTCTCGTGAGTTTACCGAAAGCCGGCCCGCGCCACAGGGAAACGCAGCGCAGATCCATCCCGCCCGGCATGATGGAAGATCCGGCCGAACACAATCCCGCGACCCGGGATTTTTGCGACTTCAGGGTCAGGAAACAGGTCGCGGGGCCATGTCCCTTCGAATGCTGAACAGACAAAGCAGGAAACAGATCCCGGCGAGCGCGTAGATGGCGGAGATTGTCAGGAGCGCCCACTGGGTGGCTTCGGAATTGGCGACGCCGCAGAAGGCGTGCTGGGCCTCGGTCATCGGACGGGCAAGCCCTGCAAGCACATCCGCTTTCGCTACGCCCTCTCCCGCCTTCTTCAGGGCCTCCTGTGCGGCGTCGCACATGCCGTTGGTCATCGCCGAATAGCCGGCGTCAGCCGCCGCACGGGAGAAGAAGAAGTCGCTCAGGAACCCGGCGAAGGGCGGACCGAAGCCGTAGCCGAGAATGTTGATGACAAAGATCAGGATCGCTGTGGCGGTTGCCCGACCGGAGGGCGGAACCACCCCCTGAGCGATGGTGAACTGGGAGGCCAGATAGCCGTATTTCACGAAGTGCCCGAGACAGAGACCGGCCAGACAGATCCAGAGACTGGGTGAGGTAAACCCCCAGATGTAGAACGGCACGCACAGGATCAGTCCGATCGCCGGCAGCCAGGCGATGGCCGAGACTGACTTCGACCCGATCATCTGGGCCAGCCATCCCGTCAGCAGGGTTCCAACCGCGCCGGCCGCATAGGCCGGGGCGTTGATCCAGAGCGAAGCCTCTCCCGCCGTCAGATCGAAGGTGCGCTGAATGTAGAGAGACTGAAATCCGGCGATCGCATAGCCGCAGAAGGAAGCGATCGTCGCACCTGCGGTCATCATCCAGAAAGACGGCCGGCCGGAGAGCTCTTTCAGAACGGCGGAGAAACTGAGCGCAGGGCCGCGCCTCGCCTCAGGCGGTTCACTATATCCGCGCGGAGGCTCACGGATCGTCATCACGAAAATGACGGCGATCAGGACCCCCGGTATGCCGAGCGCAAAAAACGCCATCCGCCAGCCATAGGCGTCCGCGATCGGACCGCCGATCATGTTCGCGAGCATGGTCCCGAGCGTCACGCCCATGGCCCAGTAGCCGAGGGCGGTCGATCGGCTTTTCGCCGGAAAATAGTCGGCGATGATTGAACTTGAGGGAGGGTTGGCGCCGGCTTCACCGACCCCGACCCCGATGCGGCAGGCAAGAAGAAACATAAAGCCGGTGATCACAAAGCCCCCGACTGTGACCTCCTGAGACAGGCCGGTGGCGGCGGTGAACCCCGACCAGACCGCCAGGGCGATGGCGATGATCCAGACCCGGCTGCGCTTTTCGGAAAGACGGGCCAGAGGAATACCCAGGGTGGCGAAAACAAAGGCGAAACCCGCTCCGGTCAGCATGCCGTACCAGAAATCGGTGATCTGGAACTCAGCCTTCAGGGGGCGCCCCACGACGCTGAGGAGCGCGCGGTCCATGAAACTCAGCGTGTAGATGATCAGGAGCGCGTTGAGGACATAGGCCCGGTAGGCGGGCGTTCCGTAGCCAGTGATATGGCCCTGCCCTGTCGTTCCACGGTCCGGCTCGGACTGCGTCGCTTCCGTCATGGAATCCTCCCGAGGCCCCTTGTGTGGATTTTTCAGTCAGGGTCTCGGCTGACACTATCAGGGGTTGATCAGGGACTGGCAAGCGCCTCTCATCCGGAGATGACCTCCCGGGTTATTGACACAGCGTCAGCCGACTGAGAGCCCACCGCCATGACCTCAAAATCCAGGCTCGTCCCCAACGTGTCCAGCGCCTTCGGCGCGCTTCTGCGCCGTCGAAGGACGGAGCGGGGGCTCAGTCAGCTCGAGCTATCCCACGTCTGCCGGATCTCAACGCGTCATCTCTCCTTCCTCGAGGCCGGGCGGGCGCGCCCCAGCCGGGAGATGATCCTTCATCTCGCCGACGGACTGTTTCTGTCGTTCGCAGCCCAGAACGAGCTGCTTCATGCGGGAGGGTTCACGCCGGCCTACCCGGCCTCGCCTCTTGAATCCGCCGCCCTCGCCCCCTTCCTCGAGGCGCTTCGGGAGACGATGCGACGCCACAGCCCGAACCCGGCGCTGATCTGTGACCGAAGGTGGCGCCTCCTCGAGGCGAATGCATCGGCGCGATACCTGTTCGAGCAGCTTCAGTCGGGCCGCGAGGAGAACAATCTCATTCGTCTGCTCACCGACGGTCCCGAAGCGGCGGAGCGAGTGGCGAACCTTCCCGATGTGCTCGCCGAGCTCTCCGCACGTATCCGGCTGGAACTCCTTGGGGCCGGCGGCGACGAGGAACTCGAGGACCTGGCTCAGCGTCTTGAGATCGCCCTTGCGCAGCATCCGCGCCCGCCTATCTCGCTGCGGTCTCCGCTGACGCCCCTGATACTCAACGCCCCGTCGGGCAAGCTGAGCCTGATGTCGCTGATCGCCCATTTCGGAACCGGCGAGGACGTCACTGTCCGCGACCTGCGCCTGGAGCTGTTCTTTCCTACCGATGACGCCACGCGCGAAGCCTTCCTCGCCTTCGCAAAGGAGCCCTCCGACAGGTGAACCTCAAGACGAACGCAGGCGCGCCTCAGCGCCCCCCTGCGAACGCTGCGGCCTGCCGCGAGACGATACGCACAAGATCGCCCATCGAATGGTCCACATCGATCAGATGCAGACCCCAGCTCAGATCTGGCCCTGTGGCGCGCTGGATCTCTCCTGCGACCACATCGGTTCGCGGATCGGACGGGTCAGCGTTCACATGAACGGAGAGATAGCTGTAGCCGTCCTTGCTGACGCACTCCGTCGAAACCAGGCCGGGAGTGCGAACGAACGGGGTCGAGATCGGCTTAACGGGATTGAGCCAGGCCGGCGTCGTCCCACCCGACCCGTTCAGGAATCCCTCGGTCAGGAAGTATGAGACAGACTCTCCGCGCCCCGAGGCGAGACCTGCCGGATTGACGCAGGCGGCGACCTGACCGTTCTGCGCTGTGCGACCGAAGCGTGCGCCCGGCGGCGGAGGAAGCGTATCGCGATAGCTCGAATAGGAGATCACGCAGCCAGTCTGATCCTCACGCCGGCAAAGGGGGATCTGCTTATACGTCCCGCCCGTGTCGGCGCCTGGAGGCACCATCACCGACGAACCGAGAATGACCCCGGAGACGAACTGCTTCTGGGCCGGCTTGCCCTCAATCTCCTGAGCGATCAGTCGCGCGATGAGACCGGCGCCCTGCGAATGTCCGATCAGAACGACACCCCGACCCTTGTTCTCGTTCTGCATGTACCAGGAGAAAGCGTCGACTACGTCCTGATATCCGCCGAGACCCTGAGGGGGGCGCTCGCCAGCCGGTTGGGGGCCGCCCGAGGCGGCGCGCAGAGCCGTGAGTGTGAACTGACGATAGAGCGGAGCAAACGTGCGGCAGACCGATCCGAAACGGGCGAACTGAAGACGTACGTTGTCGAACTCCATCCGGTCCGGCGACCAGTCGCTCAGATACCCCGTGTCGAGAGAGACGGTCGGATAGACGAAAAAGCAGTCGATCGGCGCCTGAGGGTTCGGCGCGAAACGCTCGAGGGTCATGCGACCGCTTCCCTCGATCACCGTCGCATCGAGATTGACCCGGCACTTGTCGTCTTTCAGTCCGGGACGGCATAGCCAGAGCGCATCCGCTGAATAGTCGGCCCGGGCGACCATCGGATCCGGTGGGGCGGCGAGAGCCGGGGCGGATGCAAGGCTCAACGCTCCGAGCGCTGCAGCCAGCGCAGCGACATGTCTGATCATCTGGTCTCTCCTTCCCGTGGACGCCGGCGTCTGTCGACCGGTCGCCGCCTCAAAATTCCTGGGCGCTTCGCATACCGCCCCCAAACGGGCGTATATGGACCTGCGCCTTCCCTCAGCCGATCGCCTTCAATGCCGGCCACGCCTCGTCCAGAGACCTGCGGATTGTCGAGGTGAGCTGATCGATCTGGGCGTGAGAGATGATCAGGGGCGGACAGCACACGATGGTGTCGCGGATGCCTCGCACCATCAGCCCGTTGTTTATGCAGATGTCGCGAACGATCGGCCCGGCCTTGCCCTCAGAGCCGCCGAAGCGCTCATTGGTCCCGGGCCTGCTGACGATCTCCACCGCGCCGAGAAGGCCGAGGGATCGCGTCTCGCCGACAAGGGGATGGTCTCGTAAGGTGGCGAGCGATCTGGCGAGATAGGGGCCCGTATCCTCCCGGGTGCGCTCAACGAGATGTTCTTCCTCGATGATCTGAATGTTGCGCAGGGCTACCGCCGCCGCGGTGGGGTGGCCCGAATAGGTGTAGCCATGAACGAAGTCGCCGCCCTTCTCGCGAAGGACATCAACAATGTGGGAGGCCACGCCGGTGGCTGAGATCGGAAGATAGGCGCTGGAAAGTCCCTTGGCCATCGAGATGAGATCCGGCTTTACGCCGTAGTGCTGATGACCGAACCACTGTCCGAGACGCCCAAACCCGCAGATCACCTCGTCACAGGCGAGGAGAATGCCGTATTTGCGGCAGATCGCTTCGATCCGCGGCCAGTATCCTTCAGGGGGAATGATCACTCCGCCTGCGCCCTGAACCGGCTCGCCGATGAAGGCCGCGACGTTCTCAGGGCCCACTGCGAGGATGCGTTCCTCAAGCGCGTTCGCCGCCCGTTCGGCGAACTGTGCGGGATCTTCCCCAAATCCCTCATTGAACGCATAGGGCTGCATGATGTGCTCTATGCCCGGAACCGGCAGATCGCCCTGGGCGTGCATGGGCTTCATGCCGCCCAGACTGGCGCCGGCGACGGTCGAACCGTGATAGGCGTTCCAGCGGCTGATGAAGATCCGGCGGCTGGGCTCCCCTTTCAGCTTCCAGTAGTGCCTGACAAGACGGAAGATGGTGTCTACGGCTTCCGAACCCGACGAGTTGAAGAAGACGTGGGTGAGATCCCCGCCCATCTTGCCGGCAATGCGCGCCGCCAGTTCGACCGGCGGGGGAGAGGCGGTCTTGAAGAAGGTATTGTAATAGGGAAGCTCAAGCATCTGATTGTAGGCGACCTCGGCGAGCTCTCTTCGGCCATAGCCGACATTGACGCACCAGAGGCCGGCCATGCCGTCGAGATAGGCTTTCCCGTCTCCGTCATAAATCACGCAGCCGTCGGCCCGCGTAATGATCCTGCTACCCCCAAGGGCGGCGATCACCTTGTGATCGGCCTGCGCCGGAAGGTGATGGGCGACATCGAGCCGTCTCAGCTCAGGAATGTCGTAATTGCGAATCGGAGCGGTCATGTGCGCCTCCCGTCAGTCATCGGCGATCCGCGTCCCGGCCCCAGGACCGCGGAGATTTCTGTCTTACTGTCACGTCGCGCAGACGAGCGCCAGATACTCCCGCCTCATGACAGCAGAATGGCGGGCGAGCAGGCATGCCAGCCGATCCAGACCCTCTCGCCAATAGCGAAGGCTTCCTGATCCCACCGGGTAAGGTTCGATCTTCGAACCCGCACCAGGCGACCGTCTGAGATCTCGACCTCATAGTCGGACACGGCGCCCAGATAAATCTCCCTGCGAATGACGCCCTGAACGGCGTTATAACCCTCAGGACTGTCGTCCAGACCCGGCGGCCCCGGACTGTCCGACGTCTTGTGGAGCTCGATTTTCTCCGGCCTCAGAGCCGCCCAGACGGTCGACCCCCGTCCTCCGGTGACGCCATGATCGATGTAGATCTGCGCGTCGAGCCCCTCGGCGTCGATGATGGCGTGGTCCGGCTCATCGACGCTCAGAACGCCCTTGAACAGGTTTACAGAGCCGATGAAGTCCGCGACGAAGCGCGAGCCGGGAAACTCGTAAAGGTCGTTCGGCGTCGCCACCTGCTGGAGCAGCCCACGGTTCATCACCGCGCAGCGTCCGGCAAGCGCCAGCGCCTCGTCCTGATCATGGGTGACCATGATGAAGGTGATGCCGACCCGATCCTGCAAAATGGAGAGCTCGGTGCGCATCTGCTCGCGCAGACGCGCATCGAGCGCCGATAGAGGCTCGTCGAGCAGGAGAACCCTTGGTCGCTTAACGAGCGCGCGCGCCAGAGCCACGCGCTGGCGCTGCCCTCCGGAGAGCTCATCCGGCCGGCGCTTTCCAAGACCATCGAGCTTGACCAGATCCAGCGCTTCCGCCACCCGGGCCTCGCGCTCCTCGGCGGAGGCGCCGCCGAATCTGAGGCCGTAGCCGATGTTGTCTTCGACCGTCATGTGAGGAAAGACCGCGTAGGACTGAAACACCATGTTGACCGGTCGCTTGTTCGGCGGAACCCGGCTCATATCCTGGCCGTCGATGAGAATGCGCCCCTCGGAGGGCGTCTCGAAGCCGGCGAGCATGCGCAGCAGCGTCGTCTTCCCGCACCCTGACGGCCCCAGAAGGGCGAAGAACTCTCCCTCGGCGACGGTGAGACTGACATTATCGACCGCGACCACTTTGCCAAAGCGCTTGGTGACGTTCTCAACGACGATGATCGGTCGCTGGGATGCGGCCTCGACCGTGGAACCGGAAGCAGCGGCGGTCATGATCTGTCGTCCTGAGCAGAAGCCTTGGGAAGGCCCGTTACCGGCGTCGTTCGTGCGATCGGATCTCCAAACGCCCGCAGAGCCAGAGCGGTCAACAGGACGGTGAGCGCCATCAGGAGCGTCGAGACCGCATTGACCTCAGGGGTCACGGAGAAACGAACCATCGAGTAGACCTTCACCGGGAAGGTGACCGTGTCCGGGCCGGACGTAAAGAAGGTGATCACGAAATCGTCCAGACTGAGGGTAAAGGCGAGCAGCGCACCCGCCGCCAGCGCAGGCGACATGTGCGGCAGCACGATATCGCGGATGGTGCGCCACTCTCCGGCGCCGAGATCGCGCGCCGCTTCCTCCATCTCACGGTTGAAGCTCGCCATGCGGGCCCTCACGACGACTGCGACGAAGGGAAAGGAAAAGGAGACATGGGCGATGATGATCGCCCCGAGATTGAGCGGCCAGACGAGCCCGCGCGGCCACGGCAACACGGTCGCGAAAAAGACAAGCATCCCGACCCCGAGGCAGATCTCCGGAACCACGATCGGGAGCCCCAGGGCGCCGTCGACCAGCGGTTTTCCCGGAAAACGGAACCGCCAGAGAGCAAACCCCGCCAGCGCTCCAAGAATGACGCTGAGAGCGGTCGAGGCGGCGGCAATCGTCAGGGAGTTTCCAAGCGCCTCCAGAAGGGCGTCATTATTGAGAGCCTTAGCGTAATGGCGCAGGCTGAAGCCTTCCCAGACCACTGTGCGACGACTGTCGTTGAAGCTGAAGACGACCAGGGTGATGAGGGGCAGATAGAGAAAGAGCGCGACCAGAAAGATCCAGGCCTTCATCGGCCAGGCGCGAAGATACTCCAGAGGCCCGGGCCTCTCTTTGGGAAGGCGATGAACCGGGGCGCTCATGGGGTCTCCTTCGAACGCCGGCCGGAGGCAAGAGCCTGAAGGGCTATGGCGATGAAGGTGGCGTACATGAGGATGAAGGACAGAGCGGCGCCGAACGGCCAGTTATTCGCCCGCTTGAACTGTCGCTCGATGATATTGGCGATCATCTGACTGTCCGGCCCGCCCAGCAGATCAGGGGTCAGATAGGAACCCAGCGCGGGAATGAAGGTCAGAAGTGAGCCTGAGAGTATGCCGGGCGCCGCCAAAGGCACGATGATGAACAGCCAGGTCCGGGCATGCCCGGCGCCCAGATCAAGGCTCGCCTCCAGAAGGCTCCGATCAAGACGATCGAGCGCCGCATAAAGAGGCAGCACCATAAAGGGGAGATGGATGTAGACCAGACCGATCACGACCGCGGTGTTGTTATAGAGCAGGGACAGGGGCTTGAACTCGTCCAGAGGCCCGAACCCGAGACTTTGCGAGAGAGCCGAGCCCGCAGACCATAAAAACTCCAATCCACCGTTGACGACGCCCTCCTCCCTGAGAACCGCAATCAGGGCATAGGTCCGGATGAGCAGATTGGTCCAGAACGGCAGCATCACCAGCAGCAGAAGCCACACTTTGAGCCTGCGAGGGGCAAAAGTGACCGCCACAGCGAAGGGAAACCCCAGCACCAGACAGAGCAGCGTCGTCAGCCCGGCGATCAAAGCGGACTTGGCGAAGATCTCCAGGTAGAGAGGCTCGAGGGCGCGGACGTAATTCTGGAAGGTGCCGGTCAGCGAAATCCGAACCAGCCCGTCATTCTCCCCGAAACTGTAGGCCCAGACGATGGCCAGCGGGGCAAAGAAAAACACGACGAGCCAGAACAGCGGAGCGCCCAGCGTCACCGCCAGGACACCCCCTCCCCGACCGCTGCGCGGAGCCAACCTCGTCAATCCGTTCAGGACGCGCGAACGCGCGTGATCAGATCTTCGAAGGTCTGGGAGACCTCAGCGCCCTCGAACGCCCCATACTCGCAGGTCGCGAGCGTCTCAGGAGGCGGGAAAACCACCGGAGAGGAACGATACTCCTCCGGCATCAGGGCCTTCGCCGCCGCGTTGGGGGTCGGATAGAGAATGGTGTTCGAGATGGCCGCCCCGGCTTTGGCGTCGAGAATATAGTTGATGAACTTGTGGGCGTTCTCAGGATGAGGCGCCCCAACAGGTATGCAGAGGCAATCAGCGTTCAGCAGGCTTCCCTCTTTCGGGATCACAAAATCGATGTCCGGATCATCCTTCATCGCCTGAGCGATATCTCCGTTGTACTCAAGAACGAGGTCCACCTCTCCGTTCAGGAGCATGTCCTGACCATTGTCGTCATGGAAAGCTTTCACATGGGCTTTCTGCGCGATCAGCATCTGCTCAATTCGCGGCAGCAGGTCGGCAGGAATGTTTCGGACCGAGTTGCCGAGGTAACGGGCGCAGAGGCGGACCAGATCCGCGGACTCGCCGAGCAATGCGATCCGACCGGAATACTCCGCCGAGTCGAACAGGTGCTTCCAGCTGTCGGGAACCCCCTTCACCTTCGACTTCCGGTAGCCGATGCCGAGAGCCAGCCAGGTATAGGGCATCGAATACAGACGGCCCGGATCAAAATCGGCGTCCTGGAAAACAGGGTCGATGTTTGAGAAATTCGGAATCTTCGTGCGGTCGATAGCCTGGAGCATCCCGGCCTCGATCATACGCGCCACGAACTCGTTGGAGGGGACGATCACGTCATAGCCGGGATTTCCGGCTCGAAGCTTGGCGAAGAGCTCGTCATTGTTGGCGAAGAGGCTCATATTGACCTCGACCCCAGAGGCCGCCTTGAAATCGTCCAGCGTCGTCTCGCCGATATAGGTATCCCAGTTGTAGAAATTGAGTTTCGCTTCTTCTCCTCCGGCTGCAGCGGCGCCATCGGCCGGATCCGCGGATGGCGAACACCCCGCCAGAGATCCCGAGAATGTCAGACCCACGGCCGCCACCCCAAGGCCAGCCAGAAGCGAACGACGCGTGCCTTTAGGCCCGAAACCAGAGCTCATGACGGTCACCCTCTAAAAAAGGCCTTTCCTTCCGGACGGCCCGGGATTGGACGGATGAACGGCGTAACGCCGTTCGACCATCCCAGCGAAGCAGGATTTTGGCTCGCTGGAAACCGCCAAAACGTTCGGAGACGAAAAAACCCGCCCCCGAAACCGCACAACGATCATGCGTTGCGCAGGCACCAGTCATAATCGAGGCTGGAGACCACCTCTTCATAACGCGCCAGCTCGGTGCGCTTCACCTCGGCATACATCCGGCAGAACCGCTCACCCAGATAGTCTTTGAGCACGGCCGAGGCCTCGAAGGCGTCGATTGCGGCGCCCCAGCTGGTGGGCAGACGCGAGGCGGGATCATCGGGCGCCGCATAGCCGTTTCCGGTCACCGGAGGCCCCGGATCGACACTCCGTGACATACCGTAATGGGCGCCGGCGAGAATGACCGCGAGGGCGAGGTAGGGATTGGCGTCGGCGCCGGCCAGACGATGCTCGACATGCCGACCCGAGGGCGGGCCGGCCGGGACGCGCAGGGAGACGGTCCGGTTGTTGACCCCCCAGGCCGGACGCGTCGGCGCATAGGAATTGGCCTTGAACCTGCGATAGGAATTCGCGTTGGGCGCGAGGATCGCCAGAGACGGCGCCATAAGCTCCTTCATGCCGCCGATTGCGAACCGCAGACGGGAGGAGCCCTCCTTCTCTTCGCTCGCGCAGACGTTCTCACCAGCAGCATTGTTGAAACTCACATGCACATGAAAGCCGCTGCCGGCGCGATCAGACCAGGGTTTGGCCATAAATGTCGCCTCGCAGCCATGGCGAAGCGCCACGCCCTTTGCCGCACGCTTGTAAAGCACCGCGTCGTCAGCGGCTTCGAGCGCGTTGTCCTTGTGACGAAGGGTAAGCTCGACCTGCGCAGGAGAGCATTCGGATATGGCTCCTTCAAGGGGAATGCCAAGAACATCCGCCGTCTTCCAGAGGTCGGCGAGAAAGGGGCCGCTCTCCTCAAGCTCGGGCAGACCGTAGACCTGAACCTGGCTCGCGCGATCCCGGATCTGGCGCGGCGCAAAAGGCCGGAGCTCGCCCATTGCCCCCCGCTCGAGGTCGACAAGGTAGTATTCGAGCTCGCACGCCGCCACTGGCGTCAGTCCGTCCGCGTGGAAGCGGTCCAGCACGCGCGCGAGCACATGACGCGGGTCCAGATCGTTCGGACGACCATCGAGTTCATACATGGAGACCATGACCTGAGCGACATCCTCGCCCAGCCAGGGGGCGGGACGGAGGGTTCCCGGCACGGGGCGGGTGATGCGGTCGGCGTCGCCGTCCTCCCAGACAAGACCGGTTGATTCGCAGTCCTGGCCGCAGGTGTCGACCACCAGAACGGACCCGGGGAGATAGCGACCATGGTCGAACACGGCCTGCAACTCGTGGATCCGCAGCCTCTTGCCGCGAGGCACTCCGGTCATGGAGGTGAACAGAATCTCCACAAATCGAATCTCGGGATGAGCCGCGATGAAGTCCCGGCACTCCTGCGGGCTGGCGATAGCGGGCGAGACTGGCATGAACGCGCTCCATGAACCCTGCGGGGATGCCTCCCCAGGATGAAGATCCGTCTCTAGTGCAAGCCGGCTGAATGCGCCAGATCGTCCCCGGCAGGCATGTTGATCCGGGACAAGCCCCGTCCCTGCGACGCATGCGCTTATGGATTTCGCTGGTTGCGTCACCTCTCGTTTAAGAGGTCGGGCGGCCGGTTATCAGAAGACACGCGTATCGGGGGCTTCACGCCCTCCCATGCGCCGAGGACAGGGTGAGCCGCACATGATGATCAACACCGATATCGATGAGTTTGTGGGACGAAAGCTCCGGCGACGACGGCGGATCCTCGGGCTCACTCAAAAGGAGCTCGGCGGCAGGATCGGGGTGCGTTTCCAGCAGATCCAGAAATATGAGTGCGGCGCCAACCGCATCACCTCCAGCCGCCTGTTCGAACTGGCCCGGGCGCTTGATGTCGCCATCGGATACTTCTTCGACGGGCTATCTTCCCCGTCGGTTGTGGCTCCCGCTAACGACATGATCGCAGGCTTCGGAAGCGATGTGATGTCTCAGAAGGAGACCCTTGATCTGGTGCGCGCCTATTACCGTCTGGGCGAGCGCCCCAGAAAGCGGCTGCTCGATCTTGCGAGGGCTCTGGAAAGCGAACCGGCGCTCAGGCCAGGGCCGGTCCTCGTCAACGCGCAGTGACCCCTTCGACGCCTTGCCGTTCCGATCCCACAGGATAGTCTCCGACGGGTTCGGGACGACAGGGCGAGCGCGGCGTGTTTCTGGAAAACCTTCTGACGTTCATTGCCCTTGGCTTCCGGCATATCCTGCCGCTTGGCCTCGACCATATCCTGTTCATCGCCGCCCTGAGCCTTGTCGCGACGAGCTGGAGGCGTCTCCTACTTGAGGCCACAGCGTTCACGGGAGCTCACACGGCAAGTCTGGCGCTCGCCGCGACCGGCTTTTTTCAGATACCGGAAAGGGCGACCGAAGCGCTCATCGCCCTGTCGGTGATCGTTATGGGCCTTGACGCTGCGAGACTGAACCCCTCTCGGGCGTCGCGGCTCGTCGTTATCTTCCTCTTCGGTCTGATCCATGGGCTGGGGTTCGCCTCAGTCATATCCGGATATCTGAGAGGGGCGGATTTTCTGACCGGGCTGATCGGGTTCAATCTCGGCGTCGAACTTGGTCAGATCGTCGTCATCGTAGCTGTCCTTCTGCTCACCTCCACTGTCAGGAACGGCCTGGTCGCGGCCGGACGATCAGAGGCCTACGGGCCGTTCGTCATCCGGCCGCTCGCCCTGCTGATCGCCCTCGCCGGCCTGACGCAACTCATGATGCGAACGCTTTGGGCCACGTAAGGGATACGCAGAGATCCTCTATCGGAGGGACCTGGAGAACAGGCTGTGGAGACGCTCCCAGTGACGCTCCGCGGCGGCCTTTGCGTAGACCGCACGCTGGGGAAACGCGAAGCCGTGCTCGGTCCCGGGATAGATCTCCACCTCGGCGCGCACCGCGTGATCCGTCAGATCTAACTTCAGTCTCTCAACCATATCGAGCGGCGCCCAGACGTCCCGTTCCGCGCAGGCGAAGTAAAGCTCCGCATTCGCTTCGCGGGCCTTCAGATGCGGACTGTCAGGGGCGTCCGTCATCAATAGCACGCCGTAAAGAGACGCAGCAGCCGTGACGCGATCGGGATAGCGGGCCGCCGCATTCACGGCGTATCGGCCGCTCATGCAATAACCCATGACCCCGATAGGGCGTTTCAGAGCCGCCGGGTCGGTGTCGATGACGGACATCAGAGCGTCCGTGTCCGACATCACCTTTGGAATGTCGATCGATGACATGAGCTCCATCATCCTGCGACGTTGTGGCGAGGCGGGATCGGGCGGGGCTGGCTCAAGCTCCATCACTCCGGAACGATAGTAGAGGTTGGGCAACATGACGTAATAGCCCGCGCTCGCGAGCCGTCGCGCCATATCGCGCAGTTCCTCACGAATGCCCGGCGCGTCCATGAAGAAGAGGACAGGCGGATGGGGCCCGCCTCGTTCCGGATGCACAATGAACGTCGTCATCATCCCGTCGCGGGTGGCGATCTCTGTCACGATTTCGATCATGGCCAGGTCCTCAGCTGTCGTCAGAGCGTGATCGCGGAAGAGATCAGGGCGTCGGACGCGCTCGATCCTCCTATGCGGAACAGATAGCGTCCGCCTTCCAGACACAAGGTCCTTGTCTCAGGATTTCACCAGCGCAGATCGTCAAGGCGCATGGACAGACGGATGGTCCGGTTAGCGCCGGGAGCGATCGTCAGCCTCTGGAAGGCCTTCAGAAGCCGGAGCTGGCCGTTCAGCAGCCTTCCCGGGAGGGCTCACATAAAGCTGCGCCACACACAAAGGCGGCCAGTATGAAGCGCAGCATGAACGTCTCTATCGCGCCTAAGGGGGTATTCAGTCCGAGTCTTTGAAGGCGACGTAGGCCTCGGGCAGGAACGAGGCGAGGTGAGCCATTTCCTGCGCGCAGTGCACGATAAGAGACCGGGCATCGGCCTCGGTGGGGCGAACTTCCCGCCGCGCAATCGGCACCAGCGGCGCAGCGAGGATGTGCCTGGCCGAGACATTCGCGCCGCCGATCCAGAAGCGGGAGCGCATGACGCTTCCCCCCGCCACAGCCTGAACGAGATGGACGAGGTATCCCGCCTTGAGTGGTAGCCCAGCCAGCGTGCTGTGAGCACAGATCGCCGTAGCCTTCATGTCGTCCTGCAACGACGGATCGGTCAATGCCAAGTCGTCAGGATCAATGAAGCTGATTGCCAGGCGAAGAAGGTTGCTGCCGATATACTCATCGACGATCGAGGTTTGATTGATATAGCGCTTGCGGCCGCGCGTTCCCCGCTGCGGCGTCTTTTGCCACAAAGCGTGTACATGCGCGTTGGGGTGCCAGAGCTTGTAGCGTTCCGGGCTGTCCGAGTGCCATCCGAACCACCAGTCGATCATGGCGGGCGTGACATCCGGCATCTCGGTTTGGATGGCGATGCGCATGCCGCCATCGGGCGTGAGCGCAAAACCGTTCTCGACACCGCCGCCTGCAAACAGGTCATTGGCGCGCGAGATCGGCGGCAAGAGCGGCTCTGCCAGCGGGCCTTCATCCAGCGCAAGCCGGGCGTGCGGCGCAAGCGGCGCCATCTGCGGGCGCCAGAGGCGTGCATAAGGTTTGCTGCGCAGGTCAGAGTCTGACCATCCGAGATGGCGCCCTGCGATCGGTTTACTTGCCTTCATGACGCGCTCGCATAGGAGTTGAACCGGCCATCCGGATCGTACTGGGCCCGGACCTGCTCGAGGCGCGCGCGGTTGGCGTCGCTCATGAAGCGCGCCGGGCGGCGGCCGAGGTTTTCGTCAGCCAGCTGAATACCTTTTCCCAGGTGCGCCATCTCGGAGATGCGATCCGTTGCCCAATTGCCATAGCGCGCATCATCCAGCGCGCTTCGCCACTCACCATAAGCGGCGAAGTAGAAGCCCGCCTCCATCGAGAACGCCATGTCCGGACGCGCGCGGTCCGGCTGCCAGTTCAGCCAGAGGGCATGCGAGGGCGCTGGTGGAAGCGTTTCTGAGACACGCCGCAGGCCTGGTAACAGGTCGGCTATGGGCGCGTCCGTCCACATGTTATCGACACACCAATGCATTTTCGGCGGAAAGTGCGTCTGCGCGGCGGCTTCGGACATGCGCATCGTTGATAGCGGCAAAAGCGGCGTGCTGACGCTCGCCCGCTTACGCAACGGACTCTGCCGCATGAAAGCGGTATCGCCCCGGGCGTCCGCCCAGCTGTTGGTCATGACCGGCGCGAGCACTTCGACACCCGGCTTGCCCGTAAACAGCGTCTTGGGGGTGATCAGGATCTGGAACTCGACACTGCGGGCCACACTGGGACCAATCTCGTGCGCCCAGGTAAAGACATCTTCCAGCCAGCGCTCCGGAAACACCTGCAGGGTCATAGCTGTTACTTTGGGGCGGTCATGCAGTTTCAGATGGAAGGTCGTCACAACTCCGAAGAATCCCGGTCCCGCCCCGCGCGCTGCCCAGTAGAGATCGGTGTTCTCCCGACTGCTGGCATGAACCTGCGATCCATCGGCAAGCACGACATCCACACCGATCACGCTTTCGCAGGCCAGGCCGAACGCTCGGCTGTTCCAGCCAAAACCGCCTTGCAGCAGGAACCCGCCGAGGCAGACATCCGGCGCATGCGCTACCGGGAAGAAGAGGCCGAGCCGCTTAAGCGCGCGGTCGAGATCAACGCTCCAGCATCCGGGACCGACGCGCGCGGTGCGGGCGCCGGCGTTTATGTCGATGGAGTTGAGCCGGGAGAGATCGAGCAGCAAACCGCCGGCCCGCAGATGGTTCTGCGCCCAGCTGTGGCCGCCCGAACAAAGACTGATCTTTTGGCCCTCTTCGCGCGCCCTCTTCACGGCGGCCACCACGTCGGCGGTGTTGTTAGCTTGAACATAGATGTCCGGGCGTCGGCCGGGGTCGCGTCCCGAAAACGAGGTGGCAAGGACGGCCGCATCAAAACCCTTGTCGCCGCGGCGCATCGTAACGCCCTTGCCGCGCGGTCGCTTCATCGAGATGTTCCTTTATCAGAGACCAGCGCGAGCCACTGCAGAGGCAATGGAGCCGGCGTCTCGAAACGAATGCGTATGGCCGAAGCTTGCTGCGCGGCCGCGCGCTGAAGGCCGAGCATCACCAGCATTTCCGCCGCTGCAGCCTCAATGACCGACTTTGGTAAGTTGCCACGATGAAGATCGAGCCCGGCGCCAAGTATGCACCCGGCGACCATGCTGGCAGAGAGTGCTGGATTTGCGGTCTTGAAAACCCCTGAAGCCGCCCCAATTCGAATGTCTGCTTCCAGGTCCCGCCGGAGGTCTGCCAGTAGCCGGTCGACGGGAAGGCCCGAATCGAACAGCAGGCGTCCATAGTCCGGCGCACGCACGGAAATGCCCAGTGTCCGGCGCGTCTTGAAAGCGAAGGCCGCGACGGGATCAATCTCTGACGAGGGCGCAAGGCGCCCGAGGAAGGCGATCGATGCGGACAGCAGTGCGGCAAGCTCTTCGACTAGCTCATCGATGCTGCTGGCATAGTTGTAGAACGTGCCCTGCGCGACGCCGGCCCGCCCAGAAACATCACTGATCGAGAAAGCGCCTGCACCCCGCTCCAGAAGGAGCGACTGCAGGGCCGCCAGGAGCGCATCAAGCGTCCGGCCGCGCTTGCCCGTCCCGGCTGGAGGTAAGATCGTCATCATGAAATGAGAAAATGTCAATTATGAGTATTTGTCAATTATGGTCATGCCTCATAGGAGCTCAGGAGACGAAGTCGCCCGGGGCGATATCGTTCGCATTCGCCGCAACCACGTGACGACGAGAACCAGCGAAAAATTGCCTGACTGACCGGGTGGCCGCGAGCGACCGTTCACGGCGAAGTCCGGCCTGGCGGCGGCGAGGCAGCCGAACGACTGGACTGCGGTGGCCTTGCCAGATGCCAATCTGTGCGACCGGAGCCGAGGTGGCCCGATTGCTGCTTTCGCGATGATCCAGAAAACGATGCGGAACACCGTCTCCGGCTTCATGGAAGGGACTTCCCCAGTTCATTTTCTCTAAGCATCTTGCGCTGGACTTTTCGGCGTTGTCCATGGGCCGCCTTGCGGCCATTGCTGTGAAGACATGGTGGTGGCGGCGTCCGGCGAAAGCAACGGCGTCACGAACGTCGCGATGAAGCTGACAAGCTCCGGAAACGGCGCGGGCGGCACTGCAATCGCCGTGCGTTTCAGAAACGCATTCCACTGGATTTGCTTGCTCGCGTCCCGCGAAAATCCGTCGGTGAGCGCGAATGGCGTCTCCCCGGAAAGCGCCGACTTCCGCCACGAAAACGTGGCCGCAACGGCTGCGGAAAGCGTTGCGCCATCGAAAGCAAAAGTTTTGGCGATGACCCAGAGATCGAAGAAGTCCTTCATGCGGGTGTTGCGCACACCGAGCGTTACCAGCGCTTCCAGCTTTTCGGCGACAACCGTTTCCGGTGGATAGGCCTTCACGACGGCTGACGGGAAGTCCAGCAGCGACGGGTACGTCACCTCGGTGGCCTGCGGCGTGACGGCGTCGCCGAAACCGATGTCGATCTGGATTGGGAGGCGTGCGTTCGCTATCATTGCGGTCAGCGTGACACGCACGCCGCGATAGTCTTCTTCATCGCGGGCGCTTTCGGCTCGAACGCTGGCGGATTCGTAGGTCACGCCATCGCCCGCCACGGCGAGGTCGCAGAGCGTCTTGAATATCGTCGCCATGCGTTCAGGTGCGGGATCGCCCTGGCCAAGCAGGTCGAGATCGCCGGTGCTGCGATAGGGCACCGGCGCCCAGAGCGAAAACAGCATCGCGCCTTTGAGAATGAACTGGTCGCGGTAGCCCGATTGCGCAAGACGATAGATCAGGCGTTCGATAGCGAAGCGCGTCATCAGAAGCTGCGCGTTCTCGCCGCGCTGGCGCGCATAGTCGGTCAGTCGGGCGCGCACCGAAGCGCCGATGTTTTTGAGCGGCGGCCGCGTCATGGCAGGTTTTCCAGATAGGGACGCATAACCGTTGCGACTCGGTCAGCCACGGCGCAGCGCCATATCTCATCGGTGGTGGCGCGCTTGCGGCGCAGCGCGTCGCGGAGCGCTTCGAGCGCGACATCGAGCCCCACTTTCGATCGATGCTTGAAACAATCGGCCACCGTTTTGGCGGGCGTCGTGATCGGCACAGATACGCCGTCGATGCGATGATGCTTGATGCCGGCGGTGAGCGCCTCGCCACTGGCGCGTATGACCTTGAGGCGCACCGGCGGCTTTGTCGGCGCCCAGGCCTTAGACGGCATCAGCATCCAGACGGCATGCGGCGTCTGCGTGGAGAGCCCATGGAACTGGAGCGCGGAGAGAAGCGCAACAACACCGGACGGCGCGGCCTTTGCGGCTTCGGCCAGACTGTGTTCGGCGGAGTGTTCGGCATTGGCGAGTTGGTAAAGTCCGCGCGAAGGCTGCGTCAGCGCGCCCTCCTCCACCAGACGGCGCAGCGTCATCCGTGGAATGCCCTGGGCCTCGAAGTCGCGCGCACGCCCGACCCCCTGCTCCTGAGCAAGGGCAATTGCGCGATCCTTGTTCGACTTAGCGGCCATGGCGAGCATGTTACAATTTCTAGGTACTCTCATGCAAGTGCCTAGTTTTTGTAACGCCGCCTACGCGCGATAGACGATTGATGCAGGAAAAAACCGGCTTCTGAATTTCGACGAAAGCGCCTCGTTGGGATCGCAGGGCTGTCATATCCAAAGCACGACTTATGAGCGATGAAACCTGACCGCCAAGACACTCGGAATCGAATACGCAACTAACACGCAAACCGCGATTTTGAGCCATTTTGCGTGCTAGCTTGTTATC
>CAIKWZ010000002.1 GCA_903831255.1 uncultured Alphaproteobacteria bacterium
CGCTGGTGGGCCTGCACCTTCTCCTTCCGAAGGCCAATCGGCCTAAATCGTGACGGTCCCTCCCGATCAGAGGAGTGAGGCTGAACTGATCGAACGCGCGATCGTGGGAGACGATCGCGCGTTCGAAGAGCTGACCCGTCGTCACCATCGCTCGGTCAGAGCGTTTTGTCGGCGCATTGCGACGCGAACAGGGGACGGCGACGATATCGCGCAATCCGCCTTTCTGACCGCATGGAGACGTCGGTCCACCTACGCTGGCGGGGCTTTCAGGTCCTGGGTGTGCGCGATCGCCTGGCGGATATTCCTGAAGCATCCGCAGATGGACACGGCTGCAGAGGTCGCCGACGAAGGGACGCTGGCTTCGGACGGCGAACGGCTTGATCTGATGAACGCTTTGGCGAGCCTCCGGCCCGAAGAACGCGCTGCGGTCGCGCTATGCGTCGGAGAAGGCCTCTCGCACGCAGAGGCCGCCCGGGTGCTCGATGCGCCCATCGGAACTGTGAAATCCTGGACGCTCAGGGGACGCGCCCGGCTTCAGACCATGCTATCAGATTATGCGCCCGAGTATCGGGGAGGAGCATCGAGGTGACAGACAATCTTGAAAACCTGTTCCGCGAGCAGACGAACGAGATCCCTGATCAGGATTTCTCCGGTCGGATCGCGCGCCTGATCCGCGCCGAACGCCGGCTTCGGATCGCCGTCCTGTCAATCGCCTCTCTTGCGGGAGTGACGGGGGCCGCATTCGGCTGGCTTCTGGGCGGAGAAGCGCTCGCCAGTCTGACCACATCTCTGATCACGACCGATGTCGACCTGTCGGGCCTTGCCGTCTCAGGGTCTCCGGAATTCGGCGCAGCTATGCTTCTGATGCTGGGAGCCGCCGCCCTGAGCCTCGGCTCCGCCGCAGCCCTCCTCGCCCCCTCGGACTGACAGGTCGCGTCCCGACGACACAGTCTCTCCCGGCGCAGCCTTGCCCGGAGGAGCGAAGTGGGCTTCTCTCGATCCAAACACAAAGGGGAGAGAGACAATGGGATATGCGGTCTTCGCCGCCGGGTGGGCGTTGTTCTTCGGAACTCACCTGTTTTCCGCCTTCAGAGCCCGCGGCGAAGGCGATCTGCCTTCGCGCATGGGCGCCGGCGCTTACAAGGGTCTTTACTCGCTCATCTCTCTGGCCGGCCTCGCCGGACTGATCTACGGCTATGCGCAGATCAGGCCCGACGCTCCTGTTTTCTACGAGCCGCCGGTCTTCGTCCGTCACATCGTTCTCGCGCTGATGCCGATCGCCCTCATTCTTCTGGCGGCGGCCTATGCGCCTGCGGGCCATATACGCAAGCTCACGCGCCATCCCATGCTGGCCGGGATCAAGCTCTGGGCGTTTGCTCATGTGTGCGCCAATGGCGACCTCGCCTCACTTCTGCTCTTCGGATCTTTCCTCGCCTACGGCGTGATCGACCGCATCGCGCAGAAGCGTCGTCCGCAGCCGGAGATATCCCCGAAACTCCTCGGCGATGGAATCGCCGTCGTCGCAGGTCTCATTGCCTTCGGCGCCATCGCGCATGGCCTGCATCCCCATCTGTTCGGCGTCAGCGTCCTTCCCTGACGCCGACCCAAATAGACGGGCAGGCTCCGAACGGGAGCGCGCAATCCTGAAAATCGGGCTCCCGGCCCGTCATGCCCGCCCCGTCATGCCGCCCCGTCATGAAGGTGTCATGTCAGATCGGCATGACGTATCTATGCCCGAACCAAAGAGGTGAAACCGATGAGATCTCTTCGCGCCCTGACAGCGAGCGTCCTTCTTGCCGCACCGGCCTTCGCTCACGAACCCTCTGAGACCACCCGAAAGCTGTCCTTTCCGCGCCTGGGCGACGGACGTTACGTCATGGCGGTCGACCTCCACACGCATTCCGTCTTCTCAGACGGCATGGTCTGGCCCACCATCCGGGTGCAGGAGGCGCAGAAGGACGGCCTGGGAGCTCTCGCCGTCACCGAACATCTCGAATATCAGCCCAAGAAGGCTGACATTCCCCATCCCGACCGCAACCGCTCCTACGAACTCGCCCTCGCCGAGGCTCGCCCCCGTCCGCTTCGCGAACGCGATCCGGAAAAGGATCTCCTGGTCATCCCCGGCGCCGAGGTGACACGCGGCATGCCGCCAGGACACGTCAACGCGGTCTTCATCAAGGACGCCAACAAGCTCATCAAGACCGATGCGCGCGCAGCCTTCGAGGAGGCCAACGCCCAGGGGGCGTTCGTGTTCTGGAACCATCCCTACTGGACAGCTCAGACGCCCGATGGCGTCGCCCGCATGACGGATATGCACCGCGACCTTATCCGCGCGGGCCTACTGCATGGGGTTGAGGTGGCGAACGGACAGGATCTCTCGCCCGAGGCGCTCGATATCGCCTTTGAGTACAACCTCACCGTTCTGGGAACCTCAGACGTCCACGGGCTCGTCGACTGGGACTATGACATCGCCAATGGGGGCCACCGGACTGCGACCCTCGTGCTGACGCGCGATCTCACCCCGGAAGGGTTCAAGGCGGCGCTGAAGGCGGGAGATACGGTCGCGATCTTCAAAGGGAGTCTGGTGGGACGCCCCCAACATGTCGAAGCGGTCGTGAAAGGAAACCTCTCCCTGAACGTCGGCGTCCCGCCGGCGGGAGTGAAGATGACCCCGGTCACCTTCCGTAACACCGCGCCGATCGATTTCATTCTCGAGCTCCAGGGACCCGAAAGTTTTTATGATGCCGGTCGGCTCATCACGGTTCCCGCTCATGGCGAGTTCACCGCCCAGGTCCGGAACACGCCCAATCCGTCGGCCGTGGGTCTC
>CAIKWZ010000003.1 GCA_903831255.1 uncultured Alphaproteobacteria bacterium
GCCGGACGTCACTTCGGTCACGACCGTCGTCACGACCGAATTCTTCCGCAAATCGACGCTCTCGGCCGGGTCGCTCGACAGCTGCTTCACGCCCAGAGAGATACGCTCCTTCTCGACATCGACATCGAGAACGCGAGCCTTGACCATGTCCCCTTTGTTGTAGGCCTTGATCGCCTCTTCGCCGGGCACGTTCCAGTCGATGTCGTTGATGTGCACCATGCCGTCCAGATCGGCTCCCAATCCGACAAACATGCCGAACTCGGTGATGCCGCGGATCTCTCCCGTGACATCGGTTCCAACCGGATGCTCGGACACGAACGCCTCCCAGGGATTGTTCATCACCTGCTTCAGGCCGAGCGAAATCCGGCGCTTGTCACTGTCAACATCGAGAACCATCACATCGACCTCCTGAGAGGACGAAATGATCTTGCCCGGATGAAGGTTTTTCTTCGTCCAGCTCATCTCAGAGACATGGATGAGACCCTCAACGCCATCCTCAAGTTCAACGAAGGCGCCGTAATCAGTGATGTTGGTCACACGACCCGACAGCTTGGCGCCGATCGGATACTTGGCGATGACGCCATCCCAAGGATCGGACATGAGCTGCTTCATGCCGAGAGAGATGCGCTGCGTGTCGGGATTGATCTTGATGATCTGAACTTCGACTTCCTGACCGACTTCAACAACCTGGCTCGGATGCGACACGCGCTTCCAGCTCATGTCGGTGACATGCAGCAGGCCGTCGATGCCTCCAAGATCCACGAAAGCGCCGTAGTCGGTGATGTTCTTCACCACGCCCCGGCGGCGCTCGCCCTCGGCCATATTGCCCACGATCTCAGCACGCTGCTCGGCGCGGCTTTCCTCCAGCACCGCGCGCCGGGACACGACGATGTTGCCGCGGGGGCGATCCATCTTGAGGATTGCGAAGGGCTGGGAATGACCCATCAGCGGGCCAACATCGCGGATGGGCCGGATATCCACTTGCGAACCGGGAAGGAAGGCGTTGACCCCGCCGAGGTCGACGGTGAAGCCGCCCTTAACCCGACCGACGATCTCTCCCTTGACGGTCTCTTTGCGCTCAGCCACGCGCTCCAGGCGGGTCCAGGCTTCCTCGCGCCGGGCCTTGTCCCGGGACAGAACGGCGTCGCCGAGAGCGTTCTCGATACGCTCAAGATAAACTTCGACGACCTCTCCGACTTTCGGCTGGGTCTCATCGGCTGAGAACTCACGCGCGGAGATGCGCCCCTCCGTCTTGAGGCCGACATCGACCGTGATAAAATCTCCAGAAACGCCAGTGACGGTCGCAGCGACGACCCGTCCTTCGATCATCCGATTATCGGAAAAGCTCTCTTCGAAGAGGGCGGCGAAATCATCAGCAGACGGATTGAGATCAGCGGCGGTCATCAAGGCTCCAAATCGTTCGTCGTTACGGGCCGGCCGGTTGTTCCGGCGGTCTGGCCGCACCATGCGGCGTCAGAAAAAGGTTCAGGTCCGGGAAAAAACGGGACCATGTCCCCAACACCAATAACGCCCCAGAGCCCTGAGGCCTGGAGGCGTCGCGTTACGGGAGGCGGTGTTTTGATCGTGAGTCCCTGAAAAGTCAACCGGAAGCGGTGGTCGGCGGCCTCAGGGGAACTGCGCCGACAGTCCCAGCGCTGCGAGGCGGGACAAGGCGGCCCCCATGACCTGATCAGGATCCATATGGGTTGTATCCACGCTAAACGCGTCGTCTGCCGGTTTCATGGGCGCGTCCTTTCGGCCAGCGTCACGCGCATCGCGCTCGCGCAGCTGCGCGAGCACTCCCTCTTCCGTCACCGGTTCGCCCAGCGCCCGCAGCTCGCGAAAGCGCCGCCCCGCCCTCACCGTCACATCAGCATCGACCCAGAATTTCGCCTCCGCCTCCGGCGCGATGACCGTCCCAATGTCCCGACCGTCGAGTACGGCGCCGCCGGGACGGCGCGCAAAATCTCTCTGCAGAGCGAAAAGGGCCCGGCGCACGGGCCCGTGAGAGGCGACGACCGAGGCGGCCGCGCCGATCCGCGCACCGCGAAGCTCCCTCTCCGCGAACTCCTTCAGATCAAGACGAGGCGCGAGGTCCGCACAACTCTCGGCGGCCGTGAGGTCGCACCCCTCCCTCAACGCCAGGGCCGCAAGACCGCGATAGAGAAGCCCCGTATCCAGATGCGGAAGACGGTAGAGCTCCGCCAGCCGGCGGGCCAGCGTGCCCTTGCCGCTGCTCGTGGTGCCGTCAATGGCGATGATCATCGGTCCGCCCGGGTCAAATCCGCTCCGAGGAAGGCCATATGTTCGAAAAATTCGGGATAGCTTGTGGCGATCATGTCGACATCATCGACCGATACGGACGCCTGAGAGGCTGCTCCCATCACCAGAGCGGACATCGCGATGCGATGGTCATGGCGCGCCTCAACCAGCCCGCCTCCGGGAACGCCACGCGAACCGCAGCCCTGGATCCGAAACCCGTCCGCCAGCTCCTCCACCTCGACACCATTGGCAGAGAGCATGGCGCAGATGGCCCGGATCCGGTCACTCTCCTTGACCCTCAGCTCAGCCGCCCCGGTCACCAGAGTCTCGCCCTCAGCAAAGGCCGCGAGAACGGAGAAAATCGGCAACTCGTCGATCATCGAGGGCACCAGGGCCGGATCGAGCCGCACGCCCCGAAGAGCGGATCCGCGGGCGATTGCGCGAACCGTCGCTTCGCCGGTCGCCAGCCCGTCAGGGAGGATCGTCACATCGGCCCCCATTTCGCGCGCTGCTGTCATGAAACCCGTCCGCGTCACATTATCAAGCATACCGGAGACAGCCGCCTCGCCGCCAGCAATCAGTCCGGCCGCAAGGGCGAAGGCCGACGAAGAGGGGTCGCCCGCCACGCTCGCCTCACCGGCCCGAAGATCCTGCCCGCCGCGAATGCTGACGACCGGTCCCGCGCCATCCCGGAGCTCCACACCGACCTCAACCCCGAAGGCGCGGAGCATGCGCTCGGTGTGATCCCGCGTGGCTTCCTTCTCCTCGACGACCGTCAGGCCTGTCGCCCTGAGGCCCGCGAGCAGGATGGCGGACTTGACCTGCGCGGAGGCCTCGGGGGGCGCATAGCGGACGGCCTTCAACCGGCCGCCGGTCAGACGAACCGGAAGGCGCCCGCCCGGCGCCGTCTCGGCGACCAGCCCCATCTCCCGCAAAGGCCGGAGCACCCGATCCATCGGCCGTGACGACAGCGATTCGTCGCCGACGAACCGGGCCGTCAGGTCATGACCGGCCGCCAGCCCCATCATGAGCCGGGCCCCCGTGCCGGAATTTCCGAAATCTATGTCCATGGTCGGCGAGGTCAAACCGCGTCGTCCGACCCCCTCAATGCGCCAAACCCCAGCGCCCAGACGCTCGACGCCCGCCCCCAGAGCGGCGACCGCCCGAGCGGTGTTGATGACGTCTTCCCCCTCAAGAAGACCCGAAACCGTTGTGCTTCCCTCAGCTACCGCAGCCATCATCAGCGCACGATGGGAACACGACTTGTCGCCCGGCGCGCGGATCGCACCCGAGACGAGCTTCACTGGACTGGACGTGGCGCGCATGGGCGAGAGCCGGGCCTCTGAACAGAACGCCGCGCCTCGGTTGGGCTCGGACAGGAATACAGCGCTTTACAGACCGCCGCGATCATGGCAAGCGCCCGACCCAAGTTATGGGGATTGACCGTGGCGAATATCGATCTCGGCGAAAAGCGCACCTGTCCCGAATGTGGGGCGAAATTCTACGATCTTGGAAAACGTCCGGCCGTGTGCCCGAAGTGCACGGCGACGTTCGATCCATCCTCCGACCTCCTGAAGCCAAAGCGCTCCAGGGAAAAGGTCAATCCCGCGCCTGCGGATGACGAGGAGGATGAAGATCTCGAGACCGCGGCAGGAACGGACGACGACGAGGAAGTCGAGATCGAGGAGACCGAAGAGGTCGACCTCGTGGATGACGACGTCGTGGAAACCGAGGAAGAGGAAGGCGAACCCGCCCCTCGCGTGCCGGTCAGCAAGAAGTATGCTGCTCCGGGCGTGGAAGATGAGGAAATCGAGGACGAGATCGAGGACGAGGATGACGGCCTCACGGTCATCGATGAGGATGAAGAGTTTGACGACGAGGATATTGAGATCGAGGATGAAGCCGACGAGGAGGAGCTCTGACCTTCGTTTGAAGGATCACCCTTGATCCCAGGTGGCGCCCGTTATAAGCACGGGCTCCCAGATCTGAATCAGCTGGATCAGACGCACGTGTCCAGACACAGGCGGCGCTTCAGCGGAACGGGGCCATAGCTCAGTTGGGAGAGCGTGTGAATGGCATTCACAAGGTCGGCGGTTCGATTCCGCCTGGCTCCACCAGTTTCAAACCCCAACCCTACGGGTTGGGGTTTTTTCATGTCCCCGCCCATGCGCGCGCGACACGCCCCTCTCGCATAGTGTCGCAGGAATAGGTCCGAAGAGGGCCTCAGGCCGCGTCGTCGGCCTGTCGGGCCACGAGGACGTTCAGGACGTCTTCCGCTGTCTGGGCCTTGCGCAGAGCGCTCCGGATGGCTTCCTGCCGGAAGAGCCGGGAAACCCTGGCTAAAGCACGAAGATGATCGGCGCCTGCTTCGCTTGGGGTGAGCAGCATGAACACGAGATCACACCGGCGCTGATCGATGGCGTCGAAATCTGCTGGCTCGATCAGTCGGGCGAAGCCTCCAACCGGCCGGTCAAGGCCGTCTAGCCGGGCATGCGGTATAGCCACGCCCTCGCCCACGCCCGTTGATCCCAAGCGCTCGCGTTCGAGTACGGCCTCGTGCACGCGCCTCGGGTCAAGAGACAACGTCCGCGCCATACCTTCCGAGAACTCGGCCAGCACCTGACGCCGCCCTTGCCACCGGGCGCGGGGATAAACTGCGCCAAGATGAAGCAGATCATGCAAAGAGGACATTACAGACACACGCTCACGAGGGACACGAATACCAGACTTTCAGCTTCCGACTTCGGGTCGACCGGACGCCGTCCGCCGCGAAACTGGCCTTGTGCCCAGCCCGCAGTCACAGGTCGCGACCGGGATCCACCCATCCGACGTTACCGTCGGCGCGCCTGAAGACCATGTTGAGACCGCCGTGTACAGCATTGCGGAACATCAATGCCTGAGAATCAACCAGCTCCAGCTGCATGACCGCCATGGAAACCGTCATGGTGCGGATCCGGGTGTCCGATTCGGCGATGATCGCCGGGGCTTCGCCGAGTTCGACCTCGCTGTCGCCTTCGTCTTCCGGGCGAATCACCCGCTCGGGCGCCATCTGAACCGGCAAAGGCTCCTTGACCCTGTGATTCCGGAGGCGACTTTTGTAACGGCGCACCCTGGCCTCGATCCTGTCGAGGAGCTGCTCGAACGCCTGATAAGGGTCATCGCCTTCTCCATGGGCCTGAAGCGTGACCCCTGACGGCAAGTGGACCGAACAATCCACATTGAAGGCCCATCCGGGCTTCGAGACCGTCACAAAGGCCTCCCCAGCGCGATCGAAGTACTTCGAGATCCGTTCCTCGAGGCCGGCCGCGATCCTCTCCTGAAGAGCCGCCCCGACTTCAATCTTTTTTCCAGCGATCTGAACCAGCACGGAAGCCTCCTAAGCGGGACGGACGTCCGCCCCTCTTAAAAGAGTGGGCGCCCGGGCGCGCAACGTCAACGCGCCTGCCTCAGCATTCCTGCCTTTAACCGCCGGCGGCGAGATGGCGCCGACGATCGACAGATGATGGTATTTTCAATGATTCCCGATACTTGGCGACGGTTCGGCGCGCGATGTCGACACCAAAGGCGCGAAGGCGCTCGACAATCTGATCATCTGAAAGGATCGCCTCAGGGTGCTCCTGATCGATCATGTCCTTGATCCGATGACGGACAGCCTCGGCCGAATGAGCCTCACCGCCCTGAACAGAAGGAATCGAGGCGGAAAAGAAGTATTTGAGTTCGAAGACGCCTCTGGGAGTGGCCATGTACTTGTTCGACGTGACTCGGGAGACTGTCGATTCATGCATCTCGACCGCATCCGCGACCGTCTTGAGATTGAGGGGCCGAAGAGCCTTCACTCCAGAGACGAAGAAGCCGTCCTGCTGCCTGACTATCTCACTTGCGACCTTGAGAATCGTCCGGGCGCGCTGATCGAGACTCTTGATCAACCAGCTGGCGCTCGCGTGGCAGTCATTCAAGAACGCCTTGTCTTCCTCTGTCCGGGAGAGACCGGCCACCTGAGCATAGTAGGTCCGATCGATGAGCACTTTAGGCAGGGTGTCGGCGTTGAGCTCTATGGAAAAGGCCCCGCTCGGCAGCTCCCTGACGAAAACATCCGGGATCACGCTGGGGGCTTCCTCGCCCGCAAACGCCGCCCCCGGCCTAGGCGTGAGGGTCCGCAATTCCGCGATCATGTCGACAACGTCTTCGTGATCAACACCACAGATATCTGCGAGCCGACGTACATCCCGTTTCGCCACAAGCTCGAGATTGTCTAGAAGAGCGCTCATGGCCGGATCGAGACGATCACGCTCCCGAAGCTGCAGCGCGAGGCACTCCCGGATATCCCGCGCCATCACGCCGGTCGGCTCGAAGCCCTGGCACAGCTCAAGCACCGCTTCCACATCCTCGACGTCCGTGCCCAGAAGGCCGGCGATCTCGTGGACGTCGCCTCGCATGAAGCCCGCCTCATCGGTCTCCTCAATCAGCCGTGATGCGATCAGACGATCCGCTTCGGTGAGCCCCGCCAGCATCAGCTGATCATCAAGGTGATCCCGAAGCGTCCGGGCTTCGGCGGTGATGGTCTCGAGGTCGAAATCTTCAGAGGCCTGCTTGCCTGACCCTGCCCGCGACCAGTCAAGCTGAGCAGAGGGCCCCGCCGCACCGGCGATCTCGGAGGCCGAATCTGCTTCGTAAACATCCTCGTGTCGTGCGTCGAGATCGGAGGCGGCGGCCTCCGAGGCGGCGCTGTCGCCGAGATCCATCTCCTCGCGTCGGTCCGTCCGGATCTCGGGTTCCGGCGCCTCGGCGGGCTCGGAACGCTCGATCCTCTCGAGGAGCGGGTTCTTCTCGATCTCGGCCTCAACATACTCCGCCAGTTCAATGTTGGAGAGCTGAAGCAGCTTGATCGCCTGCTGCAGCTGCGGCGTCATGACCAGGGACTGACCCTGGCGCAGCTGAAGGCGTGGGGCGATCGACACGGAAATCTCCTCCCGGCACCGGCAAAATGGGGACAGGCCCCGCCCGATCCCCGACGATCCACAGACGACCGGGAAATCCTTTTCGGGAGATTAACGGAACGATCTTAACAGTCCGTGATCGCAGCGGGAGGAGGCGCGTCAGGCCCCGATCGGCGAGGGTGCGGAAAAGCGGGCGCCGAGGTAGACGCGCCGGACGTCTTCATTGGACAGAACCTCAGCCGGGGTCCCCTCGAACAGAACCTTTCCGTCGTAAATGATGGACGCCCGGTCAACGATCTCCAGTGTCTCCCGAACCTGGTGATCAGTGATGAGAACGCCGAGCCCCCTGTCCTTAAGATAGCGGACCAGCTCGGAAATATCGGATACCGCCAGGGGGTCGATACCCGTAAAGGGCTCGTCCAGCAGCATGAAGCTTGGGCGTGAGGCCAGAGCGCGCGCGATCTCTACCCGACGGCGCTCGCCGCCCGACAGGGAATTCGCGTTTTGCGCGCCAAGATGAGCGATCTGCAGCTCCTCAAGCAGTGTCTCCGTCAGCTCGCGGCGCTTGGCTGGGGTCTTTTCCGTGAGTTCCGCGACGCTCATGACGTTCTCATAAACGGTCATGCCCCGGAAAATGGAGTTCTCCTGAGGCAGATAGCCAACGCCAAGTCGCGCCCTCTGGTACATCGGAAGGCCGGTGACATCTTCCCCATCAATTGTAACGCTGCCCTCGTCGGCATGGATGAGGCCCATCATGATGTAAAAACAGGTGGTTTTTCCTGCTCCGTTCGGACCTAGCAGGCCTGCAATCTCTCCACGCCGGAGATGCAAGCTCACATCCTTGACCACCTGACGCCCCTTGAACGCCTTCGCCAGATGGTTCGCCCTCAGGCCATCGGCCTCGCCGGCCCTGTCTTCCGTCTGCATCCGACTAAATCCGTACGCTCACCGCATCCTCCCATCGCGCGAGACGCGAAAGGCAGGGCCCGGCACTAGGGTTTCTGGGAATTGGCCGGCTCGTCTCGTTCGACCGGGGTAAAGATGCTGAGGACAGGGGAGGTCCCGGCGGTCACCGTCGCGCGTCCCTCGGCGACGCTGTAGACAAGCCGGGTACCGCGAATGACGCCCTCTTCTCCGCGGGACATGATCACATCGCCCGTCATCGTGATCGTGTCATTTCGATAGTCATACTCAGCCCGATCGCCGCGGATCTTCTCCTCGGCGGTCGTGTAGTAAACGTTGCCCTCTGCGATCATCTGCTCGATCTCTGCGCAGGACTGATCCTGCGGCTGACCCGCTGCGGCCGGCTCCCGAGCACATACGACTGTCAGTAAATCGGACGTAATCCGACTGTCGCCCTGAGTAACCACGACCTGTCCCGAATAAACAATCCGACCGTCGCTACGAACCGCTTCCACGCGCTCAGCGGTAACTTCCACCGGCACGTCGGACTTCGAGATCTGGGCCATAGACGCCCCGACAACGAGCGCAGCCAGACCCGCAGGAACGAGCACCCGCACAGCCTTCGACTTCATTGAGGTCATGGGAGGGCGCCTCTCTATTGCTCGCGTCGCGCCGGGCGATCGGCCCGATCGGCGGTGTTCACGAATTTCGACCATACATTACCGGTGAGGATAATCCTCTCCCCCCCGTCAAGGACCTCATACGCGTCCGCCCTGACCTCGCCAATGGGGCCGAAACCGGTCAGCCCCGTATCTGACACGACACGGTTTTCCTTCATGAACATACGAGAGCGCTCGGTGGAGAACGTGTAACCGGCCGCATCCGTCATGACCACGTCGCCCACGAGGTCCAGGATCTGGGCCGAACGGTCAAAAACACCCTCGCGGGCCTGAACGCTGGTTGAAGTTTCGTCCTCGAGACGGGGGTTCACCAGATCGACAAGCGACGGGCTCTCCCGCCGCCGACGCGCCGATTCGGCCGTCAGGACGTACGGTTTGTCATTCGCGTCGCGCCCTTCGAAGCGCGGATTGAGAATGGTGACGGTCATGGACGGAAGCATCCTCGCCGGCTTCACATTGGTGAATGCGCCTCTGACCACCGGCCCAAGAAGAAATCCTGCGGAAACCAGGGCGCCGGTCACAAACAGGAAGCGGATCACGTGGACAATGCCCGTTCGCCGGCGAGCGTCCTTGAGGGAGGTCGCCCGCCGCGGCCCCCACAAGTCCATAGAATGATGCCCTACGGTCGCCATGACCCTCTGTCCGCGCGCCCCCTCGACCGGCCAGGAGGCACTGGGGGAATGACACCAGCCTGGAAAGGTCACTCTAGAACCGATGAGGCCTGAATTGAAGGGGCAGGATCAGTGCGGGCCCGTCAAACCTGACCGAAACGTCGGATCAGGAATGCGAGAAAACATCTTCCTCCGCCCAGCCGCTCAGATCCAGAGCCGCGCGAACGGGAAGGAAATCAAAACACGCCTGAGCCAGATCCGTGCGCCCCTCCCTCTCTAGCATCACATCAAGGCGGGCCTTGATGTCATGGAGATGAAGAACATCAGACGCTGCGTAGGAGAGCTGAGCGTCCGAGAGCTTATCAGCACCCCAGTCAGAGCTCTGCTGCGCCTTGGACATATCGACGCCGACAAGCTCGCGGGCGAGATCTTTGAGGCCGTGGCGATCCGTATAGGTTCTCGCGAGGCGCGAGGCCACCTTGGTGCAATAGACCGGGAAGGTCGGCACCCCAAGCCAATGCTGAAGCATCCCAATGTCAAAACGGGCGTAGTGGAATATCTTCAGAACCCGCGGATTGGCGAGCAGCCCCTTGAGATGAGGACAGTCATAGTCCGGCCGCCGCAAGCGAACGACATGGACATCCCCACGGCCATCGGAAAGCTGCACGACGCAAAGCGCGTCGCGGAAGGGATTCAGGCCCATGGCCTCGGTATCGATCGCCACGGAAGAGCCAAAACTCACCTGCGCCGGCAGGTCGCCTTCATGGTAATGAATTGTCACGATCATGCTCCCACCGCTATCTCCCCTGCTCTGCACTGAGGCCGGACGAACTGCAAGGCGCCCACGGCCGTAACGCGCGGGGCGCCCCCATCGCCCACGACAGCAAAAAAGCTGACAGATGCCCGCCGCTCAATGAGCTCGCCCCCTCCCCCCTGAAGAAGCGACCCCTAGGCTGTCGATCCAGCCACATGGCTGACACCCGATCGGCCGTCATCGCGCATGACGATATAGATGGCGGGAATGACCAGAACGGTGAGCAGGGTTGAGGACGCGAGACCGAACAGTAGAGAAATCGCCAATCCCTGGAAAATCGGATCGCTCAGGATCACGGAGGCTCCGATCATGGCGGCTGCCGCGGTCAGGAGGATAGGCTTGAACCGGATCGCTCCAGCTTTCAGCAGGACCTCGCGCAAGGGCGCATGTCCGGCTCCGGCCGTTCTTATGAAATCGACCAGCAGGATCGAGTTCCGGACGATGATCCCTGCAAGAGCAATGAAGCCGATCATCGAGGTGGCGGTGAAGGCTGCGTTGAACAGGATGTGGCCCACGACAATACCAATCAGTGTCAGGGGGATGGGGGTGAGAATAACCAAGGGAAGTCGAAAGCTTCCGAATTGTGCGACCACGAGAATGTAAATCCCCAGAATAGCCACGGCGAACGCTGCGCCCATATCCCGGAACGTCACATAGGTGATCTCCCACTCTCCGTCCCAGAGCAGCGTACTCGCGCTCTCGTCCTCAGGCTGACCATAAAGGCGCACAGCCGGCTTCGGGAGATCGCCCCAGTCATGGCGATCAATCGCCGCCTCGACGTCCAGCATGCCGTAAATGGGAGCTTCGTAGGCGCCGGCGAGCTCCCCCATCACCATTTCCGCGTAGCGACCGTCGCGCCGGAATATGGGATGCTCGCCCAACTCATCACGGGCATCAACCAGTTCTCCAAGCTCTACAAGACGAGCGCCATCTGCGCTGGCTGCGACGGGAAGGGTTTTCAGGCCCTCCGACCATGTTCGCATGGCGTGAGGCAGGCGAACCGAGATCTCAATCGGATTGCGTCCCCCTCCCTGATGAGAATATCCCACCACCCGGCCCTGAAGGGCGAGAGATATAGACTGAACGACATCCCCCTCCCGCACGCCAAAGAAATCAATCTGATCCCGGCTTGGCGTGATGTGAAGCCGGGGCCTTCGTGCGCCAAAGCTGTCATCTACATCGACGATGTATGGAATGCCCGAAAACACCTCCCTGACCTCCGTCGCCACGGCCCGACGGGTTTCAGCGTCAGGACCGTAGATTTCCGCAAGGAGAGTGGAAATCACCGGCGGTCCAGGAGGCACCTCCACGACCCTCACGACAGACCCTTCAGGAAGGGCGAGAGCCTCCAGGCGTCGACGCATATCGAGTGCGACCTCGTGACTCGATCGCTTGCGCTGATCACGTTCCGCAAGTCTGACCTGAAGATCTCCCAGCTCCGGTCGGTTTCGCAGGTAGTAGTGGCGAACCAGCCCGTTGAAGTTAAACGGCGAGGCGGTTCCGGCGTACCCTTCGGCCGACACCACCTCTGGCATGGCGGTCACGATGCCGGCCGCTTCGATCAGCGCGCGCTCCACGCCCTGCAGACTCGAACCTTCAGGCAGATCGATCACGACCTGAAGTTCGGACTTATTGTCGAAAGGCAGGAGCTTGACCCTCACCGTCCGGGTGGCGAAGAGGGTACATGCGAGGACAGTCGCAAGACCAACGCCCACAAGGAAAACAAGCGCCGATGATCGCGATCTGATGACAGGAGAGGCTACCCGCACATAAAGCCTGCCCAGACGACCGCCGTCATCGGCATGCTCGTGTTCGCCTCCGCCTGCGCCTTCCCGAATGGCCTTTCTGGCCAACCGAACCATCAGCCACGGCGCGAGAACCATCGCGACAAAAAAGGAAAATACCATCGCCGCCGACGCATTGGCCGGGATCGGGGCCATGTAGGGCCCCATCAGACCGGATACGAACATCATAGGCAGAAGGGCGGCGATCACGGTCAGCGTGGCGACAATGGTGGGATTTCCGACCTCGGCGACAGCCTCGACAGCGGCCACACGACGGTCCCGTCCATCTCTCATAGACCAGTGGCGGGCAATGTTTTCGATTACCACGATCGCATCGTCGACAAGAATGCCGATCGAAAAGATCAGTGCGAAGAGGCTCACCCTGTTGATCGTGTATCCCATGAGGTTGGAAGCAAAGAGCGTAAGAAGAATGGTGGTTGGAATAACGAAGGCAGTCACGAACGCCTCACGAATCCCGATCGCAAAGGCGATCAGGATCACGATCGAGACGGTCGCAAGACCCAGATGAAAGAGCAGTTCGTTGGCCTTCTCGTCAGCCGTCTCCCCATAGTTTCGGGTGATGTCTACCGAGACCCCATCGGGGATCAGCCTCCCATCAAGCGCATGAAGCCTGGCCTCGACATCCTCGGAAACCCGGACCGCATTAGCCCCGTCTCGCTTCGCGATTGCGAGACTGACGGCGGGAAGCATGGTCAATCGTCCGTCCGCGCGCGAAAACCGCCATACCCTCGCCTGATCCTCCCTAGCCGTCAGCGAGACGTCAGCGACATCCCGCAGGTATACGATCCGACCGTCCATCGCCCGAACGGTCAGCAACCCGATCTGCTCGGACGACGACAGGGTCTCTCCGACCCGGGTCGTCAGGTTTCTGTCCGCAGCATGGAGATCTCCGGATGGGAAAGTCTGATTTGCGCTCGCGAGGGCGTCGACCATCGCTGGCAAGGGAACCCCGAACAGGGTCATTCGACCTGGATCAGGCGTGATGCGGATCTCCTGAGGACGGCCGCCGACGATAAAAGTCGATCCGACATCCGTGACCTTCATGAGCTCGGTATGCAGCTCGTCTGCGACCCGGAAAAGATCCTGATCCGTCCACCTGTCCGCCGCCTCGGGCCGCGGCGAAAGCGTCAAGACAAGAATGGGAACGTCGCTTATCCCCTTGGCCTGAACCAGCGGTTCCGGGATCCCGGTCGGTAGCCGATCGGAGTTCTGCCGGATCTTCTCATGAATACGCAGAACGGCGTCATCCTTGTCTGTTCCCACCTTAAAGCGCGCCGTCACGAGAACGCTGTCATCTGCGGTCTGACTGTAAACGTGCTCGACCCCGTCAATGCCCTTAACGAGGATCTCCATCGGCTTGGTGACAAGCTCGACCGCGTCGATCGCACCGACGCCGTCCGTCCGGATCATTATGTCCACGAGCGGGACGCTGATCTGCGGCTCCTCCTCACGAGGGATGGTGATCAGCCCCAGCAGGCCAAGAGCCAACGCAGTCATGAGGAAAAGCGGGGTCAGAGGAGAGCGAATCGTCGCCTGTGTCAGCCGTCCGGACAAACCAAGGTTCATGGCCGTTTATCCTGGGGAAGAATCCTGTCTCCGGCCCTCAGCCCCGACAGGATCTCTACTGCGTCGGGCCTCTCAGAGGTGGGAGACAAAAGACCTCGCTGGACTGGAGCGTCGATAACGCCGCCATCCTGAGTTTCGAGGCGGACATAGTCGGCTCCAAACCGGCTGGCGAGATAGGCGGACGGAATCACGATCGCCTGACGCACCCCGGCTGGCACGAGCACACGTATCCGCGAACCGAGGAGCCCGACATGCGGCTTCGGAGGTTCAAGGTCTGCGGTCACCTGTCCTCCGCGGACTGACGGATAGATCTGACGGATCACCGCCGAGACCACGGGGGCACCCTCGAGATCAGACGTCAGACGAATGAAGGCCCCTTCCTGCAAATGAGCCGCCTCTGACTCAGGAAGTTCAATTCTAAGAACAGGTTCACCTACAGAAACTTCTGCAACGACATCGCCTTGAGCGATCACCGCCCCCCTGGGATAAGGCAGACGGGTCACCTGTCCCGCGGCAGGCGCGCGGATCATGCCTGAATCACTGACTGCCTGCGCAGCGCCGGCCTGTGCGCGCGCTGCATTGAGCTGCGCCTCAGCGGCGCGAGCCTGAGCCCGCGCGGCGTCAAGGCCTGACGCCGAAATGGCCTCTCCCGCGAAGAGACGTTCAGCTCTCGCCAGATCCTGACGGGCCTTCACAGCGCCGGCTTCCGAAGCGGCGACCAACGCAAGCCCCGCCCGCGCCTCCAGGGTCACCCGCTCGTCAGCAATCACCGCCAGCAACTGACCGGGCCGGACGCTCTCTCCCTCCCTCACCACAATCTGCGTCAAAACCCCGCCTATGCGCGCCCGCGCGTCGCCAATGTCGCGATTTGTCAGGATCGCCGCAGCGAGGCGATAGTCGGGAACCGGCTCCTCCTTCACGATCAGTGCGCTCCCGGAAACGCGCGGGCTCACATCCGTCTTCACCTCGGGCGGCTCACCACATGCAGCCAAAATCGTCAGCGCCAGACTTCCAGCAGCCCACATCCAACCTGCACTGACCATACTCGTCATTCCCTCACTGAAGCGCTAGCGCGGATCTCGAAGAACGCCAGAGGCCGGATCCACAGTCACCGTCGGCAGGCCCTGAGCTTTCCAGGCGCCGATCCCCCCCTGCATGTGAGAGCGAACGGAGACACCTGCCTTCACAGCGCGCTCATAGGCGGTTTGAGACCGCTTGCCCGAGCCGCAGTGAAAAACCAGAGCCTTACCCGTTGGATCCGGAAGCGCAGCCGCATCAAAGGTGGAGAGCGGAAATAGCATCGCTCCATGAATTCGTTCGGATGCGTATTCTCCTGGCTCGCGTACGTCGATCAGAATGATCTCGCCTCTCTCAAGCGCATCGGAGATGATCTGCGGGGTCTCCGTCGGCGCAGCTTTAGATCCAAACATTTTTGTTCCTCTCCATCATGAGTTAGCTCACTCTTTATGGTCGTATTCTGATGCCTTAGCCGGCTCTGGACCTTCTTCCTGCGTGACACACCGGAACCGGGCAACTGCTCTGACCATCCCAGGGGACGTTGCCGTTACAGAAGCACTCCGTCCCATCCTGCGATGTCACCCAGAACCCTTGAGGCTGATCAATTCGGCCCGCGCAGGGCGTGAAATTCTCGTCGCGCTGACGGGCCGGTCATACCTCTTCTGCGGCCCTCTTTCAGTCTGTTAATTCACGGCTTCAGTCAGCACTTGCTTATATGCGTTTATTCGAATATATATGTCAACGACGATTTTTAGACTGGAGGCAAGGGTGGCGCATATAATCGTCCTTGGAGCTGGACTTGGCGGCGTCCTCGCCGCCTTCGAGATCCGGCGTGAGCTGAGACCCGAGGACTCCGTCACTCTGATATCCCGCGGCGATACCTATCACTTCGTTCCCTCAAACCCCTGGGTCGCGGTGAACTGGAGACAAAGGGAGGCTGTCGAAGTCAGCCTGCCCAGGATCATGAAGAAGCGCGGGATCAATTTCACTGCGATCGGAGGAAAGAGAGTCCACCCCGATAGCAATGACATCGAGCTAGATGATGGATCTCGTCTCGCATACGATTATCTTGTGATCGCCACCGGTCCGGATCTTGCGTTTGATGAGATCCCAGGCTCCGGTCCTGAAGGGTTCACCCAGTCCATCTGCCATATTGATCATGCAGAGAGTGCGCGAGAGGCGTTCGAGGTCTTCTGCAAGGCGCCTGGCCCGATCGTGGTTGGGGCTGTTCAGGGCGCCTCCTGCTTCGGACCGGCTTATGAGTTCGCCATGATCCTTGATACTGAACTCAGGCGACGCAAGCTTCGCGACAAGGTCCCCATGACCTTTGTCACTTCCGAACCCTACATCGGCCATCTTGGCCTCGACGGCGTCGGCGATACCAGGGGTCTGCTCGAGAGCGAGATGCGAAATCGCCATATCAAGTGGATCGTCAATGCGCGCATCACCCGGGTGGAGCCCGGCCAGATGCACGTTGAGGAAGTCGCAGAAGGTGGAGAGATTCACGCCATAAGAACTTTGCCCTTCGCCTACTCAATGATGCTGCCAGCCTTTCGCGGTGTCCCGGCCATTCGTGACATCAAGGGGCTCGTGAACCCACGGGGATTTGTCCTGACCGACGCCCATCAGAGAAATCCCGCCTTCCCGAACATATTCGGTATCGGGGTCACGGTCGCCATTCCGCCCATGGGCCCTACTCCGGTGCCCGTGGGCGTGCCCAAGACAGGGTTCATGATCGAATCTATGGTCACCGCCACAGCGAAGAATCTGGGCGCGCTTCTCCGCGGACGAGCAGCGGATCATGAAGCGTCCTGGAACGCTATCTGCCTTGCAGACTTCGGCGATGGAGGCGTCGCCTTCATCGCTCAGCCCCAGATCCCGCCGAGAAACATGAACTGGTCGGCTCGGGGAGGGTGGGTCCACATGGCGAAGGCGGGCTTCGAAGCCTACTTTCTCGGCAAAATCCGCAAGGGCGTCAGCGAACCCTTCTACGAACGCATGCTTCTTGAAACCATCGGCGTCCACAAACTCAAGGCCTGAATGGATATGGTTTTACTCACCCAGGCTGTCTGTCCTTCATGCGGCGCCGCCAATCGCGTCGCGTCCGGCCGTGACCCAGCTCTCGCAAAATGCGGCAAATGCCGGCACAGTCTGTCTCTCACAGAACCGGTTGATGTCGACGACGATGGGCTGGCGCGTCATCTGCGGCTTACGCGTGGTCCTGTCCTGCTCGACGTCTGGGCTCCGTGGTGCGGACCGTGCCGAATGATGGGGCCTCAGTTCACGTCGGCGGCCCAGAGGCTGGCTGGCGAGGCCCGGCTCCTGCGTATGAATGCAGATACCGCCGTCTCCCCCAACAACCTCAGGGTCGCGGGCATACCGGCGCTCATCCTGTTCGAGCAGGAAAAGGAAATCGGACGTCATGCGGGACTGATCCAGGCCGGCGATCTCGTTTCATGGGTCAAGGATCGCTGCCCATCCCGATCCGCTCAGACTTGAAGAAAGGCTTATCCGATGTCGCTTGACCGCGCTGTGCTCGCATTTGCTGGAATTGTTGTCCTGACCGGACTTGCTCTGGCCCAGTTCGTCCATCCTGCGTGGCTTTGGCTGACGGCGTTCGCCGGCGCCAACATGCTTCAGGCCGCCTTTACCGGTTTCTGCCCTGCCGCGATGGTGTTCAAGCGCCTCGGGGTCAAGCCTGGCACGGCATTCCGATAACTCGGCTCAATGCCCTCCGTAGAGCTCACATAGAACACCGATGAGCCGCGCGGCGATCGGATCGGAGAGACGATAGTAAATCGTCTGGGCATCTCTGCGGGTCGACACCAATCCGTCAGCCCTCAGTTTCGCAAGATGCTGAGACAGTGCCGACTGGGTCAGATTGACGTGCTGGCCCAACTCAGTCACCGACATCTCAGAGTCGCTCAAACGGCACAGAACGGTCAGACGTTGTTCATTAGCGAGCAACTTCAGCAGACGCGCGGCCTCCTCCGCCCGCGGCTCAAGCTGTTCAACAGGAGCCGAAAGCGCCGAGCGCGACTGAACTTTCGCACCGCGAATGGAGGTTTTTGACGCCACGCGATAATCTCCCTGCGGACGAAAAAGATTAGCAGTCTCTAACATACGCCGCAACCTTTTCACTCCGCTGAGCTCGTCTTCAACAGACGCCCCTCCAAGATTGATGCCGTCAAACAACTGACAGACGCATCGACGCGGATGCAATCCGAATGATCCGACAGTCTATCGGTGTCCTAGACCAGCCCCACCGACGGGGGAGCGTTGGCGCTATCGGGGAAAATGAATCCGTTCAGGTCGCGTGTGGCCCACCCCAGATGGTCGCGAAGAAGGCCCTTGAAAACGGACCGCGAGTCGACGGTCGGCATCAGGTCACGATTTTCGAACAGGGCGGCGGTCTTCAATGTCGGCCAGTCGCCCAGCATACGACCGCCCTTCACAGCGCCGCCCGCGAGTATAGCCAGACCGCCTGTCCCATGATCCGTTCCCTGACCGCCATTACCCCGAACCGTACGACCGAACTCCGAGACCGCGATCAGGGTGGAGGTCTTCCAGATCTCGCCCAAAGTCTCTTTCAGCCTCCAGATTGCGTTGTCCAGCGCCGCGAGACGTTGCCGAAGCATCTGATTCTGCTGGGTGTGGGTATCCCAACCCTCAAGACTCACGACAGCGATTTCCGGTCCGTCAGGCTGTGCGAGAAACCGACCAGCCGCCTCGAACTGCGGAACATACTGGGCCGGTCCTCCACGCCCTCCCTTGCTGTCCATCGCCATACCTCCGGCGACCATGTCGGCGCCAAGGGCTGCAGACAGAGCCTGCTTTAAAACGGGATCGGTCTCGTAGAGATCCATCAGCCGGACGATCGTATCGTCACTCGCCTCCGGAAGAACTGCAGGAGACCAGGACGATACGTTCTGCGCGGCGCCGCGCAGGATCAAAGGCTGGGCCGGACCAATTGAAACGGCGGAATAGCCCCCCGGCGCTTTCTGTAACGCGCGATTGAGCCAGCCGTCCGAGACAACCTTCCGGACTTCACCACACTCCAGAAGATCCTGCGCTTCGAAGTGCGAACGTTCGCGATAGGGGCCTGCGAACGCAGGAACAAACGCCGCCTCGCCAGCTCGGTACATCGCCGCAAGCGTCGGCATCGCAGAGTGAAGAGCAAATCCGTCCGACAGCGGCGCGGCCTTCTGGTCGATCAGAAGGCCTCGATAAGCCTCGATATCCGGATCATCAGTCTTCGGTAGGATCGCCAGTCCGTCCGCCGCTCCTCTCAGGATAACAACAATCAGCTTTCTTCCCCTGCTCTCCGGGGTCGCGGCCCGGCCCTTCGGCGCAACCAGGACAGCTGCGCAGCCAGTAAGAAGCATAGAGCGACGGCTGAGACGCGGCAGCATGACTCACCTCCTCTGGAATTCGGGACACATCAGAGCGATGGTCATCCCCTGTTCGGCGCTTTCTGCGCGGGCAACAGCCTCGCGTGTTCGTTTACTCGCGAGGTCGCCCAGGGCCTGATCGAGAAAACTCGTAGGCGCCTCGCCCCGAACCATTCTACGGGACACAGCGTTGGCCCATTCGAGACGTTTCTTCATCGCGTCCGGACCTGACCATGAAGCCGTATCGTCCGGCCAGCCGGCTGGCGATGGCGCGGTGAAGGGCTGTTGGGCAAGAGAGACATAGATCTGACGTGGGGCTCCGCCAAAGGTCGTTGAGGAGCCCGTCGCCCTTGAGGCCGAGATGAGCAGCTCTTCGGGAGATTTAAACTTCTGCGGCTGCACGCCCCATGCCTCATCAAGATCAATGACGGCGCCGGCAAGGACAGCGAGATCTCCCTCCGAGCGCAGATACGCATCCTCGAGCTTCTTTATGGCTGACGCCGGAGGCGCATCGCTGACAAAATGGCGAGCCAGCTTGAGTGCGATATGGCGGGCGGTTGCAGGATTACGGGATAAATCCTTCAGGATCATCTCAGCCTGCAGCTGGGCCGCTCCGGAATACACAAATCCGAGCACTTTCCGAGCCCCCGGCTCGTGGAGCTCCTCAACAAAGACAGCTTCGCCGATCTGCGCTAAAATTCTCCGTCTGGCGGTCTGACGCGCCCGCGCTCCCCTCGCCGCACGCGCGCCCGCCGCCTCCATCCCCAGACTGGCCAGACGCGCCGTGAGGGGACTGCCCACGGTCCAGCCCGTGAGCGCTTTCGCGAATTCAATGATGTCGGCCTGATCATATCCCGAGCCCACGCCTATGGTGTGAAGCTCAAGGATCTCGCGAGCCAGATTTTCGTTGAGGCCGGCGTCTCGTTGTCTTGCCGCAGGCGTCGAGGGACCGACCGATCGAGCGGCGTCGAGATAGATCAGCATCGCAGGATGAAGGCTCGAGGCTCCGAGGAGGGTTTCAAACCGCCCAAAAACATGCGGACGAATCGCCTCCCTCTCAAAGGGGCCGACAAGCCCGATCATCTCAGCGTTGCGCGCCGCAACTGTAAAATGGTTGGACCAAAATCGGACCCAACGCTCAGCGAAAGGATCGGGCGTGATTGCGGCATGACCGGATCGCGTCGCGATTTCCCTCTGAAGACCTTCGCGAGCCTCACGCTGAACCTGCTGAAGGAGCGCTTTTTGAACGTCTTCAACCGAATTGGCCGATTTGTCTGACGGTACCGCCTCGCTGCCTACCCTTGCTCCTGCACGGGATAGGAGGCCCTTTATGCGCGCCTCGAAAACCTGCTTCGAGGACTTCAAATCTCCTTGCGGGATAAATCCAGCGTCCGGACGGACCTGGGCCTTGAGCCAGCCGCGCGGATCTGAAGCTGCATCGTTGATCTCGCCAGGACGAGCTCCTAACCCAAACCGTGTCGCGGCGATCGCCCCCATAAGCCGGGTCATCCGACAGACCTCTTCATGCAACGGCTCTATCGACGGGGAGAAGATCCAAAAATTCCTCGCTCAGCAAGAACTCAAAGTTATCAAAGTGTAACCCGTCGGATGTGTGAGGCGTGCGGCCATCAGAAGATAATCGCTTATCCTGTTCTTCGTTCCAAATCTCCCTGGGGCCTCTTAGGTGGACTGTCGCGGTTTGAAGATACCGCCTTTATCCGAGTGACGGCTCCCACTTCGCCTGGATTGGCTGCAGGAGTGTACGAACTCGCTCACCGACCGCAATGCAAGCGACATAGGCGTCATGATAAACCCGGTCAGACGTATCTTCCCTCGCACCATCCCACGCTTGGCGCTGCTCTATTTTTCGACATCACAAAACTCGGAGCGTCCGCTGGCATCGAGTTAAACGCGTCCGCCTCTCGATCTCGCTGCTCGCCGACCTGCAAGATGAGGATGGGAAATCCATTCCGGGTGCACGGATACGGACACGTCATATCTGTGATGAGCACCAGACAGAGATCGCGTTCTTTAAGGAAAACGGGTCCGGAATTATCCCCGGGGGCGAAGGCGACGGAGAGCGCATCGGCGACAAATCATGAAGCTCTAATGATCGATGGCCGTTGATCTAAAACCGACGTCTATCGACGACCCGCGGCATTCTCCACCTCCAGAGTAGAATAACTGAACATTACAAAACGGCCTGAGGATGCCCCTGTGGCCCGGTAAAGGCCAGTGGCTGGACTATTGTCCTCTTCGGTAGCGACCCAGGCCGCCACTGCGCGCTGCGCAACGCCCGCCTCGAAGGCCATCCCCAGCAAGCGTCTTGCAACGCCGTGTCGGCGCCAAGCCTCAGCTACGCCCAGATTTTCAATGAAGAGGTCATTTGGCGCATCCAGGTGTTGGTGCACGATCGCTACAATCTGACCGATAATGCGCCCGCCGGTCCGGGCGACGATAAGTATATTTCGATCGTCAGCCAGAAAGCGCCTCGCAAACTCTTCCTTGACCTCATAATCAAAGATCTCGTCGTCGACATTCTGAAGAAGGGGAAAATCACTTGGGCCAAGGCGTCTGAATTCCAGTTGCACCGCATATCCTTTCCTGCTGATGGCGGCCTCAAAGATTTCGTCGGGCGTTAAAGGATGGGGCCGAGTCTCTCAACAGCGCTCAAGGTAGGTGTAAGCGGACATGCCGCCTAACCCCGTTCGCAGATTTCTGAAACCATCTCTGACGATTTCATCGTGAGCCCCATCAGTCCCCGGTTTGACGGTGGAGTGATGCGTCTCATCAAGACGCCCAATCTTCAACTCCTCGACTCTGACCTGCGGGCGGCCCTGCAGGGAGGGGACATTCAATCCCTTTCCTGCAGTCGTCTGGCCCTTGGAGCTCTCCTGGAGTGTTTCGTCTGCGGAGAATTACGCTAAGCGAGACCGCACCGCGGCGATCGGTTTTTGATCGGCCACTGTTGAGACTCAGATCTCACAGACGCCGGTTAAGTTGTCTAAAACGATCCAGGATTTGTCGCTGGCGCGAAATTGGAGACCCGTGAGTGCGGCGGCTCGTCCGTAGGATTTTTCACGGGGCTGAAGAGGATGCGCGATGGTCTGGCAGCGAGCTGCATCGCTGGGGACTCGCTGTATCAGGACGATCACCATCCGCCGTTACGCGATCGCTGGCGGGCCGGGCTAATGTCCTCCTTGCGGACATGATCTGACCTCTTATTGCGCGCTGACGAACAAGATCCGCGAAAGGCATCTGCCACCGCCAGGCAGCGGTCGACGTGGTGACGGGCTTGGCTGACTGCGCTCGTAATCCCCAGTACGCTGAAGCCAGAGACTCGGGATGAAGTCTTCCCATGGGCTACAGGCTGTCTCGGCGTAATCGTCTATGATTTTGACACGGGATGAGACTGGGCGGGCTGGGATGTGAAGCGTACGGCCGGGCGCGAGCCGCCGCCGCGTAGTTCAAAACTCGAGCAGTGGGACTGAAGATACAGAGAGGCACGGGAACCGACGGCCTACTCAGAAAAACCCGAGAAATCTGGAAACCACCTTCTCGGAAATCTCGTGCGTAGAAAACCAGAGATGTCAGCACTAAGTAATTGATACTCTTTTATTTTTCATATGGTCGTGGACCTTTTTCGCCCTCAAAGCTTCCCTCTTTCCTTCCCGCCGCACGGGCTGAAGCCGAGTGCAGAAAGGTTCAGTATACCATTTGGGCAGGGTTCTCGTTCCCGAAAACTCACACGATCAGACATCTGGTGCCCAGAAGAGCACTTTCGTTAACCTTTAAGTTCGATTTATATTCTTGATTTTTATGGATTTTCTGATTTTTGATGCCAGAAAGAAAGCCTGTATTTTCGCCCACTTTTGGCGGTTCGAGTCCCGAATTCCACAACTTTCCAGCCAAAACCGCCAATCTTCGCTGCTCTGATATCCCGGCCAATGCCGTTCTTGTAGCGGCGTCTACCTGGCTACTCCGAAAAGGCATGACAGTCCGGCCACGGATGAATGCGGCAGCAGCGGGTTCGCTCACCGCGCCGCTCTCAGACACGAGCCTGAAAGGGGCGCATGCCGAACTCGTTTGCCTTCTCGGTCCTTCCGGTCTGTTTGCAGGTCATCGAGCTGTTCTTGGCGGTAATGGCGATCTCCTGAACAGGGTGATGTATTCCTGGAAAAGGAACAGGCGGTTGCGGCGTTGGCCGGTCATTTCAACCAGAACGCCGGCCGCAACAAGATCATTGATGAGAGCAGATGCCGTGTTGGGCGTGCTCTCAACCAGCTTGGCGACATAGCTGACATCGACCACCGGGCGCGCGTAGAGCTGGCGTACCAGCTTCTGGACATTGTCCTGGCGCCGCGTGCTGAAGCGCGGCAGCACTTCCCGCTCGATCCGCTCCTTGAGCGCAATGATTGCGCGGAACACGCCGGCAGCAGAACGCGAGGTCTCCTCGACGCCGTGCAGGAAGAAGATCAGCCAGTTTCGCATATGATGCCCTTCGCGCACCCCCATCAGGTGATCGACATAGGCGGTCTTGTTTCGCTCGAAATAGTCCGAGAGGTAGAGCGCGGGCTTTGCCAGCAGTCCTTCCGAAGCGAGGTAAAGTGAGACCATCAGCCGGCCGAGCCGGCCGTTGCCATCCAGGAACGGATGGATCGTCTCGAACTGGTAATGGGCGATCGCGATCCGGATCAGCGGCGGAACGCGAAGCTCCCGGTCGTGCAGGAACCGCTCAAGGTCCGTCATCAGGTCCGGCACATGCTGATGGTGCGGCGGCACGAACACAGCGTTGCGCAGGCTGACGCCGATCCAGTTCTGGCTGGCGCGGAACTCGCCCGGATGCTTGTTGGCGCCGCGCACACCCTGCAGCAGGACGCTGTGCGTCTCGCGAAGGAGCCGGTTGCAGAGGGGCAACTCCTCCAGCCGGCCGATCGCATAGCGGATCGCGGTGATATAGTTCTGGACCTCATCCCAATCGCCGCGCTCTTCCGGATCAAGGTCATCGGCGTCCTTGAACGCGTCTTCGATGCTGGTCTGGGTCCCTTCGATCCGGCTCGACTGGGTCGCTTCCTTCGCCACGTACATCTGGATGAAGAAATCGATGTCCGGAATCAGCTGCGAGAAGGCATTGAGTTCGCCCAGCGCCCTGTCAGCCCGCCCCAGCAAGTCCTGCAGGTCTGGGTCTGCCACCACCCAGGAGTGATGGATCCGCGATGGCAGAAAGCTGCGATATTCATACTGCGGCTCATACTGGCCAGCGTGGTAGTCGGAGAGCAGCATATGTCAAATAATCCTGCAGTTTCTGATTTAACTGCTGATTTATGTCAGATTCCGGTCAACCCTCAAGTGTTAGATTAAAAACCTCCCAGTTTTTGACATAACAAGAACCGGAACTCAGAAACCGGCATTCCGACCTCGCAATGACGCCTCGCCATCGAGACAGCTGTTTGGGCGGGTCCATTCACAGACCGAAAAGACACCGGAGAACGAGCAAACAGCCGGGCCTCAGAACCGAGCGGGCCGGCTCTCATGAACTCAGCGGCATCCAGTCAGCCTTGCTACAGGCTCTTGAAGTCAATGAGGGAAGCAAGGAGGTCAGATCGTATCGTATTGATTCAATTACTTAAACCAAGGGCAGCAGATCCGCAGGCCAGTCAAATCCTTACAATACATTGTCTTTATTTGGTTTTTATGGTGCCCAGAAGAGGACTCGAACCTCCACGCCTTGCGGCACAGGTACCTGAAACCTGCGCGTCTACCAATTCCGCCATCTGGGCATTTGCTGACAGTGTCATCGGGAAGAGCGGCGGTCATAGCGCGCACAACCGGTGAGAGCAAGGCCCACACCACGATTTCCGAGGCTCTTACTACCCTCGGCGCCGATCGCTAAGGACCCTGTCCCGCGGCTAGCGATCCTCCGACAACGCGCCAAACCTGTAGACGGCACGAACGCCGATTTCATCAAGGCCCTGATTGCGACCCGACCCGAGGATCTGTCCATGGGACAGGTGTTCATAGATGCCCTGGAGCGCCCATGACCCGCCAAGATCATAGGTTAAGGCGAGCGAGGACCTGAAGAGGTCACGGGACCCCAACAGAACGTGATCGGCAGAATAGTCGACGGCCGCCTGACTGCCCGAGGGATAGGGGTTGTTCACCGTTCCGTCGTGAACGGCATAGCCAAAACCCGATTCAATCCTCCAGCGATCACCCAGAGGAATATCCCACTGGAGGCCACCGGCGGCAAAAGAGGTATTTCCGTCTGTGTTCACCGAGGCCATCAGGTAAGGACGGGGAGACCCGAGAGAGTTCAGGAATGACGGGGACTTGAAACGAACCTCTCCCTCAAGGTTCACACCGCCTTCCTTGTCCGCGTTCTTGCCGTCAGTGACCTGGATGTTGTGGTTCATTACACCCAGGCGCACGCTTTCTATGGCCTGAGCGTTTGCGCCCGGAATGGCGATGACAGCGAGGGCGGCTAGAAAAATGGGCTTCATGGCTTCACCTCTGCAAGACACTGTCTCACCCTATCAAGACCGGAGCCGCATACAATCTCCCGAGACGCCTCCTCACAAAACGTCCTGCGCCAGGACACGGCCCCCTCCCCCAACGAGAGCTCTCTTAGGCATAGGTCGCCACGCTCAGTCTCACCCGCCCTGCCCCGTCAAACACGAAGGTCTCCGCGACACTCTCCGAGCGCTGGTTCGTGTAAAGAATGGTGAGAGCATCCGATCCGACAAGGATCTGATCCATGTCGAAATAGAGATCCCGCGACCGCTCGAGCGCCTCACGCCAGTAGGCCTCGAGGGCGCCCTTTCCTGAAACTCTGTCCTGATCAAGTCCCGTCACGAGACGGATCCGCGGAGAGTGAAACACGCAATCGTCCGAATAGTGCGAGAGGATCGCCGCCAGATCCCGATCGTTCCAGCAGCGAACCCATTCGCGGGCGAAGGCGTGGGCCTGGGAAACATCCATCCGTTGCGCCCTTCCCCGGCCTCAGAATCTCAGGACCTTAACATACCTCACCTGAGGCAAGGCCTCGATCGCGGCAAGGGTTGCAGGCGGGGGATCCTGATCCACACCGACCAGGGCGATGGCGTCGCCGCCAGCGGCCTCACGTCCAAGATTGAAAGTGGCGATGTTGACGCTCGCCTCGCCCAGCAGGGCGCCCAGCGACCCGATGAAGCCCGGCTTGTCGGAGTTGTTCACGAACAGCATGAAGGGATGAAAATCCGCATCAAGCGCCATTCCCTTAACCTCCACAATCCGTGGACGTCCTGCGATCATGGCGCCCGCCACCGAGCGCCATTTGCCTTCGACCTTCACTCGAATGCGAATGAGACTGTCATAAACGGGGCTCTCCTCGCGCTTGCTTTCCTTGAGCTGAGACCCTCGCTCCTGAAGGATGGCCGGTGCGGAGACCATGTTCACTTCCGCGAGGAACGGCCGCAACAATCCAGACAGAGCGGCGGACGTCAGCGGCTTACGATTTAGCTGGCTTACAGCTCCTTCGTACTCGATCTCAACCTCGCTGAAGCCGCCGTCGGCGACCTGGCCTGCAAAGAGGCCCAGCTTTTCCGCAAGGGCGATGAACGGCTTGAGACGCGGAGCTTCCTCGGCGGTCACGCTGGGCGTATTCAGCGCATTCGAGACGGCGCCCGTCAGCAGGTAATCCGCCATCTGCTCTGCGACCTGGAAGGCGACATTGTCCTGAGCCTCGATCGTCGATGCGCCAAGGTGCGGCGTCGCCACAAAGTTTGGCGCACCGAACAGCACGTTCGTCTTGGCTGGCTCTTCAAGAAACACGTCGAATGCGGCAGCGCCAATCCGGCCGCTATCAAGACCGGCCCGGACAGCCGCCTCATCAACCAGTCCCCCACGAGCGCAATTGACAAGGATAACGCCCGGCTTCGTCTTTGCGAGGTTGTCAGCGGACAGGATGTTGCGGGTCTGCTCGGTCAGCGGCGTGTGCAGCGTGATCACATCGGCTCGCGCGAGGAGCTCGTCCAGCTCAACCTTCTCGACGCCGATCTGGGTTGCCCGTTCGGGGGTCAGGAATGGATCGTAGGCGACGACCTTCATCTTCAGTCCGAGCGCGCGATCGGCGACGATAGATCCGATGTTTCCCGCACCGATCAGCCCGAGAGTCTTCGCGTAGAGTTCGACGCCAATATAGTCCTTCTTCGGCCACTCGCCCGCCTGGGTCCGCGTGCTGGCTGAGGGAATCTGTCGAGCCGCTGCGAACATCATGGCGATGGCGTGCTCGGCTGTCGTGATCGCATTGCCGAAGGGCGTGTTCATCACGATCACACCCTTCGCTGTCGCCGCCTTGACATCGACATTGTCCACGCCAATCCCGGCCCGACCAATCACCTTGAGACGAGCGCCGGCGGCGATCACGTCCTTGTCGGGTTTGCACGCAGACCGGACCGCGAGGCCGTCATAGTCGCCGATGATCGCGATCAACTCGTCCTTCTTAAGGCCGACCTTCATGTCGACCTCGATTCCCCTGTTGCGGAAAATGTCGGCCGCGCCCGGGGCGAGATCATCAGCGATCAGAACCTTCACCATTTGAGTATCTCCATCATCCTGTCAGCGTCCGCGGACGCAGTTAAGCTTTCAAAACGTCGAGCCGCCTCCGGCTCACTCCAAACTCGACTAAGGGGCCTAGACATGACGCCCCGTTCCGGATCCGTCCGCGACCCACCTGCGACCACGATTGATCTTCATCTTCGTGTCGACCTCAGCGGCGAGGTCCATACCGTGCAGAGCTGTCAGACGATGAAGGAGGATCGCGACGTCGGCGGCCTCCGGTCCGATCTCTGCGCGATTCCCAAGACGAACCGCCTCTTCCAGTTCGTCGAGCTCAAGACGTGCTCGACGAACCAGATCCGACATGTTCTCCACCGGTCCAAACGTCTCTTCCGCCCAGATCTGGACGGTGAGGCTGGTTTCGATCGCCATGGCGATCCTCCGATCAGGACAAGTCGTTCACCGCGGTCGCGAAGGCCCAATCAAGCCAGGGCGTCAGGGCCTGAAGATCCGAGGCCTCGACGGTCGCTCCGCACCAGACACGAAGGCCAGGCGGCGCCGCCTTGTATCCGCCTATGTCATAGGCAGCCTTCTCCTTCTCGAGAAGAGAGGTGAAGGCCTTCACGAAAGCCTGCTGTCCCTTTTCATCGAGCTTCACGACCCGAGGATCGACGATCGAGAACGTGACCGAGGTATTCGAGCGCGTCGACGCGTCAGCCGCCAGGAACTCGACCCAGTCGGTTCTCGCCACCCAGTCGGCCATGACAGCGAGATTGGCGTCCGATCTCCTGTAGAGCGCCTCCACCCCGCCGACGGATTCAACCCAGTTCAGCGCATCGAGATAATCCTCAACAGCGAGCATGGACGGGGTGTTGATCGTCTCACCCTCGAAAATGCCCTCCGTCACGGCCCCTGCCTTGGCCATGCGGAACAGTTTGGGCATGGGCCATGGGGGCGTATAGGTCTTCAGTCGCTCGATCGCTCGCGGGCTGAGGATCAGCATTCCGTGCGCACCCTCGCCTCCCAGCACCTTCTGCCAGGAATAGGTGAGGACATCGATCTTCGACCAGTCGATCGGCATGGCGAAGACCGCGGACGTAGCGTCGCAGAACGTCAGCCCCTCGCGGTCCGCCGCGATCCAGTCCGCATCCGGAACCTTCACGCCAGATGTGGTTCCGTTCCACGTGAACACGATGTCCGCGTCCTTGCGGGCGCGGGACAGGTCGGGGAGCTTGCCGTACCCCGCCTTGTGGGTTGCAGCATCCACCTTCAGCTGCTTGGTGATGTCGGTCACCCAGTCCTCGCCAAAACTTTCAAACGCGAAGACATCTACTGGCCGGGCGCCCAGCATCGACCAGAACGCCGCCTCGATGGCGCCCGTGTCGGAGCCCGGCATGATTCCGATCCGATAATCCGCGGGAATGCGGAGAATTGACCGCGTGCGGTCGATGGCGAGCTTCAATCGCTCTTTTCCCAGCTTCGAGCGGTGAGATCGTCCAAGACTGTCGAGGTTCAGGGCGGCGGGCGACCATCCGGGTCGCTTGGCGCAGGGGCCTGAAGAAAAATGCGGACGCAAAGGTCTCGCGGCGGGCTTCGCCGGGTTCGTCATCTGTTTATCTCCCATCCTTACAGATGGGCTGGTCGCCGTTGGGGGCGACTGGCCCGGGTCCGATATGGGCCTGAACGGGTTTCCGGTCAATTAACTTCGCAGACCCGGATTTCTATTAGCGACCGCAACCCCGGAAAGGATCAGGCCTAACGCAGCGAACGCCGATGCGCTGATGGACTCGTTCATGAAGGCAAGGCCGATACCGGTCGCCCAGAGAGGGGAAAGATAAGTGGTGAACGAGACAAACATGGGTCCCGCGCGCTGAATGAGCCAGACATAAAGGATCATCGCCAGCCCTGTGGGCAGAAGCCCAAGGAAGGCGACAGCTGCGAGCGAGTCCATGGAGGCTCCAGCCGGGATGGGGGCCATAATGAGCGCCGCAGGCAGGGCCAGAGCGCTGCCTGAGGCCGTGATGATGACGCTCGATGTCAGAGGCGACAGTCTTGGCGCAAGGCGCGTTCCGATGTTGCCGCCAGCATAAAGGGCAGCCCCCACAATCGCGGCCGCCAGTCCCGTGACGCCTGCACCGGCGTCTGTGAAGGCCTCTGGACCGACCAGAACGGCGAGCCCGAGAAATCCCAAACCCACTCCGATCATGCGTCGCGACGTCATCCTGTCTCCAGGAATGAGAAGATGGGCCAGAAGGGCCGTGAACATCGGCGTTCCGCCATTGCAGATCGCCAGCACTGCAGACGGCGTTGTCTCCGCGGCGATCGCGTAGAGGAAAAACGGCACGGCGGTGCAGACCACCCCGACCAACGTCAGAACGGCCAGAGCCCGCGCATTGACACCAGCGAAGGGCGCTCTCCAGCCCCTCCCACCAAGGATTGAGCCGAGACACATCCATCCCGTGAGACCAACGGCTGCAATCCCGATCCGGCCGGTCACCACCCAGATGGGATCAATGGTCTCAACAGCGATCGAGATTGCGGCGAAGGCCGTACCCCATATGACCACAAGAGCTATGAGACAGGCCCATTCGGAAGCCCCGCGCGACGTCCGCATTTGATCCACGGTCTTCTCCCTGGCACCCCTGATAGGGGCCGTACCTATCCAACACGGATCCGACCTTCGATCACGGTGACCGACTGGCCTGCCAGACGCACCCGGTCTCCGAGAACCCGGGTCCGGATAATCGCCCCACGGCCAGGATAGGCCTGATGACAGACGAGCTCGTCCTGGCCGAGGAGCTCGGAGTAGAGCGGGGCGATCATGCAGTGCGCTGATCCGGTGGCCGGGTCCTCACTGACGCCCGCGCCTGGCCCGAAAAAGCGCGACACCACATCCCACCCTTCTGCGCTGCCCTGGGTTGGCGCAACGCATATCAGGCAGCCGGGAACGGCCGCCCCGTCCGGATCCAGACGCGCGATACGATCGCAATCCGGGCGAAGCGCACGCACCTCATCAGGAGACGAGAACTGGGCCAGAAGATAATGACCTACACGAGCAGCGATGGGACGCGCCCCAAGCGCCTCGCAGAGCTCCTGTCTTACCTCCACAGGCCGGGAGGCAAGCAGGGGAAAATCCATTTCGAGCCAGCCATTGGCCATCTTCTCAACTGTCAGTCGGCCAGAGGCAGTCTCGAACTCAACTTTGCCAGCCACATCCCCTCCAGACTGGAAAAGCACATGAGAGGCCGCGAGGGTCGCGTGCCCACATAGGGGGACTTCCACCGTCGGCGTGAACCAACGAAGCCGCCATCTCCCCGGGAGCAGCGGGACGAGGAACGCCGTCTCGGCCAGATTATTCTCGGCGGCGATCGCCAAAAGGCGCTCATCCGAGAGGAAGTCGTCCAGCAGCACCACCGCCGCCGGTCCTCCTGCAAAGGGCCGGTCAGCGAAGGCGTCGACCTGAAAGAATGGAACAGTTGTCATTATTGCCGCCTCCTCCGCGACTGGCCGACATGTCCTGTGCGCGCCGACGTCAGGCCGTCGCGCGAGCCGGAATAGGCCAACGGGTCATAAGGGATGCATAGGCCTCCGGATCCCGTGAGGGCCACCCGTGGTCAACTGGCCCGCGTCCCGAACCAAGACCCGGCGCACGACGGATCGCCTCCTGAAGGAAGGCATGGGAGAGAGCGACAGCGCTCTGAAGGGTCATGCCTCGCGCCAGACCGGCGGCAATCCCCGAAGCCAGCGTGCATCCCGTGCCGTGCGTGGCCCTCGTCGCCTGCCGGGGGGTTTCGAGTATCTTTTCCGAATGGTGATCGACCAGCACGTCAAAGATTACCGGACCATCGACATGACCGCCCTTGACGAGCGCCGCCATCGCCCCTGCCTCGAGAAGTCGATCGGCCGCCCGTCTCTGTCCGTCCAGCGTGTCGACCGCGCGCCCGGTCAGGATCTCCGCTTCGGGAGCGTTGGGGGTCACGAGCGCAGCGCCCGGAACAAGAAGACGCCTGACGGCGTCGACCGCGCTTTCCGGGAGAAGGCGGTCTCCCGACGTCGCCACCATCACCGGATCCACAATGCGCGGGATGGCTGCTGCGAAATCGGAGAACGCTTCGGCTACAGCCTCTACCAGCCGGGTGTCTCCCATCATCCCAGTCTTGATCGCGTCGGCGCCAAGATCCTCCAGCACCACGCGCATCTGGGCGACCACAAGGGGTGGCGGACTGGCCGCCACATCAAACACACCCCGTGTGTTCTGAACGGTCAACGCGGTGATGGCGCTCGAGGCGTGTCCGCCCAGAGCCGTCACGGTCTTGATGTCAGCCTGCACGCCAGCGCCGCCACCGGAATCGGAGCCGGCGACAATCAGCACGCGACCACGGGGAGCCGATGACGATCCCGCCATGGTTCAGGCTGCGGTCAGGGCGAGGAATACGTCCTCGAGGTCAGGCTCCTCCGTCGAGAGATCGCCGATCCCGATCCCCGCCTCATGAAGGCGGGCGATCAATTTCTCGATGCTGGTCTCACCTGTCCGGTAGGTAATGGCGAATGACCCGTCCTTCCGCATCTCGAGATCGAGACCCGAGAGACCTTCGGGCGGGGATGCGAGCTCCGTCTCCGGACGCACGACAAGGGTCCGGTAGTTCAGACGACGCAGGAGACTGGACGTCGCCTCACAGGCGATCACCTCGCCCCTGTTGATGATCGCGATGGTATCGCACATCTCCTGGGCCTCCTCGAGATAGTGCGTGGTCAAAACGACAGTGACGCCCTCGGCGTTGAGCTTACGGACATACTCCCAGAGCTGTCGACGCAACTCCACGTCCACGCCGGCCGTCGGCTCATCGAGAATAAGAATAGGCGGCGTATGAACCAGCGCCTTGGCCACCATGAGACGCCTTTTCATGCCACCGGACAACTGGCGGACATAGGCGTCCTTCTTGTCGCCAAGACCCAGAGCATCAAGAATCTCGTCGGTCCGCCGCTCGGCGGCCGGAACCCCATAAAAGCCCGCCATGAGGTCCAGAGACTCCCTCGGCGTGAAGAAGGGATCCATGTTGATTTCCTGCGGGACCACCCCGATCGCGGCGCGCGCCTGTCGCGGGTTGACGTCGATGTCCAGGTCCCAGATCCGGGCCGACCCGGAGGTCTTGTTCACGAGGCCCGCGAGAATGTTGATGAAGGTCGATTTTCCGGCGCCGTTGGGCCCTAGCAATCCAAAGATAGAGCCCCTCGGAATAGCGAGGTCCACGCCCTTCAGCGCCTGCTTAGCCGGCATTTTCTTGGAGGCTGCATAGGTCTTGGCAAGACCGCGCGCTTCGATCGCAAACTGCGGAAGACCAGCTTGGTGAGCCATGGAAACGCCCCTCGATGCGCAGAGCCCCGCGCCGATTGACGGACCGGCCGGCGCACCCCTAGGTAAGGCGCTTCCGGCAACTCGCAAAGAGGGCGCGACATGACCGACCCGGCCTGGTACGTCGAAAACCCTGAGAAAGTCATTGTGACGACGCGCAAAGTGGCGTGCGATGGCGGCGGAACGCTCGGCCATCCCAAGGTCTGGTACGATATGGCCGAGGACGATCAGGTCGAATGCAAGTACTGCGATCGGGTTTTTGTTCTCAAAGGCGGGGCGGCGGACAGCCGGTAACGCAGTAGCGCGCCATGGCTAATCCTTTGTAACCATTCACTGTAACGGTAATTCACCTGTCGCTTTCCTCCGGTTGAGGGGATGGTCGCGCGAGGATTGTTCCGCGCGCGGGACGGGCCGTTCGGTTCCTCGAGGAACCGCGGGGCGTCCTGCCAGGAGATGGGACCATGATCAGACGATTGTCCGCCGGACGCACGGCGCCGGGAGCCGCCGCTCTCGTCGCTCTGTTGAGCCTCGGGGCCCCGACATTCGCCCAGACGCCGCCTGCAGGCGGAGAGGCCGCCAAGCCGGAGACAACGAGCGGGCCCCAGAATCAGGAGCCGACGGCGCCGGCTGGCGAGGATACCGTCTATGTCTGGGGCCGAGCCACCCGACTGACGGGAGAGGCCCAGGCCGCTTCGGAAGGGGTCGTCGGATACGCGGATTTCGAAACGAGGCCGCTTCTCAGAGCCGGCGAGCTTGTCGAGGTCATTCCCGGCATGGCGGCGACGCAGCACTCAGGCGGAGGCAAGGCGAACCAGTATTTCCTCCGTGGGTTCAACCTCGATCATGGTACGGACTTCGCCGGCTCGTTCGACGGAACGCCCCTGAACCTGCGATCGCACGCCCATATGAGCGGCTATCTGGATATCAACTTTCTCATTCCCGAGATTATCCGCTCGGTCGAATTCAGAAAGGGTGTCCACTACGCTGATGCGGGCGATTACTCGGCCGCCGGCGCTGCACGTTTCACGACCTATGATCGGCTGGACGAAGGCTTTTTAGGCCTCGATGTCACCACAGACGGTGAGTACCGCGCCGTCCTCGCAGACTCCCTCGAGACAGGGGAGACCGGAGACCTTCTCTACGCCCTTCAGTACGAAGGCGGGGACGGACCGTTCGACCGTCCTGAGAATCTCCGGAAATTTTCCGGCTTCCTGAAGGCGACAGGCGAATTTGCCGGCGCACGGGCTCGGGCCAGCGTCATGCATTACGATAATTCATGGTTTGCAACAGACCAGATCCCCCTGAGGGCGGTCTCAAGCGGGCTGATCGGACGCTTCGGCTCCCTTGATCCCACTTTGGGCGGCGACACCTCCCGAACCATTGTGTCGGGAAGTCTCGAGTGGGAGCGGGCGGGGCTCCTCGCCTATGTCCAGTCCTATGATCTCAACCTCTATGGAAATCCCACCTTCTTTATCGACCCTGTCGAAGGCGATCAGGTCGTTCAGGTCGACGATCGATGGTCATGGGGCGTCCGAGGACATGCCGAGACAGACGTTCAGGTGGCCGGGGTCAACGCACGACTACGTCTCGGCGGTGACGCCCACACGGATGTCATCGATGAGGTCGCTCTCTACAAGACCAGGGCTCGGATCAGAACGGGCACAATCCGACGCGATCAGGCTGATGTCACGGCAGCGGATCTATGGGCCGACCTCACTCTTCATTGGACGGACCGCCTTCGCACAACCCTCGGCGCCCGCGCCGACCTTGTCGCCTTCGATGTAACCGCTCTCCAGCCGCAAAACTCCGGCGACGGATCCAAGACACGCCTCAGCCCAAAGGCCTCCCTCGCCTATCGGATCAGCGACGGCCTTGAACTCTATGCGAGCTATGGCCGGGGATTTCACACCAACGATCCGCGAGGGGTCGCACTGACCGTCGATCCGGTGACTGGCGAAAGCGCCGATCCGGTGGACCTGTTTGTCGATGCTCGCGGAGGAGAGGTTGGATTTCGCCTCGAACCCTCCTCCCGCTTCAACATCTCGGCGACGGCATTCAGTCTCGAGCTCGACAGCGAATCGATTTTCGTCGGCGATGCTGGAACATCCGAACCCAGCGCAGGAACACGACGGTCGGGACTTGAGATCAGCTCCTTCTGGCAGGCTCGTGACTGGCTCGTCTTCGACGCCACGGCCGCATGGTCGCACGCGCGCTTTCGCGATGCGCCGCCTGATGAGAACCGCGTTCCCAATTCGGTAGAATTCGTCGGCATGGCGGGAGCGACGGTCGTGCTGGATAATGGATGGGAAGGAAGCCTGCGGGTCCGTCATCTCGGCGAAGCTGTTCTTATCGAATCAGGGGACCAGACGTCCGAGCCGACGACCATCGTCAATCTGGGCGTCTCCAGGGACTTCGGCGCGTTCGAGATCGGATTAGATGTCCTCAATCTTCTGGATTCAACGGACAACGACATCACTTATTTCTACGAGAGCCGCCTTTTGGGCGAAGCGGCTCCGGTTGAAGATATCCACTTCCACCCGGTTCATCCCAGAAGCATAAAACTCGTGTTTCGAAGAGAATTCTGATTTCCTCTGCAGCCATGGCGGCGCACGGAAGATGCAGAGCGGGCTGATTGTCTTTCTGTCTGTCGCCGCTAGTCTGGTTGGATTGGTTACCTGCCGGAGAGCTCCATGATCGACTTACGTCTCGCCGTGGCCGCGAGCTTCGCCTGCGTGTTAGCCGCCGGATGCGCCTCCGCCCCTCCTGAGACGCCTGCGGCCCCTAATCCGTTCGAGAGCGCCATCGTGGCCTTTGAACAGTCTGACGCCGCTCAGCCCCCGACCCGTTGCGCCACACTGTTCGTCGGATCCTCCTCCATCCGCTTCTGGTCCAGCCTCGCGCAGGACTTTCCCGAACGGCGCGTCATCAATCGCGGTTTCGGCGGATCGACGATCTCCGATGTCAATCACTTCTTCTCCAGGGTCGCAGCCCCCTATTCTCCTCGGGAAATCGTCTTCTACGCGGGAGAAAACGACCTCAACGCGGGCAAGTCGCCCGAAGCCGTCTTCGCCGACTTCAAGACGTTCATGGACCTGAAGAAAAAGGCGTTGGGGGACACACCTGTTTGGTTCATCTCAGCCAAGCCCTCCAAACTCAGACTGGCTCAGCTGCCGGCTCAGACCCGACTGAACGATATGGTCGCCGAGCTCGCCCGGACACGCAAAGACCTGGCCTATATCGATGTTGTCAACGTGATGATGACGCCGGAAGGCGCGCCCAAGGATATCTTTGTGGCTGATGACCTGCACATGACGCCGGCCGGTTACGCCCTCTGGACCCCTGTTGTGAAGGCTGCCCTTGAAGCCGGGCAGGAAGGCAAGGCGCGGGGCTGCTGAGGACGCGCAAGGGGTATGAGCTCCCCCGGCTGGCCGTTCGCCCCGAGGCCTGATATCGGACACGCCTGAATAACGCATCGAGAAATGCGCGGAGCTGTCTGCATGCCTGTGACACGTCCGGTCGATGAGACAAGCCATCTCTACCTGGTGGATGCGTCAGGCTACATCTTCAGGGCCTTTCACGCCCTGCCTCCCCTGACGCGCAAATCCGACGGCCTGCCGATCGGGGCCGTCTCCGGCTTCTGCAACATGCTCTGGAAGCTGCTTGAGGATCTCAAGGCGGACGATGAACCGACGCACCTGGCGTGTGTGTTCGACAAGTCCGCGATCACCTTCCGAAACGAGCTCTATGATCAGTACAAGGCCCATCGCCCCGATCCGCCAGCCGACCTGGTGCCCCAGTTTCCTCTTGTTCGCGACGCGGCGATCGCGTTCGGAACACCTGCTCTCGAAATGACCGGCTATGAGGCGGACGACCTTATCGCCACCTATGCCCGACAGGCTGAGGCCCTGGGGGCGCGTGTGTCCATCGTCTCGTCCGACAAGGATCTGATGCAGCTCGTGTCCGAAAAGGTCCGACTGCTCGACACGATGAAAGACCGCCAGATCCGCGCGCCCGAGGTGGAGGAGAAATTCGGCGTGCGTCCCGAGCGGGTGATCGATGTCCAGGCCCTGTGCGGAGACAGCGTCGATAACATTCCCGGTGTTCCCGGCATCGGGATCAAGACAGCAGCGCAGCTGATCCAGGAGTTTGGAAGCCTTGAAGCGCTTCTTGAGCGCACCGGAGAGATCAAGCAGCCCAAGCGGCGGGAAAGCCTCATTGAACACGCTGACAAGGCCCGACTGTCGAAGATCCTGGTGACACTCAAGACAGATGTGCCGGTTGAAACGCCCCTCGAAGCGCTGGGGGTCACGGATCCGGATCCGACGACGCTTATGTCCTTCTGCGAAAGAATGGAGTTTCGAACGCTGGCTCGCCGCGTCTCGGAGCGACTGGGCGGGGAGATGATCGTCAAGGCGAACGGCGCCCCGATCGGCACCAAGACCACTGAAGCCGCGCGCAACCTTTCCACGCCAGTTGCCTCCCCCCTGGATCCGCCGATCGAGCCCTTCCGACTGGAGGCGTATGAAACTGTGGTCTCCGAGGAGAGGCTGCGCTTCTGGGTGGCGGCTGCCGGGGCTCAGGGCCATGTCGCCGTCGATACCGAGACAGACAGCCTGAGCGCCACGGGCGCACGTCTGGTCGGGGTCTCGCTGGCCCTTGCCCCAAACCAGGCGTGCTATATTCCCCTCGGACATGGGGGCGGAGGGGACCTTCTGTCCGGCGAACAGCCCGCACAGATCGACATGCAAACGGCGATCGCCATCCTCAAGCCGCTCCTCGAGGACGAAGCCGTTCTCAAGATCGGTCAGAATATCAAATACGATCTGTGTGTTCTGAGCCGTGTCGGCATAAGGGTGTCTCCGGTGGACGACACGATGCTGATGTCCTTTGTTCTGGACGCAGGCCGTCACGGACACGGGATGGACGAGCTCAGCGACCTCCACCTCGGCCATAAGCCGATCGCGTTCAAGGACGTGGCCGGGACCGGGAAATCACAGATCTCATTTGACGCCGTCCCTTTAGAAGAAGCGACACGCTATGCGGCGGAGGATGCGGATGTGACACTCCGGCTCTGGCGCCTGCTCAGACCGAAGCTGAGCGCGCAGGGCGTTCTCACTGTCTATGAAACGCAGGATCGTCCCCTGGCGCCGATCGTGGCCGACATGGAGCTGGCCGGGATTCTCGTCGACCGCTCCCAACTGTCGCGTTTGTCAGGCGAGTTCGCCCAGCGGATGGGAGCTCTCGAAGCCGAGGCGCATCTGATGGCCGGACGAGCGTTTAACCTCGCGAGCCCCAAGCAGATCGGCGATATTCTCTTTGACGAGATGGGTCTCGCGGATGCTGTGGGGGCCAAGAAGACCAAGACAGGCGCCTGGTCGACAGGGGCTGAAACGCTGGAGGATCTTGCCGCCGCCGGCCACGCCCTGCCGCGCGTCCTGCTCGATTGGCGCACCCTGGCAAAACTCCGTTCGACCTACACCGAGACCCTTCGGGATGCGATCTCGCCCGCGACCGGACGGGTTCACACCTCGTATTCTCTGGTCGGCGCTCAGACAGGCCGTCTGTCCTCTACAGACCCCAATCTTCAGAACATTCCCGTGCGCACCGAGGAGGGACGAAAGATCAGAGAAGCGTTCATCGCTGCGCCTGGCCATGTTCTCATCTCTGCAGACTACTCCCAGATCGAGCTTCGCCTGCTCGCCCATGTCGCCGACATCGCGTCGCTGCGCGAGGCTTTCCGTCACGGGGTCGATATTCACGCTCTGACCGCCAGCGAGATGTTCGGGGTTCCGATCGAGGGGATGGATCCGATGATCCGACGGCGCGCCAAGGCCATCAATTTCGGCATCATTTACGGCATTTCAGCGTTCGGCCTTGCGAGGCAGCTGTCCATTTCCCGTGACGAAGCCGGCGCCTATATCCGCAGTTACTTCGAGAAATTCCCCGGTATCCGCGCCTATATGGACGAGGCGAAGGCCTTCGGCCGAGAGCATGGCCATGTCACGACCATTTTCGGTCGGAAGTGCTGGCTGCCTCAGATCCGTTCGACAAACGCAGCGGAACGAAGCTTCGCCGAGCGACAGGCTATCAACGCTCCCCTCCAGGGGTCGGCGGCCGATATCATCAAACGCGCCATGATTCGACTTCCGGCGGCCCTCAGGCGCGAGGGCCTCAAGGGACGAATGCTGCTTCAGGTGCACGACGAACTCATCCTTGAAGCTCCCGAGGCGGAAGCCGCCCACACCATCGAGGTGGTGAAAAACGTGATGACCTCTGCTCCAGGACCCGCTCTCGTGCTCAAGGCGCCTTTGGTGGTCGAGGCGACCGCCGCGGCGAACTGGTCGGCAGCTCACTGACGGCGGCCCCCTAGGAACGTCTCGGTCCCAAGAGCAGATGACGCTTGGTCAACTTTCCGTAACGGAATTGTTAGCGGCTGCAGCAATCCTTCGCTTGCGCAACATTTAGACAGTGTCTAGTTTCGGGGCGGATCGTCAGAGAGATCCTATCCGGAGATCAAAATGAAGTTTTCCTCCCTCCTCGTACGCCTCACCGCTGCGGCCCTCCTGCTCTCCAGCCCAGCCATCGCCAAGACCTCGGTCACAACCGGAGAGAAGCTCTGCAAGGCGGCGATTACCGCCCAAAAGCCAGAGGTCCAGTCCCCCCGCGTGGACAAGGACATGACAAGGGCTGCAAACGACACCTTCACGTTCACCTTTCGCGGTCGCGACGCCGCCAAGGCGCAGGTGAAGCTCGCCTGCACCGTTGATCGGGCGACCGAAGCGGTCACTCTCGCTACAGCTGAGTAACCCTCATCCGCCGGGTCGGCTCGCCGACCCGGCGGTCTCTGGTTTCGTATCGGCGCGAAGCTCGAACACCATCAACAACGTCCGTTGCGACGGGGAAAAGTTGTCGTCCGAGACGATGTAGATCCTGACGGCCCCATCCGGCCGTCGCTCAACAGCCAGTCCTTCAAAGTTATCGATCGAGGTCCGAAGGTCCATTCCTGCGAGACGCCTTCGATCCCCCACGCGAAATCCTGTCCCACCTGCAGGTCCGCCTTTCTCCGGGAGAGGCTCCAGTCGGCTCTCCTCCAGAACGATGATGTCGCCCAAAATGCGGCCCCGCCCTCGGTGCAGGGAGAATAAGCGCGCCGTCCCAGCCTCTGCGTCATCCGTCAGGACGTCGAGACCCACAAGCTCAGGCGCCCCCGGCGCCAGATCAAGCTCGAAAGAGGGCGGAAAAGACAAAGGCCTCGCCGAGAGCGGAGACTTCCCCTCTCGCCTCGTCTCGACGCCGAGAAGGAGATCCCCCTGATCCGTAACGGCAAGGGCTTCAAGCCCTGAGTTGGGTTCAGCCGGTATTGCGTCCCGGACGAAGGCCTCGCGAACACGCTCCTCGGCGTCAGGGCCCAGAACGCTGACTCCCCGCGCGGCGGCCCCGCACCGCTCGATGTCGAACGCCAGAACGCGATGACGTCTCTCGAAGGAGACGAAAACCAGAGCCCTCGCGCGAGCGAGGCCCTCCGCATCCGCCTCGCTCTTGGCGAGCAGAGCCTCGCCCCGCTCATCCCTCAATGGCGCGAGACGGGCCGCCTTCGGCGCCAGGCTCGCAGGATCCAGATCGATCCAGACAAAATTCCCCTCATCAGTCACCGCCAGAAGCTGACCATCCTCCAGCGTCTCGAGCCCAGACAAGCCCCCGAAACGAGGATCAGGACTTGTGAGCGAGAAGCCGCCAAGAAACCTCAGCGCGCCAAGCTGGTCGCGCGAAGGATCTCCTCGCATCAAGGGTATTTTCTCAGCCTGAAGCTCGATTGGACGAGGCTCCAGAAAGGCCTGTCCCATCGGGCACGACAGATCTCGGTAGGACGTCTCATCCCCCCAGGCTTCGGCCTGACAATACAGGAACGCCACCGCGCTGACGCTCATGGCGCAGAGGCGTCGACTAACGCCCGGCACGCCCAAGCTCCGGCCGATCAACGCGACGGACTTCCCGCCCCGCACCCACTCGGGCCCTCGAAGCCCCAGTCTCCCCGGAACGCGATGACGAGCGCCCACCTGAACGGGACGAGGCGCGCGACGGCCCGGCGTCTGCGAAGAGCTCGGCAAGCTTATCAGTCATCGCCCCGCCGAGCTGCTCGGCGTCGACAATGGTCACTGCGCGCTTGTACCAGCGCGTGACGTCATGGCCGATTCCTATCGCGATCAGCTCGACCGGCGAGCCCGGTCCCTCAATATGTGCGATCACTTCGCGCAAGTGGCGCTCAAGGGGATTGCCTGTGTTCACGGACAGGGTCGAGTCATCGACCGGAGCGCCATCGGAAATCACCATCAGGATCTTGCGCTGCTCGCTGCGGGCCAAAAGCCGATCATGGGCCCAAAGAAGCGCCTCGCCGTCGATATTCTCTTTCAAAAGCCCCTCGCGCATCATCAGGCCAAGATTGCGCCGGACGCGTCGCCATGGGGCGTCGGCCGCCTTGTAGATGATATGACGGAGATCATTGAGCCGCCCCGGCGCCGGCGGTTTTCCCGCCTTAACCCAATCCTCGCGGCTCAGGCCGCCTTTCCACGCCTGGGTCGTGAAGCCGAGGATCTCAACTTTCACTCCACATCTTTCAAGGGTTCGCGCCAGAATATCAGCGCACAGAGCGGCGACCATGATCGGCCGCCCACGCATAGAGCCTGAGTTGTCGAGAAGGAGGGTGACAACCGTATCCCTGAAACGGCTTTCATCTTCCTGCTTGAAGGACAGCGGAGCTGTCGGATCGACCACGACCCGCGTCAGACGGGAGGTGTCGAGAACCCCCTCTTCGAGATCAAACATCCATGACCGGTTCTGCTGGGCCATCAAACGCCGCTGCAGACGGTTGGCCAGTCGTGAGACGGCCCCCTGAAGTCCCTGGAGCTGAGCGTCGAGATAAGATCTCAGCCGCTGCAGCTCTTCCGGATCGCATAAGGCGTCGGCATGGGCGACCTCGTCATGAGAGGTCGTGAATATCCGATACTCAGACTTCGGGGCGAGATCTCCGGGTCGGAAATTCGGGCGCACAGGAGACGCCGGCTCGTCGCTGTCGCGATCCTCGCCTACCTCCATGTCCGCATCCGGATCGAGCGACACCGAGGTTTCCTGTTCCTCGGAGGCCTCTCCCTCACCCGCCTCGCCGCGGTCCGAATCGGAGGCGTCGCTTTCCGCCTCACCCTCACCCTCGCCCTCATCGGAAGCGCCCTCGGGTTCGTCGGCGGCGTCCTCGACATCGCTCTCATCACTCGGCGCCTGCTCTCCCGGGGCCTCTTCCTCAAGTCCCAGATCCCGCAGCAGAGCATGGACCTCCAAGGCGAACGCCTTCTGATCGCTCATGACCGCGCCGGCCCGCTCCAGGAATTCTCCCGAGCGGCCCGATATCTCTCCCCGCCAAGCTTCAGCCACTCCTGTCGCCGCCTCCGGAAGCGGGCGCCCGCTCAGACTCTCACGAAGAAGGAACTCAAGCCCCTCCTCCATCGGGGCGCGCTGGCGGTCGACGATCGGACCATATCCGGCCCGCTGGCATCTCTGAACGAGAGCCGCCTCGAGGTTTGCAGCAAGACCCTCCATAACCGAGGCGCCAAGAGATTCGACACGGGCCCGCTCTGCGGCCTCGAACAAACGCCGGGCATCCTCGCTTCGCGGCATCTGCACAGCATGGACCGCGGGATCATGGTGCGCGAGCCTCATGGCCAGGGCATCAGCCTGCCCGCGGGCGCGCGCCGCAGCTTCTGGGGTCATCTCGCGCGGCGGAACTGAGAGGACAACCGAGCGACCCTGGGCGCGTCCGCCATCGACAGAGAACTCGACGGTCGTCTCTTCGCGGCCCGAAAGCGCCCGGGTGGCCGCAGCGAGGGCGGCCTTGAAGATGTCGGCAGGATCCGCGCTGCGGGTCATGAATATGAGACGACCTTACAAGACGTTGGCGCTACTTCAGAGCGCGGGTGAACTGATCAAGGGTGCGGGAGAAGGCAAGTTCATCGGATGCGGCGTCATAATCGGGCGAATTGCGCCGGGAAAATCCGTGACCCGCCTCATAGAGATAAACGGCGACTTCGGGTCTTGCCGCAGCCATGGCCTTGACCTGATCTTCCGGAATGTGGGCGTCCGTCCGGCCGAAATGGCAGGAGACCGGACATCTGAGCGACACATCCGACATCTGCAGGATCTGCCCCCCGTAATAGCAGGAGGCGCCTGACAAGCCTTCCAGTCGGGACGCTGCAAGCCAGCTCATGGAGCCGCCATAACAGTATCCAGTCACGAACACCTGCCCGCCTGACGCCAGGCGGTCGAGACAGGCCCCGACGTCATTCATGGCGTTGTCCTGACCGTTACCTACCGCGAGCTCGCGGGATCGCCCCACCGTTCCGCCGATCGCATCCGGTTCGACAACATAGCCCGGTGCGGCTCGATCATACATCGAGGGGGCGATCGCCTCGAATCCGGCGGCCGCAAAGCGGTCAGCCATCTCGCGGACGTGAGAGGACAAGCCGAAGATTTCCTGAATGACCACGACCCCGCCCCTGCGGACGCCTTCAGGCCTCGCATGATAGGCGCCGAACTCGAAACCGTCGCGGCTTGTGATCCTGATCATCTCCCCGGATCCGGACATGGAGCTCGTCTCCCCTTCTCGCAAAGACCGGTTGCGACGCCGCGACCGGCCTTAATCACGGGCTTATCCGGCTTTGATCATGATCGAACTCTCCGCCAGCTCGCGACCGAACGCCCGCTGATAGAATTCCGCGATCACCGGCCTTTCAAGTTCGTCGCACTTGTTCACGAACGTCATTCGGAAGGCCAGCCCGATATCCCCGAAGATCTGGGTGTTTTCTCCCCAGGTGATCACGGTACGCGGGCTCATCACGGTAGAGATGTCGCCGGCGATGAACGCATTGCGGGTCATGTCGGCGACACGAACCATGCGCGAGATCTGGGCCCGGTCCAACTCCGGAAGACGCGCATGAACGATTTCCACCTCAGCGTCATGCGGCAGGTAGTTCAGCGTCGTGACAATCGACCAGCGGTCGAGCTGCCCCTGATTGAGCTGCTGGGTTCCATGATAAAGACCCGTCGTGTCTCCAAGGCCGACCGTGTTCGTGGTCGCGAAGAGACGGAAATAGGGATTGGGACGCATCACCCGGTTCTGGTCCAGCAGGGTCAACTGACCGGAGGCTTCCAGAATTCTCTGGATCACGAACATCACGTCAGGCCGGCCCGCGTCGTATTCATCAAAAACCAAAGCGACCGGACGCTGAAGCGCCCAGGGAAGGATACCCTCCCGGAATTCCGTCACCTGCTTGCCGCCCTTCAAAACGATGGCGTCCTTGCCGACCAGATCGATCCGGGAAACGTGACTGTCCAGATTGATCCGGATCAGCGGCCAGTTGAGGCGCGCCGCCACCTGCTCGATGTGGGTCGACTTTCCTGTCCCGTGATAGCCCTGAACCATCACGCGTCGATTGTGCTTGAACCCGGCAAGAATGGCGCGCGTGGTCTGCGGATCGAAACGGTAGGCAGGATCGAAATCCGGGACGTAGGCAGACCTCTCGGCGAAGCTTGGCGCCGAGCCGTCCATATCTATCCCAAAAGTCTCGCGAACCCCGACCTCTCGGGTCGGCGTAAGAGACAGAAGCTCGTCGGAAGCATCGATCAAAGACATGGGGGGAGGATCTCTTTCGGGGACAACGGTGCAAGGATAGGCCCTCGGGGAGGCCTCTTGCAACGCAACATTGCGGCGCACCGCCGCAATTTCCGATTGATCATCCTCTAAACGTCCCGGTATGCGGGCGGAAGATGCGGCCCGGGCCTCCCCTCAACTGCGGGGGATGCTGGCGCTCGCCTCAGAGCGCCTCAGGCGAGACCGCTGGCCTTCAGGGCCTTGAACGCCCGGATCACCACGGTCAACCGGGCTTCCATCGAGCGATCTCCGCCATTGCTGTCGGGGTGATAGCGCTTGACGAGAAGTCCGTAGCGCTCCCGCACCGCCTCCTTCGAGGCGTCCGGAGGCAGCTGCATCTCCTCAAGAGCCCGAAGCTGGAGACGCGTTCGCGACTTGGCGGCGCGCTCGGCAGGCTCGGCTCCCTCGCTACGGGAATTGTCGAACCAGTGCCGGCCTCGCCAGGTCCGCGAATTGTACGCAGCGCCGGCCTTTGCCCCGCCAACCGGGCCTGAACCGAACTTCCAGGTCTGTTTGTGGCCATAATTGGCCGACGCCTGAAACGCTGTGATTTCAGCCTCGGTCATGCCGTCAAAAAAATCGTAAGTGCTATTATACTCAGCAGCATGACGCTGACAGAACCAGTGATGGTCCTCAGGAGGGGTCCTTTGACCTGGAATAGGGGCGGTCCTGGCCGCGAAGGGCTTGGGCGCCTTGCAGTCCCCTATCGCGTCGCAACCCTTGTGTTCGCAGCGACGCACGTCTCCGGGAGATCCCCTCCTCCGACGCCCGCCGGGGGGATTGACACGGATATCCACGAACTTGACGCGATACCCTGACATGTACTCTTCAGCGAACGACATAGGACCATCATGGAGCGCAACGGTTAATGCCGCAAGAATTGACAAAACGTGCAGACCGGATGCGCGCTCTGCTCGATAGAGCTTTCGCGCCGTCCATTCTGGAGATCGAGGATCAATCCCACCTCCATCACGGGCATGCCGGCGCCGCGCCGGGTGGAGAGACCCACTACGCCGTGCGGATCCGCTCCTCCCTTCTTTCCCCCCTCAGCCGGGTGGCCCGGCACAGGGCGGTCAATGAAGCGCTCCGGGGAGAGTTCGCCCAGGGCCTGCACGCCCTGGCGCTCGACGTCGGGTAACACCTAGCCGACGCATTCGCGCTCCAGAAAGACTTTCAGACCCTCAATCTCGGCGTCCCGGTGAATGTAGGCCCGCCCGACGCCCGAGGCGAGAATCAGGGTCAATCTGCCGTTCTTCGCCTTCTTGTCATGGGCCATGTGCCCAAGAAGCTCCGCGGCCGGGTAAGGCCCTCCGTCGAGCTCGGGGACACGGGTCCTCAGGCCCAAGGCGCGCAGCAGGGCCTCGGCGCTCTTCGCCTCCTCAGGGGGGCAACGGCCCAAAGCCACCGAATAGCGGTAGGCCATCGCCATGCCCACCGCGACGGCTTCGCCATGAAGAAGCTCGGGGCCGTACCCATTGGCGCGCTCCAGCGCATGACCGAACGTATGTCCGAGATTGAGCAGAGCGCGCTCAGCCTGCTCTGTCTCGTCGAGAGCCACGATACGCGCCTTTGATGCGCAGGAGACCTGCACAGCTCGCGCAAGGGCCGCCTTGTCACCCGCCTTCAGGGCCGGAGCGGCCCCCTCCAGGAAGGAGAAAAAGTCCGGATCGTCGATCAGCGCATATTTGGCCACTTCGGCGAGACCCGCGGCCCGTTCGCGCTCGGGCAAGGTGTCAAGGACGTCAAGGTCGGCGAGAACCATCACCGGCTGATGGAAAAGCCCAATCATATTCTTGCCGGCTGCAGAATTGACTGCAGTCTTACCGCCCACGGAGGAATCCACCTGGGCAAGAAGCGTCGTAGGAAGCTGAACGAACCTCGCCCCGCGCTTCAAGAGACCGGCCGCCAGACCGGTGAGGTCACCCACAACGCCACCGCCAAACGCAAGAATCAGATCGTCGCGTTCGGCGCCGGCGAGAATCAGACGATCCAGAACCGCCTCAAGCCCCGTCATCGACTTCGAGGCCTCGCCCGGCTGAACCTCGATGATGATGGGAGCGAGGCCGCCGGCTTCAAGGCCCGCCTTCAGAGCAGGCGCATGAAGCGCTGCAACCGCTGCGTCCGCGACCACAAATACGCGCGGCCGGCGAGCCAGCGGCGCAAGCAACGCCCCGCTCCTCGCAAGGAGATCGCGACCGATCACGATCTCATAGCTGCGCTCGGCCAGCTCGACGCGAACCCTGTGATCGTCCTGGACCATACTTATACCCTTAGCGCCTTCCGAATGGCCGAGACCGTCTGCGACTGCGGTCCCTCGCCTGAATCGACGACAGCGTCCGCCTCGGCGTAAATCGGAGACCGGACGGCATCCAGATCCGCCAGAACCTGCCTCGGATTATCGCGCTTCAAAAGCGGGCGGTTCTGCTTGCGGCTCACCCGCCGCCACAGAACCTCGAGGTCGGCCCGAAGCCATACCGTCATCGCCCGCTCCTTGAGGAGTGAGCGAGTGTCAGGGTCGATGTAGGCGCCCCCTCCGGTCGCCAGGACGATCGGAGGGCCGGAGAGCAGGCGCTCTATGACCCTCCGTTCCACGCGCCGAAACTCCGGCTCGCCATGCTTGTCAAAGATCTCCTGAACGGTGAGACCGGCGGCTCTCTCAATCTCCTCGTCGCTATCGCGGAACTGGGCCCCGAGCGCCTCGGCCAGCTTGCGGCCTATGGTGGATTTTCCCACCCCCATAAGCCCCACCAGCGCAACTGTGCGATCAAGGGTTCCAACCGCCCCGCCGTCTGACCGCTCCCCGACGCCTTTCACACCCGACATGGTCTCATTCACTCACTGAAAGAGGAGCCTTATACGCGGGTGGTCCCGGCGGCAATCGCGCTCTGCCCTTCAGACGGGCTGTCCAGTCGCCCGTCCGCAGCGCGACGGACAGTCCGGCCCCAAAGACGCAGTCTCCGGGGCTTTGCAACTGGACCCGGCCGGCCGTATCTGTTCATATCCGATGAGGGAGATTCATCATGCGAGGCGGTTTCCGAAACAGACGTCGCAACGGGCCGCCTGTGCGGCTTATCGCGGCCGGGGCGGCCGTGTTCGCGCTCGTAGGAGCGGTGTTCTGGTTCGCAGAACAAGCTGAGTCTGACCGTCCCCCTCAGACCGAACTGCGCGTGGAGGCGATGAATGTCGGTTCGCCCTGATATCAGGGCGCTTTGTCTCGCTCTGGCGGCCTGTTCGCTGGCGCCGCAGGCCATGGCGCAGACCGTTGAAGCCGCACCGCTGCGGCAGATCGACCCCTGGGGCGTAGGCTGGCTCGGACAAGCCGATGGGGCCCTACCCGTGTCTCTGTGGAACGGCGCCTCGGCGGAGATCCTTTCCCCTCTGATGGCGGCCCTTCGGCCCGAAGCCTTGTCACCAGCGACCCAGGCGGCCCTGCGACGCATAGTTCTCAGTTCCGGGCGCCCGCCTGAGGCGGGCGCACAGGCGGTCGAAGCCCGCCTTAGCCTGATGGAACGCGTTGGGGAGATGCGCCGCTCGGTCGATCTCAGATCACGGTTTCCGGAGACGAGCTGGGGTATGCAGGGGGCGGCTCTCGGAGGCGAGTTCGACCTTGCGGCAGGCCGATCGGAGACCGCCTGCGCCGCGGTCGCAGAGCGACGAGCCGACGACGTCAGGTGGATGCCGTCACGAGCGCTCTGTTATGCTCTCAGCGGAGATTTCGACGCCGCCTCACTGGTGGTTGAGCAGACGCCTCATGAGAATGGGTCGGACCATGCCTGGCTGATCTCCGCCATTGAGACCATGCGCCAGGCGGGCAGGACACAACCCGCCGGTCGTTACGCCACTCCGTTCGAAACCGCAGTCTCAGTCGCAGCAGGTCTGTCGGCGCCGCCGGGCGCCTTCAGCGCCATGGCCGGAGATCTGGCCGTCAGCATCCTTCGTCATCCGCGTTCAACCGCTGAACAGAAACGCGCGGCTCTGAGGCCCGCCCTCCGGGCTGGCCTCGCCACAAGCGCAGACGTGCGCAGCATCGTGACCGCCGAGACCGCAACGCGCACACCAAACCCGACCGGAGAGACGGCGCCTGCGCTGGTCGCCCTTCAGACAGCGCTCGCTGCGATAAGCGATGCGGACCGCGCTCCCGAACAGACGGCCCAGGCCGTCATGGCGGCGCTCGTATCCGCAACCACGGCCGAGGACGGCCGGATAGCGGCCCTGACATTGGTCGGGGACCTGGCCGCCTTGCCGAAGGCCTCTGCGGGCGCGGAGCAGGCGGATGCGTTCGCACGGGCGCTGCTCATGGCCGGCGACCTCAAGGGCGCCGCAGAGTGGCGCTCTCACATGGACAGCCTCCCGGAAGAAAGACAGGATCCCTGGGCCGCCGCCCGGATCGATTTCATGATCGCGCTGGCCACAAACGGGGCGGAGGACGCCTCCACCATCATTGATCGTCTTCTGGCGGCCGCGCCCGCAAAGGCTGGAGAGCCGTCAGGCAAGACGCAAACGCCGGCTCAGAAGCGGGACGAAACCCGTCGCATCGAAACAACAAGGGTCCTCTTTCTCAGCGTGGGCGCCGGTCGCGCGCTGTCTCCCGGCGGACGATCCGCGATTGCGTCTCAGAAGTCCGTCGGCAAGGGCGTGCCGGATGCAACCCTTGCCAGGATCCAGTCAGCCGTCGAAGCGGGCGCTCACGGCGAAGCGGCGCTGGCAAGCCTCGCTCTTCTTGGAGAAGACCCCTCCGGCGTCTCGTTTGCAGGGCTTGCCGATATTCTCACTCTTCTCAGACGTTCCGGCCTCGCGACGGACGCCGATCGCATAGCGCTGGAAGCGCTCCAGCCCTGGAAAACCTTTTGAAGGGCGCTCTCCCGGTCGGACCGTCAGACGGTCGGGGCGCTGGGCCTGAACCCGTCGGCGATCGACGAGGCGTTCTGGATCGCCGACGCATTGAGGCGTTTCTCGATACCCTCCGCGCGGAGCGGGGGGCGGCGGATAACACCATAGAAGCCTATCGAAGGGACCTCGAGGATGCTTCATCCTTCCTTCGCACCGAGGGCGCCTCGCTCAGAGAGGCCAGCGAACAGACGCTGGCCGCCTATGTGAGAGATCTGACGGAGCGTGGCCTCTCGGACGCCACTGCAGCCCGGCGACTTGCAGCGTTGAGACGTTTCTTTCGTTTCGAACTCGGCGACAGCGCCCGGGACGATAATCCGGTGTCCCGAATCGACGGACCGCGCCTGAGACGTGACCCACCGGACGTGCTGTCTCGGGAAGAAGTGGCTCGGCTGATCGAGGCGGCCCAGGGACCTGAGGCATCCGACATCCGGGCTGTCTGTCTGGTCGAGCTCATCTACGGCGCCGGGCTCCGGGTATCAGAGTGCTGCGACCTGCCCCTTTCCGCCCTTCCCTCCGGAGGCGCCACCACCCTCATCGTTCGAGGCAAGGGGGACAAGGAGCGCCTCGCCCCCCTGGGTCGCAAGGCCCTTGAAGCCCTGCGGGCTTATCTCACAGTCCGGGAAAGCTTTCTTCCCAGGAGCGCTCAGCGAAAAACAGCTGACCGCTATGTCTTTCCCTCTCGAGGCGCAGGAGGTCGGATCACCCGTCGACGCCTTGGCCAGCTTCTCGAGACGCTGGCCGTAAAGGCCGGCATCCGCTCCGACCGCGTGACCCCTCACGCGCTCCGTCACGCATTCGCGACCCATCTGCTGGCGGGCGGGGCGGACCTCAGGGTTGTTCAGCTGCTTCTCGGACACGCCGACATCTCGACGACACAGATTTACACCCACGTCGTGACCGACGAACTGCGCGACCTTCTGGAGACCGCCCACCCGCTGGCGCGACGATAAGAGTTTCAAACGACGGGCTCTTTTTCCGGTCTTGAACCGGGCACAGTTCGGGTGTTGATGCCTTCTGTTCCTTCAACCCCTCAGAGCCCGATCGTCATGACCCAGAAGACCGCCAGACAATTCTTCAAGCCCCTGGCGATCGGAGCGCCCGAACCGTTCCGGGACCTCCCCGTCCGCCTCGAGCGCATGATCCACTTTGTCCCGGGACATAATGAAAAGGTGCGATCGAAAACCCCGGAGATGGCGACGAAGGCGGACGTGATCCTCGCAAACCTCGAAGACGCGATCCCTGCAGACGCCAAGCTCGCCGCCCGGGCGGGCGCCATCGAGATGGCGAACATGACCGATTACGCCCGTCTGCAGACTGGTTTGTGGACCCGGGTGAACCCGCTCAACTCCCCGTGGTTTCTCGATGATGTCACGGAAATCGTCACCAAGGCCGGGAACCTATATGACGTCATCATGATCCCGAAGGTGGAAGGCCCCTGGGACATCCACTACGCCGACCAGCTGGTCGCGCAGCTGGAAGCCCGGGCCGGGATCCGGCGTCCAATCCTGTTCCACGCCATTCTCGAGACCGCCCAGGGCGTCGCGCTTGTGGACGAGATCTGCAAAGCCTCTCCCCGCATGCAGGGCATCTCGCTCGGTCCGGCAGACCTCGCAGCGAACCGCGCCATGAAAACAACCCGCGTCGGCGGGGGGCATCCGATGTACAAGGTGATTGAGGATCCCAGATCGGATGGGAGCGCGCGCTCCGCCGCTCAACAGGACCCCTGGCATTACACCCTTGCGCGTATGGTTGACGCTTGCGTCACCGCCGGCATCAAGCCGTTCTATGGACCGTTCGGGGACATTTCAGATCTGGCCGCCTGCGAGCAGCAGTTCAAGAACGCCTTCCTCATGGGATGCGCTGGCGCATGGTCCCTCCACCCCAACCAGATCGACATTGCCAAGCGGGTCTTTTCTCCCGAAATCGAGGAGGTGCGCTTCGCGAGCCGGATTCTCGAGGCGATGCCCGACGGGACAGGGGTCGTCATGCTTGACGGAAAAATGCAGGACGACGCCACGTGGAAACAGGCCAAGGTGATCGTCGATCTCGCCCGTCAGGTGGCCGGCAAGGATCCGGATATGGCGGTCGCCTACGGGTTCTGACACCCCATCTGGCCCTCGACGGTGCAGGATCTCATCCTGCATCGTCGAGCGCTATTGTCTGGGAAGACCCCTGGGGTCAACGTCTCAAAGCGATCCGCCATTAACAGGCGCGGCGCCTCAACGGCGGCGGCCAGCTTTCGGGTTCTGAGGCGCAGGAGCCGTCCTGGGCTCCGGGCGAGCCTTGCGGCTAACGAGAGCGGATACCGCGTTGGCAGCCACTGCGCCGGCCACCATGAACACAGCCGCCGTGACGAGCGGGCGCTTGGCCAGAAGGCCAACTACCTTTTCAGGAAGAACCTTTTTCGATCGCACGACGCCCCTTCGGACCGCTTCGCCGACCGGTCGAGCGTCCACGCCCATGAACGGGCTCATGTCGACGCCGGCATTGATTTCGGAGTGCGCATATTCGCTGTTCATTCCAGCACCCTCATCCACGCCGGACGAAACTCTCGCATCCGGCGAACCCTCTATGTCCGGCTTGCGCTGCACGGTTTCAAGCCAAAGGATCAGGAAACCGCATGTCTGAGCGACGATCGTTCGGCGCCTGTGTTCCTTTTGCACACCCGGGCGACGCCCTGAGAACGCTGTCATCCCCCTTCCAGGGGGCTGACCCTCGTCATCCGGATCCCCCCCATGTCTCAAATCGAAACCAGCCCTCTATGGGCCAGCTGAAAAGGACATCCTCGATCTGGGAGCCAGCGCCGATATTGTGCACCACCTGGGGCCCGTCCCTTCCCAGGGAACGCGACAGAACTCCAATGTGCGGCAACCCTGAGCCGGAAAGGCGCCAGGAGACCACATCTCCCGGACGATAATCCGAACCGTGGCGACTGACAGGCCTCGCCCCTCCCTTCCGACGAAAAAGGGTCTCAAGATTGGGAACGCGACGGTGATCGATGTTCCGGTCCGGTCGGCTCAGACCCCAGATCCTCGGATAGACGGCGAAGTGTCGTGACATGTCTTCATGGACCTCTCTCTGCAGATCCACGCCTGCGTAACGAAAGGCCCGGATCACCGTGTCCGTGCAAACGCCCCGATCGTCCGGAACATCTCCCATAGGGTAGCTCAGAACCACATAAGCAGGATCATACGTCTCAGGTTTTGAAGCGCGCCGTTCGGCCCCTTCGGCCAGTTTGAGGCTGAATGACAGGCTTTGGGGTTGGCCTGACGCCGGGCGCGTCTGGGCCTGGGCCGGCAAGGCGAGGCAGGGGCCGATGGACAGGATGATACGTCGACTGATCATGACTCCAATTCCGCCGCACGAATGCGGCAGAATGAGTTCAGTATTCAGGCTTGCTGGAGACAGTTAGTCCGCCGACAGGCCGACGCCGACCGGACACGACACGCCCGTCCCGCCCAGTCCGCAATACCCGCCCGGATTCTTCGCGAGATACTGCTGATGGTACTCCTCGGCATAGTAGAAGGTTGGCGCCATTCGGATTTCTGTCGTGATCGTCCCTCGCCCCGCCCGGGCCAAAGCGTCCTGATATCGGTCTCTTGTTGCTGCAGCTGCGGCCATCTGAACCTCGTCAGAGGCGTAAACCGCCGATCGGTACTGTGTGCCGATATCTCCACCCTGACGCATCCCCTGCGTGGGATCATGGTTCTCCCAGAAGACCTTCAACAGAGCCTCATAGGACACTCTGGCGGGGTCATACACAACGAGCACGATCTCGGTGTGACCGGTTCGGCCGGTGCAGGTCTCCTGGTAGGTCGGATTGGGGGTCTCACCACCCGCGTAGCCCACAGCCGTGCTCCATACGCCTTCAGTCTGCCAGAATTTGCGCTCAGCTCCCCAGAAGCACCCCAAGCCGAATAAGGCTGTCTTCAGGCCATCCGGAAAAGGCCCCCTGAGCGGGCGACCATTCACAAAATGAGCATTCGGGACCGGCATCGGCGTCTCACGCCCTGGAAGGGCCTCGCCAGGCCGCGGAAGCTCAAGCTTTTGACCAAAAACCATCACCTACCTCCAGAAATGCAGACGGAACCCACCTGCCCGCTCTTCTCTCATAGCCTGACCGCCTGGAGCAATCCGCCCCGTCTGCGCAGCCTCGGAACGGCTTGCGCTGTCAGATCCGCCATGCAATACGCGGCGGTCTGTGGTTTCGGACGCTTTTTTGATAGCTCCTTCTTTGGAACGATCATCAAGTCGTTATGGGTCCGATCTGCCTGGTGAGGTGGCCGAGTGGTCGAAGGCGCACGCTTGGAAAGCGTGTAGACGGGAAACTGTCTCGTGGGTTCGAATCCCACCCTCACCGCCAACGCATCGAGTTGCGAAACAAACCGTCTCCCCTGACCGTGGACAGGGAGCATGACCCCTTAAAACCCATTTACTTTCAGCCATTTCTTGGCGGGATGGCTCTTCATTGCCGCTTGCCCGTTTACGGGCCATGACTTGGCAAGTCGACCGCCGACCCAGAGCATCACAAACTGCCAGCGGAATGCGAAGCGCTAAAGCCGCGGAAATCAGACATTCGTTCCGAGCGAACCCCTTCTTTCGAGGTTCGGTCGGCATGATGATCTGGCTGTCTGTGACGGCCTACTCCGGTGACGTAGTTCGGATCGAAAACGGCAGGCGGCGATGACACACCAGAGAGAACCCCACAGAGAGCTGAAGGTCACAGTCACCCTCGAGGAGATGAACAACCCAAACGCCCGTCGACAGCATGGGGACCTTCCATCGGTCGACGTGATGGCGATCAGGCAAAGGACCGGCTGACTGCAGAGCGGCTTCGCTGCCA
>CAIKWZ010000004.1 GCA_903831255.1 uncultured Alphaproteobacteria bacterium
CCCTCTTTAGGCCCGTCTTTTCTTCTCCAGTCTCCGGCGTCGCGGACGGGGCTCGGATGCCAGGATTGTTTCACGTGAAACATTGACTCTGCGTCACCCCCTCGACTTCAACCTCGATGAAAGGAGTGGCCAGGTTTCACCAGAATGTTTCACGTGAAACATTGGTTTGAGGTCACTCTGCGGTCGCCCCCCTCTTTAGGCCCGTCTTTTCTTCTCCAGTCTCCGGCGTCGCGGACGGGGCTCGGATGCCAGGATTGTTTCACGTGAAACATTGACTCTGCGTCACCCCCTCGACTTCAACCTCGATCGAAGGAGTGGCCAGGTTTCACCAGAATGTTTCACGTGAAACATTGGTTCTCCGAACCCGTCTCTAGGGTTTGCCGCTATCCTTCTTATCTGACTTCAGGCCCTCTGAACGCTGGGGGCATCAAGCTCTTGGCTTCTTTTCTGCACGGTGTGCGCTTGCCTCCTCTGACGTGCGACTTTGATTCAAATTGGAGGTCGTCGACTCGCTGGGCCCGCTGACGTGAAGATTGGGCTCCGTCTCATGTCCTGTGTAGCCTTGGTCTCGACGGAGGCGGGGCCCTCGACTAGACCATCGTGGCAATCCTGTCGTCGGAAAGAAGCGTCCCATGAACGTGTTTGATGTCATTGTGGTTGGTGGGGGGCATGCGGGTACCGAAGCCGCCGCCGCTGCTGCGCGTATGGGCGCGCGGACTGCCCTGATAACTCACAAGGCCTCCACAATTGGAGAGATGTCTTGCAATCCGGCGATAGGCGGGTTGGGGAAGGGGCACCTGGTTCGAGAGGTGGACGCTCTCGATGGGGTGATGGGGGTAGCCGCCGATAGGGCGGGCATTCAGTTCAGGATGTTGAACAGATCACGCGGACCGGCGGTCAGGGGGCCACGAACACAGGCAGATCGACGTCTCTATCGCGAGGCGGTTCAGGAAATTCTCGCTCAGGTGCCCGGTCTCGAAATCATCGAGGACAGCATCGAAGACCTTGTGGTTGAGAACGGGAGTGTCGCTGGAGTTGTCGGCGGTTCCGGGCGTGTGTGGCGTTGCTCCGCCGTCGTGCTCACCACAGGTACCTTTCTGAAGGGCGTCATTCACATCGGAGACAAGCGTATCCCCGCTGGTCGTGCCGGAGAGGCCCCGGTGTTGGGATTGTCCGAACGATTGTACGGACTGGGCTTATCTATGGGCCGGCTCAAGACCGGAACCCCGGCTCGGCTCGATGGGAAGTCGATCGATTGGGCAGGGCTCGAAATGCAGTCTGCAGACGAGGAGCCTGTCCCCTTCTCCTTCCTGACCCGAGCGATCACGACTCCTCAGGTTGCTTGCGGCGTCACCTGGACATCGCCAGAGGTTCACCAAGCGATCACCGCCAACATTCATCGATCCGCCGTTTATTCAGGCGCAATCGCAGGTCGCGGGCCAAGGTATTGTCCGTCCATAGAAGATAAGGTCGTCAGGTTTGCTGATCGCGATCGCCATCAGATTTTTCTGGAACCTGAGGGACTTGATGACGATACGGTCTATCCGAACGGAATCTCCACCTCCCTGCCCGAGGCGGTTCAGGAGGAGTTTATCCGCCTGATTCCAGGTCTTGAGCATGTGGTGATCCGACGCTTCGGATACGCCATCGAGTATGATTACGTTGATCCGCGCGAGCTTTCTCCAGACCTGCAGGTGAAGAAGCTTCCTGGATTGTATCTGGCGGGTCAGATTAACGGGACCACGGGATATGAGGAGGCGGCCGGGCAGGGGTTGATGGCTGGTTTGAACGCAGCTCGACGAGCCGGGGGCGGCGACGCTCTAATCATTGATCGGTCGACGGCCTATATCGGTGTGATGGTCGATGATCTCGTTACGCGAGGGGTCAGCGAGCCTTACAGGATGTTTACTTCGCGGGCAGAGTATCGTTTGACACTGCGGGCGGATAACGCCGATCAGCGTCTGACCGAGTTCGGAATATTGGCCGGTTGCGTGGGGTCGGAGCGCGCCGGGTTCTTCGCGCGCAAGAAGGACGACATTATCGCTCTGCGAGATCGGCTGCGAAGCCTCTCAATGACTCCCAATGAAGCCAGAGCGCGCGGGATCGAGGTCAACCTCGACGGTCGGCGTCGAAGCGCTTTCGAGCTGCTAGCGTATTCTCACGTGAACTATTCCAAACTCGCTGGGGTTTGGCCCGAGCTAAATGGCGTCTCACCACTCGTCATTGAGCAGATTGAGATCGAGGCCTCGTATGCGAGCTATATTGATCGACAGCAGGCTGACATTGACGCTTTTCGACGAGATGAAGGAATGCCCCTCCCCAGCGACCTCGACTTCAACGAAGTGGGAGGGTTGTCGACCGAAGCGAAGGACAAGTTGTCGAGGATCCGTCCAGTGACTCTAGGTCAAGCTGCTCGTATTGAGGGAATGACCCCGGGGGCGATGTCTGCGCTGGTCGGACATCTCAAGAGAGCTGCAAAGGCGATGGCGTGAGGTCTCAGGTCGTTGATGTCGATGGTTTTGGACCAGACGATGTCTGTCGGCTCCTGAACGTGTCGAGCGATGTCACAGATCGAATCGCCGCATATCTGGATCTTCTGTTTCTTTGGAATCAGCGAATTAATCTGATCGGACCTTCGGAGCACCGTCATATATGGAGGCGTCATGTTCTGGATTGCCTGCAGTTGGCCAACGATATTCGACCGGGAGACGTCCGGATCGCTGATTTCGGTTCGGGCGCCGGACTGCCGGGCCTTGTTCTGGCTCTGGCCGCATCTGAGTCCAGAAAAGTCTTTCTCGTTGAGAAGAGCCCTAGAAAGTCTGAATTCCTCGCCGCCGCCATCAAGGACCTGAACCTGAATGCTGAGGTCGTGACGAGTCGATTGGAAGCCATTTCCCTGCCAGCGGTCGATGTGATCACCGCCCGGGCGCTTGCGCCCTTGTCGAAACTTCTTGGATATGCGGAAACGCTCGTTCATCGCGACAGCCTCTGTCTCTTTCTCAAGGGCCGGGATGTCGAAAACGAATTGACCGATGCAAGGGAATCTTGGACCTTCTCTTTGTCCGCTCGCCCGAGTCTCAGTAGTCCTGAAGGGCAGGTTCTGGCGATCTCCTCACTGGCGCGGCGACCAAGATGAGCTTCCGAGTTATAGCTATTGCGAATCAGAAGGGCGGCGTCGGTAAAACGACGACCGCCATTAATCTTGGGACCGCTCTTGCGGCCGCGAACCGTCGTGTTCTGGTGATCGATTGCGACGCCCAGGGTAATGCTTCCACCGGTTTCGGAATTGAACCGAGGCTCAGAGAGAAGACAAGTTATGACGTCCTTGTCGGGGAGGCTTCGATTGCCGAAGCGATCATCCCTACCGAGGTGCCCCAGCTGGGTATCGTCCCTGGAGACGAAAACCTCGCGGGTGTCGAGACCCTTCTTCATACAGACGCCAGGAAGAACTATCGTCTGAAAGACGCTCTTGATCTTTTCCGTCGTGCTTCGCTCGAAGGGGTGGCGGCAGCGGCCGAAGATCAGAAACTTGAGTACGACATCGTTCTTATCGACTGCCCGCCTTCCTTATCGACAGTTACTATCAACGCCATGACGGCCGCTGACTCGGTCCTTGTTCCTCTTCAGTGCGAGTTTCTGGCTCTGGAAGGATTGAGTCAGTTGCTGAGAACCGTTGATCTTGTTCGTGGGGCTCTTAACCCTTCGTTAGAAATTCAGGGCGTCGTGCTCACCATGTTCGACAAGCGCAACAACTTGTCGGATCAAGTCGCCAGTGAAGTGCGAAGCTTTTTTGGGGCGAAGGTCTACCAGACGGTCATACCGAGGAATGTCCGTCTTTCAGAAGCGCCCTCCTTCGGGAAGCCGGCTTTACTTTATGATTATAAATGTTCCGGTAGTGAAGCTTACATAAAGCTTGCGAGTGAGCTCCTGCAGCGTGAACGCGAGAGGAATGCGGCGTGAATCAGTCGGCTAAACCAATGAGGTTGGGGCGTGGCCTTACCGCCCTTTTGGGGGACTACTCGACCGTTCGGGGAGTTGCTGAAGGCGCAGAGAGCCCGGCGTCTCTCTCGGAGGCTGAGGAACGTTTGAATCAAAGCTCCGAGATTCCTCTCGATCGCATCGTCGCCAATCCCCGTCAGCCCAGGCGGACCTTTCTGGAGACTGATCTGGAGGAGCTTGCGGCCTCGATCCGCCTGAAAGGGGTCTTACAGCCCATCCTCGTCAGACCCGATCCCAGTGCGCCCGAGATGTTCGAGATTGTGGCGGGAGAGCGGCGTTGGAGAGCGGCCCGGCGAATCGGGTTGGCGACCGTACCCGCTCTTGTTCGAGATCTGGATGATCGCGAGGTCCTGGAAATCGCGATCATCGAAAACGTCCAGCGTTCGGATCTCAACTCCATTGAAGAGGCTGAGGCCTACAAGTCTCTCATGGACCGTTTTGGTCGAACGCAGGACTCAGTGGCTTCCCAGGTTGGAAAAAGCCGGGAGCATATCGCTAATACGGTTCGCCTGCTTCAGCTCCCGGAAGATGTCAGGGAACACATTCGAGAGGGCCGGCTGTCGGCTGGTCACGGTCGAGCATTGGTTGGGTCGCCAGATGCGTCCAAGCTCTCACAAGTCGTCATCGAGCGTGGTTTGTCGGTTCGAGAGACAGAGGCGCTCTCGAGAACCAGAAAATCGGAGGCCTCCTCGGAGGCGCGGCCCGTTGAGGAGAAGGACGTCGACACGCGGGCGCTTGAGCTGGACTTGCAGCGCGCTCTTGGACTGAGTGTAGATATTCGCCACAGTAATGGTCGGGGAGGGGAGGTGCGCATTCGCTACGCCCACCTCGAGCAGCTGGACGAGATCTGTCGGTTGCTATCCCGGTCCAGAGCCGTCCTGCCGGAGACATCTGTGACTGAGTCTTTTGACTTAGAGACAGACGCGTCCGTCCCGACTGATGAGACTTTCGATGCGCCCCCCGATGAGGCGCTTCAGGGGGCTAGCTGACGCCGATCTGCGATTGTGCGTAATGCGTGTCGAAGAAGCGCCTCCGCTGGCGCCCCCGCTGCCTTGCAAGCGGCTTCTGTGGTGTGGAGACATTGAAGGGCGTTCAAGATCCTGGTTGGGGTCCAGTCCTTCAGGGCGGCGGAATAGGCTGGCCAATCCTGATCACTTACGGGGGGCCAGAGTCGGCTGCCGTTCTGAGCTCTTGTTGATCGGGCGTTGGACGCCCGCATCACTCTGAGGTGCAACACTCTGAGCGCTGTGATTGGCGATCCGCCGCCCTCAAGAAAGCGCTCAATCGCTGTGTCTGCAGATTTTAAGTCTCCGATCACCGCGGAGTCCGCCGCGTCGTCGGCGCCTCGCGTGATTTCGCCGGATGAAAAAGTCCTGATATCGGTGAGGTTGACTGGCCGATTTAACCCAATGGCGTAGAGGCTCAGTTTTTCAATCTCGGCCAGCGCCAGTCGTCGGTTGCCAGCGAGTTCTGAGCAGAACGCAGCCAGAGCGTCTGCTTCGAGTTCAATGGCGTTGGCGTTCAGGCTTTCACGGACAAGTTGGACAACATCACCTTCATCATCGGGCCTGAGTTCCAACCCATATGCGACTGAGGAGGCCTCCCAAGCGGATCTTAACTTGGAGGTTTTTGGGAGCTCGCCAGCCTCCACAATGCAGAAGGCCTCCTGGAAAAAGGAGCCGGCCTCAATTCGCTTGAGCGTTTCGGTCAGAACACGCGCCGAAGTGTCTTTTTCAGTCTTAACCCGAACGAGACTATCGCCCCCCATCAGTGAGCGCGCGCTTAGGTGATCTTCGAGTACGCCAGGATCTTTGCGCAAATCGTCATCTGAAAGCCGAACCACATTCATCGGGTCAAGGTTCGCTATCCAGCGGCGTATCAGGTCGAGCGCCGTGGCCTCTATAACGCCAGCGTCTTCCCCGAAAAGCAGAACGCAGCGAATATCTCTGGGTGGCGCGGAGCAGAAATCTATCGCCGCTTTGCCGCTCTTTTTCATTTTTCCGTGACTGTCGAGGCCGGGTTCGAGGCCTTCAGGCCCATCAAAAGTCTGTTTCGTATTGACCGCGCCAGAAGCTGCGCAACTCGCTCTTGCGCCGCAGTCTGAGAGGAGATGTCTGCGTATGCGGAATCGGCGAAATTGAAGCTGGCCGCCTCCCTAGTTTCGCCCTTGAGGATCTCCTTGCCGTCGCTTCCCCGAAGCACAAAGGTCGCAATGCCAATGTAGTCGCTGCGCGCCGCGACCTGATCGGGTGAGAAAGCGAGACGAGCGATGGACTCAGACAGAGTTATCTCAAGGCTCGCTTCTCCTTCGTAGCCAGGCACGCCGCCTGGCATTGTCGCGATCAGCTCTTGTCGCAGGAAGTGTCCGGTCCGTCCGTCAATCTGTTCAATTCTCAGACGGCCAGAGGTCGTCGCCATGTTTCCGTAAACCGGCGAAAAGCCGCAAGATGCGCAGGCTAAAAGCGCGATCGACAGTCCTAGAAGAGACAATAAACGGGTCATGACGCTACTATGTTCACAATGCGTCCGGGAACCACAATGACCTTTTTCACTGTCAGCGCGGTGAGGAATGGTTTCACGTGCTCGTCGGTAAGGGCTGCGGTCTCAATGTCCGCGACCGAAGCTGAGGCGCCGACGCTGATTTCTCCGCGCCGTTTTCCGTTCACCTGAACCGGAAGCTGCACTGTCTCGGATATCAGCATCTCAGGATCCGGTTTGGGCCATGGCGCGTTCACAACCAATCCTGATCCCCCAATGCGGGACCAAACTTCCTCGCTGATGTGGGGAGCAAAGGGAGACGTCAATTGCGCCAGGGCTCTCAGCCCCTCGCGACGCGCCGTTGCGACACCTGGCGCTGTCGATGTCTCCGCCTTTTTGAGGGCGTTCGTCAGTTCATAGAGCTGAGCGACGGCAGTATTGAAGCGGAAACTTTCGATACCCGTGGTGACGTTACGTATGAC
>CAIKWZ010000005.1 GCA_903831255.1 uncultured Alphaproteobacteria bacterium
GCCCTTTTCATAGGCCCGATCCCCCTGGTCCCGCACCAGCTGCTCAGCCAGAGCCTCATAACGCACCTGTGCAGCCTCGTGCTGCAGGCGGACATCGTTCAGACGATCAGAAAGTGTATCCCGCTCAACCGTCAGCGCAGAGACTTGCCGATGCCTGTCTTCAGCAAGCTGTGACGCAGCCAGACCATGAGAAACCAGCTTCGCAAAGGCCGGTGCCGCAAGATCAAGTTCAGTTCGAATGCGATCAAGAGTTCCGTAGTCTGATGCGATTTCCTCGTTGTTCGACCAGCGCTCAAAAACTCCAAAAGCTGTACGCAACCAGACCGACAGCCTCGGGTTTTTATCGACGTCGTCTTCACGCCTTGCATGATGACGAAGATCACCCTCCAGAAAGTCAGTCACGTCATCTTCGAGGCGTGCCGAGAGCCGCGGAAGAGCAAGATCCAGTCGCTCCTGAAGACGCTCCAGGACCCTCGCCCAGCTTTCGAGTAGCCTCTCATATGATGTGTAACAACGCGACCGGCCGCGCGATAGCACCTCCGCATCAAGCTGGTAGCGAAGCCATAGCAGGTGACCCAGCTCCGGAGCGAACCCGTTTCGCCGGCTGAGAGACTCTCCCACCTCCAGAGGATTTCTCGTCGGCATCACAATTGATACCTCGATGCCTGCATCGTCGAGGACACTGAGCCAGAAGTCCAGCAATAACGACACACGCGGGTCCTTCAGAACGAAGAGGCGTGAGGGTCCAAACTCCTGCTGCAGAAGCTGAAGCGCGCGCTCGCGAAATTCTTCGATCTTTGGCGAGCGGACCCAATTCGCGTGCCTGCCTGTCCAATCGAACCAGCTAAGGCCTGCAGACTCAAGCAGGGCGTCGTTGAAATCAGCGATAGCGCTGGATTCCCAGTGACCGGGATCGTTCCCCTTGCCGGCCGGCATCAGGGTCTTCGGCAGGTCGCATCCGGCCAAACTCAGAATACGCGTCAGCGCCGACGTACCCGACCGGTGCATCCCAACTACCAGAACACATCTCCGGGGAGAGGATGCGCGACCCGTTACGTCCGGTCGGGATGTGACGCCAAGAGAGGCCGCTGCGGGCATCGGGTGCCTGCGCTTTTTTCGGGGCTTTGCAGGCGGAGGGATCTCCATGAACTGATCGTCCGCACCCATTAAATCACGCTAACCCCGATCCGCCCCAGAAACCTGAATATCACTGATAATGGAGCGGAATGGTAAAGACTGTTGAGTATAACCAGCACTTTCCTCTTTTTATCGTCTCGCTTGGCGATCACAAGGACTCATTCAGTCATTTTCACGGCTATCGCATTTGGCCGAGGATGGTTCTGGCAAATTCGTCGGACTAGTGTGATCTCTTTGGCTTTCGACGGATGGAGATTTTTTTGCGTGCGGCCTGAAGAAAGTTGAGAGCGAGCTTACGCAGGATTGCAAGGTTCTCCTGTCCGTGATCTTTGCGGGCTTTGGCGGGTTCTTCGTCGAAAGTGGTGTTGAGAACGTCGGGAGAACTGTTCTCAATTGACCGATAGGCGCGTGCAGCCTCTGCAAAAGGTGACGCCGTGAGAACGGCGAAGGACACATAATAGCGGCAACTGAGGCTTGTTTTGCCGTCGAGGGTCACCTAGGCTTGGACGGGGTACAGCGTTTTCAACCCTGGCAGTCGCGGCTTGTCCTTTTGGCGTCGATCCGAGAATAGCCAGCTGACATCCCCGCTCCTCCAATGGCGGCGGATCTCCAGCCGGGCCGTGATCGGCGTCGGTTGTCCCATGAGCTTCTCCCAAGTCCCTGTCGGGATGACAGAAAAAGGCCTCTAAGTCAGCATACATGGCGGGCCGGTTCGTTTTATGCGCGAACAACCAGTCTCTTCCTGTCTGTGCGATCAGAGTGCAGGTGTCGTTCTGGCAGTGGATCGCATCGCCCGTCACCAGCAAGCCGGTGCGGTAAAGAAGGGCCAGCAGCTTGCGAGCAGCGACAATTTCGTTGCCGCCCTTCGCCACTGCCGCCTGGCCGAGCACCAGATGCCGGCCAGAAGCAATTGCGCTCGCCACATGTAAGGCCGAGCCGCCAGCAGCCTTGTCGAATGACCGGCGCAACGTCTTGCCGTCGATAGCCAGGACCCCGGGGCCTTTTTCGTCCAACTGATAAAGAAACGATGAGAAGTCGGTATTAAGCTACCCAGATTCGATCAACCGGAAAATCCGCGAGAACATTTCAGAACTGGGAAGTCCGTGCGCCAGGACAAGAAACGACCTGAACAGAGAGGTGCTCCAGGAAATCTGAACAGGGGTTTAGGTGGAATTGTCGCCTGAGATCGGCATGATCGCCGAGAACAGGAGAGACCAAGGCAGGACGATCCCCCCCCAGGTTCAAACTGGACATATCGAGTGGCCCCGACACGCGGCGAAGCCCCGGCGGTGTTTGTCAGGGCAGTTGACGCATGAAGTTATTGTCATGCTGCCTGTTCCGTGGTGCCGGCCATGGGGCCGCCGCCGCGAGCTCTGTGGGGGAGCGCAGCGTCGTCCCCATGGCCTTTGGAGAGGGTTTCGGTTCTTTCCGGATTGAGCCAGACCGATCCTATGAGCCGGCAGTTGCGCGTGCTGCCTGACCAGAGGGTGGGGTGACGCTTTTGAGCCGATTTATAGACATGGTCGGGCTGGGCAAGCTGTCGCCGGTCATCCCCACGATGACGGGCCTCAGGCGTAACGAATCGGATGGCGCTGTGACGGTGCTCGGTGGTGTACCAGCGGACGAACGCTTTGACCTAGGCGCGCGCCTCATCGATCGATGGGAAAGCCCTTCGAGGGCCGGCCGGGGACATATTTGCAGGTCCGGAACAGGGCTTCGGAGAAGGGAGCTGTCATTGCTGACCCTCGGACGACTGAACGAAGGGATCACCCCGAGCCGCTCCATGGTGACCTTCATCGTCGCCCCTTTCATGGAACTGCCATTGTCAGCGCTCAGGACCACGGGGCGGATGAGACAGCCCTCCGCCCAGACGGTTTTTTCCAGAACGCGGGCGGCGTGCGCTGCGCTCTCGCTCTCATTAACCTCCCAGCCGACAGCCTTTCGGCTGTAGATGTCGACGATCAGGTAGAGATAGAAGAACTCACCCGCGATCGGGCCTGGAACCCAGGTGATATCCCATGACCGGACCTGGCAGGAGCCTTTTGCTTAAAAGCTGGTGGGAGGGACACGCCGGATGGCGAGACGCGCACGCCCCCGGCGATGATTGAGCCCGTGTTCGCGTATCGCCCGATAGAAGCTTGATTCCGAGGCGATGTAGCAGCCCCTGTCGGCCAGACGCGGGACGATCTGGCTCGGAGGAAGGCTTGCAAACGCCTTGTCATGACAGGTGGCCACGATCCTCTCGCGTTCATCCTCACTCAGCCGGTCGGCCGGCGCCGGACGTTCAGCTTCTGGCCGGGTGCCCGCCGTCACGTCGTATGGGCCTTTCCAGTGCTGGAGGGTTCTTGCCGACAGACCCAGCTCCTCGCAGGCGTTCTCCTGTCATGCGCCAGCGACAAAAGCTTCATCAATGAGGGCAACAATCTCCCTGGGATCCGGGGCAGAGGTCATTCGCCCTCTCCCCCCCGCGCGGCCCCAGATCGCATGGCTTTTTTTCTAAGGATAATCAGGGCTGCGGCTTCCGAGAGCGCCTTCTCCTTGCGGGCCAGCTCCCGTTCAAGCGCGTGTATACGCTTGCCTTGATCCCGGGTCTCGCGGGCAATCCGGCTTGTGGCGGTGCGCTCTCAGTCATTGGCTCTCTCGCAGGCTTCCCGCCAGACAGAGATCTGTTCGGGATAAAGCCCCCTAAAGCCCCCTCTGGCGACAATACTCGGCCAGCGCAGTCAAGTTCATGGAGGCTGTCTCGATAACCGCGGCAAACTTGTCCCGAGCGGTCCAGCCCTCGGGGGTCACGTCGGCGTCAGGCAGGAACATGCCCTTCTCCCGGGCCTCAGCCCGCCATTTTGAGAGGGTCATCTCCGAGATCCCTTATTCCTGCGACAGCCTGCGAAGGGAGATCGTGTTCGGAGGCAGCATCTTCTTCAGCACAGCCGCATTACGTTGGGGTGAGTAAGCCAATGCGTCATTCTGTTCCGCCCGCCTGAGCCTATACGTTCATACCAAACTCAGACGACAACTTCCCTGACACAGGGGACGGCGCGCGTCAGATCTGATGATGAACTAACTTCGACTTGGACCACTCGGTGGGGGCCGATCAACATTTGACTGCGGAACGTCCTCTAACTCCGATTGGCGCAAGGCCGCCACCGCAGATTTTGTATGAACTGGATGCGGATCGACTATGGCGCAGACCTGTAAATTGCGCGAAAGTGTGCTTCCCTGTTCGAGGCGACTAAGTCTTAATATCGGGCTTGGCTCCGGACGGGGGCTAGGCATTTTTGGAACTCTGCCCGTGAAGTTTCCTGTTTTCGCGCTCCTCGCAGCCTGCATGACTGCTCTCTCCATGGGACTGGCTGGATCGTTTTTGTCAGCAGCGGCGCAGAAAGCACATTCAAAGCCGCTTGAGTTGACCTGGGAGGAGCTGATGCCCGAGGGAGAGGAAGAGCGCATCCTCCAGCTTTATGAAGCTTACTACGCTACTGTCGGGGCCAAAGGCGAGGCTGGAGACATAGCAGAGGGCAGCGCCGCCGACTCCATGCCGCAGATCGGAACATTCAACACCGTCAAAGCCCTGGACAAAAGGCTTGTTCGTATCCCTGGCTATATCGTCCCATTCGATTTCAGCTCCAAGGAGACTTATAAAGAATTCCTGCTGGTGCCGTATTTTGGAGCCTGCATTCATACCCCTCCGCCCCCGCCGAACCAGATCGTTTACGTCTCGGTTAAGGCTGGCGTGAAGATCAAAGACATCTGGGCGCCTGTTTGGATCGAAGGCGTTTTGTCAACTGCCAGGAAAGAAAACAGCCTCGGCAACGCCGCTTACTCGCTCGAGATGACCCGCCTTCAGCCCTATGATCAATAAATGGCAAGGTCGTCTTCATGATCTCCTTCCACGGACCTTCTGATCGGGCAGTCGCCACGGATCCTTGATGGACACTGAAACCAAATGATCCGATCCGGCCCCATTGTGCTGTTAGATGGCGATGTTGGACGGCTCAGGCGTGGGTCGGGCCTTTCAACATATGCGAGAACACTCTCCACGATCCTGGAATCGCTTGGGATGCGGGTAGGATCTTTGATCGGTTCTCCAGCGCCTAAAAGAGGGGACGAACTTCTTGACGCCGTCAGCGTAGCTGACCCGCAGCCGTCTACCTCTGGCGTGCGGCAACGCACTGAAACCCTATTCAGAATGGTGGACGGCCTCTCGTCGCCGGTAGCCCGCGCCAGGCGGCTCCCAGATCTTGCGGTGTCGCTCAATCCTACTGAATGGAATGGACTCGGACCGGATTATCTGGCTCCTCACCTGTTCCGAAACGCCCATTACAGGCACATGTTCCTCCGTCAGTTCACGGAAGTTCACACAACGGACCCCGTCGACATCCTGCATCTGACATCGCCCCTGCCGATTCAGATGCGGAATGTCAAAACCGTCACAACAATTCACGACCTCATACCGATACGGCTTCCTCAAACCACCACGGACAACAAGGCGGAGTATGTCAGCCGTGTGCGGACTTCCGTCAAAAACTCAGATCTGATTGTCACAGTATCTGAGTTCTCGAAGCGTGAGATTGTCGAGATCCTGAATGTCGATCCTGAAAAGGTCGTCGTTACCTACCAGCCGCCCACCATCGCCCCGCTTACAGAGGATGAAAACTCCACGCTCGCCTCCCGCCTCTTCAAGTACGGCCTCGATAAAGACGGGTATCTGCTGTTCGTGGGAGCGATCGAGCCTAAGAAAAACGTTCGGCGACTGATTGAAGCCTATCTCGAAATCGACACAACATATCCTCTCGTCCTCGCCGGACCGTTGGCCTGGTTGTGGAAGGATGAAATTGGCGACCTGAACACTGTTCTTGGGGATGGTGCCAGGAAGCGTATCCGCTTACTTGGATATGTATCCCGCACAGATCTTCGCTGGCTCTACGCAGGAGCAAGAGGGTTCGCCTTTCCATCGCTGTTTGAGGGCTATGGCCTGCCGCCGCTTGATGCCTTGAACATGGGGGTCCCAACCCTTGTGTCCAATACATCTTCTCTGCCGGAGGTTTGCGGCAATGCGGCGCTCTACGTCGACCCTTACGACCGTTCAGCTATCACCGCAGGCCTTGAGAAGATTTTGGAGGACCAGGACCTTCGCGACAAGCTCAGATGCGAGGGTCCGCGACAGGCGGGTCTGAGAAGTCTTTCGGACTATCGCGAAGCACTGGCCCGGGCCTATGCATGCCTCGCCTGACAGGCCAATCCGCAGCCAACCAAGCGTAAACGGCCCCACTGTCTCTGGTGGGGTCAAACGCCTGAGAGCCATAGGGATCAGACCTGAAAACACCCCACCTTTCCCGAAATAGACCAATCTCCTTCGCAAGTCGCCGTCGTCTCGCGACTGATGCATCGTCGGCACCGCGCGACTGACTTTCATGATGTGTGAGAACGACATCCCCGCGATACAGGATGCCCAGTCCCCTCGCCTCAAGGCGCAGACAGAAATCAAGATCGTTGAAGGCTACGGCGAAACTCTCGTCAAAACCGTACACCATGTCGAAGGCGTTCCTCCGAAACGCCATACAGGCGCCGGTGACCGCCCGACGACGGGATGGATAGATGACCATTGGATTGCCTGTGGCTTCCTCCGGCGAGAGTCCCTTCCAGAGATGGGCCGCCACACCCCCAATTCCGAATGTCACGCCCCCATGCTGGAGAGTTCCGTCTCCGTAAAGCAGGCGGCAGCCCACCACTCCGATCTCAGGGCGAAGAGCTGAGTCCACAAGGGATTCCAACCATCCCGGGTCCATTGCCTCAACATCATCATTCAGGCTCATGATGATCCCGCCTGAAGCCTCGCGAACACCCCTGTTGACGAGACGGGAATAGTTGAAGGCCTCTTCCACTCTCAACACGCGCAAATCCAGATATTGAGTGTATTGTTTATAAAGAGCCTCGTATCTCAGATCCGTGCTGCCGTTATCAACGATAATGACTTCAAGGTTGGGATAGTCCGTTTGCCTCGATAAACCTCCGAGACAGCGGTCCAAAAGGTCGGGTCGATACCGTGTCGGGATCACCGCCGAAACTAGGGGGCGAACGACGGCCCGTCGAATCATCGCGACAGATTTCGGCCGAGTTCTAGGCTTGTCCCCTCTCACTAATGGCAGGGAAATCCTCGACGATCTGGACGGCCCCACCTCGCGCAGTATGTCGCCCAAAGACCGATTGAGTCCATCAATGGATAACGGAGTTCCAGCTCTGAGGAAGACCGGCGCATCGGGGAACACCCCTCCTTCCAGAAGTTCGGGGTCCCACGCGGGGACAGGAGCGATCAAGCGGTCGACCCATGCATCTGAATAGATCGCCAGAAGATCGCAATTGCGACGAAACTCTCCGTTGACGATAGACATCGCCTCCGGATGAAGCCTCTCATCTGCTTCGAGCCGTATGACAGCCTGATCGTACTCTTCGATCCGGGCGCTCAGCGTGCATGGCGGGTCCCGTTCATATGGCATCGATACGGGCCTAACGGCTTGTCGATCTGAAAATCGGGGTGATCCAGCCAGAGACAATCCCATAGCTTGCCCAGACCGCAGCCTTTGTCCCAGGGCCCACATCCGCTTCAGAATGCCGCCCCGGGTGAGCGCTCGAGAGAACCCTGACAGCAGACGTCGACTAGTCTCGCTGTAAGTCAGCCGGACCAGCTCGAGACAGGAGATCGCATATAGGCCTGGTAAGGCGCCTATCAGGACCTCGACGTCCCAGTGCGTCTTTTCCCGAACGAACAGAATGTGCCGACCCGCATCATGACCCGCGAGGGTGACTAGCGGATCCAGATCTGAACGCAGGAAGACAGCAAGTTCGGCAATGTCACCCTGACACCTGAGGGTCCACCAGCCCGGGGCAAGCACGACCTCGCCGAACCTCACCTTCAACCAAGGCGCCTCCGATCGAAACCCTCCGTGAACTCGTAACGCTGCTGACGCGTCTTGGATGGGATGCTTCGTCAGATCGAGATGCTTTAAACTGGCCGCTCTGCGATCCGGAACTGCCGGTCCTTGCCTCGCGAGCGCACGACGCGGACGGTTGAAGAGAGGCATCTGTAAATTCCGTGCGTCGGTTCAGTGTCGCATCTTTTGGACACTACAGCTCCCGCGATGACTTCCTAGGACGTCCATATCTGTCTCCCACCTTAAACGCGTTTGACCCTATCATCTATACCCAGCGCGCGGGAGCCTGCAGCCCATGATTGTGTCGGCGCCACTCGATATGTCCGCTTTTGATAGCACACGATTTGTCCGGTTTTCACCGGGGGGGTCGTTTTGCTTTCGGAGGTTCGTATGGCTCGGATCGTTGATGCGATCGGACGGGTGAGAGAGAAGCGGCTCAGCTGTATAGAGGCGGCTGAGTTGCTGGGGATGAGCGAGCGGCATTTTCGCCGTTTGCGGGATAACTTCGAGGAGGGGGCGCCGAGGCGATCGTGGACAGGCGTCGCGGTCGGCCAGCTTCGAATAAGGCCCCTGATGAGACAGCGAATTTTGTCGCAGACCAGTACCAGACGAAGCATTTTCAACTTCACGCCGAAGCATTTTCATTAGGCGTTGTGCAAAGCCCATCGGGAGTTTCGATACGGCTACACGTGGACGAAGTCCGTGCTCTACCTGCGCGGGCTGGTGAAGCCCTCAAGCAAACGCGGGCCCCTCCGCAGGAGGCGTCCCCGCTCAGCGCTCCCAGGCATGCTGGTGTTTCAGGATTGCTCGACGCACGACTGGTTCTGCGGCAGGCGTGCGCCCTGCGACCTGATCGTAACGCTGGATGACACCACGGGGCGTATCCTCTCCGCCTTCTTCTGCGAGCAGGAGGGGACTGCATCGACGTTCCGCGGGCTTGCTGAGACGATCGAGAAACACGGCCTGTTTTCAGCCTTCTACACCGATCGGGGCAGCCATTACTTCAACACCCCAGAGGCTGGCGGGTAAGTCGACAAGAATAATCCCACACAGGTCGGCCTGGCTCTGGCCCAGTTGAGGATCAACCATATACCGTCCTACTCGCCTGAGGCGCGCGGTCGGATGGAGCGCGTCTTCGGCACGCTGCAGGGACGCTTGCCGCAGGATATGAGGCTGGCCCGGTTCAACGATATCGAGACGGCGAATGCGTGGCTCAGGGACGTCTACATAGCCCAACACAACGCCCGGTTCAGCGTCGCGGCGGAAGAGGACGGATCGGCTTTCATTCCTTTCGTCGGCGATCTGGCAAACATTCTCTGCATCCATGAAGAGCGCGTCGTCTCGAAGGACAATACCTTACGCTACGAACGACGCATCCTGCAGATCCCGGAGCACACGCACCGCCGGCACTTTGTAAAGGCATCCGTCCGGGTTCAGGAATACCCGGACGGACGCCTCGCCATCTTCCACGGACCAAGGCTCCTCGCCAGTTACGAGGCTATGCCCGCGCCCAAGACCCATCCCGGAGAGAAGAGCGAGACTTCAGCCGCCTAAGTCCGCCCGGCGGCCGAACCCTCATCAGGGGTCAGGTAAGAGGCGGACATTTACCTTGCTACGAAAACCGGACATCTGTGGTTGTCATTGACAGCCTGCAGCCCATGATCATGACCGGCCGAGCCAGCTTTGTAAAAGCGCGAGGCCCTTCGAATCCCGTCGAACTCGATCAGCTTTATCCTTCAGTCAGCCTCAAAAGCACCCAATACGACCTGCCGCCTTAAATAGCTTATGGGGTTCCAGCAGAGGCTCGCGGCGATCTCCGCGACGCCAACGACCCGTCTGCCGTTCATCTTCGCCCTCTCTATAAGTGCGTGGGGATAGCCCGCAAGACCTGCGCCGATACCTCGCCAGGTCGCGATGAAAGTTCCTCGAAAGCATCCCCTTACCAGAAAGGCGATCAGTCCCGCGGCCCATATAGGAAGGGTGAGGCACAGCAACTCCAAAGGCATATTCTTAAGATAAGTCCAGATACCGTTGCGAACACCATGAAACGTCGAAAACTCGCTTCGGCGTCCGGATATAGCCGAACCTGCATGCCGGATACGCGCTGTGGGAACGAACTGACAGCTCTCTCCCATCAAACGCAGCCGAAATCCTAAATCGACATCCTCATGGTAACAGAAGTATCTTTCGTCGAACCCGCCCGCATCAAGGAAAGCGTCTCTCGGATACATAGCTGCAGCGCCGCACGGTGCAAAACAGATCCCGGCAGGCAGACATTGAGGGACGTGGTGTCCATGCCCCCCCCTCCACGCGAAGCCGTAGGCGAGATAACAATCTCCCGCTCCGTCGAGTTGGTCGGGCGCGTCCATAGAGAGCTGAAGAGACGCTAGCATCCGATGGTCTGGACGACGTTCAGCAGCGCGGAGAAGTTCCTCCAGCCAATCGGGCAACGCCTCCGCGTCAGGGTTCAGGAGAACCAGCCACTCTCCTCTCGCCTGCTTCGCAGCCAGATTGTTTGCCGCCGCAAACCCGAGATTTCGATCGCTACGAATGATACGACATTCGGGAGGCAGACCGATCAGTCGGTCAAGAGACCCATCGGTTGACGCATTGTCGACAAGGATGGTCTCGAAATCCCGGAAAGTCTGCTCTGCTAGGGAATGCAGACACCCTTGGAGATAGTCACCACCGTTATAGTTCACCACCACGACCGTCATTCGGGGCGGCTTCAGATCTTCTGTCTCCAGACCGATCATTTCAAAATGGACTGCCCTGTCGATCGCCAGTCTTCAAGAAACGCCTGAAGGCCGGTGTCCGTCAGTATATGGCTATAGAGCGCGTTGAAGATCTTGGGTGGAATGGTCGCGCAATCCGCGCCCAGAAGAGCTGCGTCTCGAACATGATTGATCGTCCGGATGGATGCGGCAAGAATTCGGGTCGTGTAGCCATAATTGTCGTAGATCGTCCGGATTTCCCGGATCAGCTCCATCCCGTCAAGGCCGGCATCATCCAGACGCCCGATAAACGGCGAGATGAAGGTTGCTCCCGCCTTAGCAGCCAAGAGCGCCTGAACAGACGAGAAGCATAGAGTGACGTTGACCCTAATTCCATCCTGTACAAGGAGCTTACAGGCGGTGAGCCCAGCAGGGGTCAGGGGAAGCTTTACAACCACATTTTCAGCGATAGAGGCAAGATAACGTCCCTCCGCCAGCATGCCGTCGACGTCCGAGGCGACCGCTTCGGCGCTCACGGGCCCCGAAACAATGGAACAGATCTCCGCGATCGCCTCTTTCATGTCCCGACCGCTCCTCGCGATCAGTGAGGGATTGGTCGTGACTCCATCTACGAGGCCGCTCGCCGCTGCTGCGCGAAGGTCCCGCACGTCGGCCGAGTCAATAAAGATATCCATCCGTCCCAATCTCCCTGTCCTCGTTGGTCCCGACCACCCGCAACGCGGATCGAGCGTCACGAAATCCCCGATATCCTGACTTCGTCGAACTCCTGAACGTCGTCTATCCTGTTACTGCTCATCTATCCACTGACGCATAGGCATCTTATCCAGAGCGCCAGTTGACCAGTTGTCCGACAAAGCCATCACCGCACTTCGGCCCCGTCGGACAAGATCCGCCCTAAGTCTGGGGGAAGCCGCGAGGCGGCGAAGCTTGATCACGGCATCGTTTTCATCTGGTTCGGCCCAGAGGAGTTCACCTGACGGATAAACGCCAGTTTCATCCTGAACCCGGATCTTGGCAAAATCGATCAGCAATTCGTCCAGCCCCTCCATGAACTCAAGGTTTCCTGACCAACCGGTAGCGAGCGGGGCGACCCCCATCATGAAAGCTTCAGCCAGACTGAGACCGAACCCTTCGGACCGATGAGGAGACAAGAGAATGTCGCTTGAACCGATCAGAGAGACGACCTCATTTCTCGTCATCCGGGAGCTGACACATTCGATGTCCGGCCTCACGCCTATGCGCTTTTCAAGCTCTACCATGAAGGAACGTGCGCCCTCATGTGACTGACATTTTATGATCAGGCGAACTGAGGTCGTCGGATCCGGGAAGGCGCGTCGATAGATCTCCACCGCGCCCAAGAGATTCTTTCGTACCCCGCTTGAAAGCAGGTCCCCCATAACGAGGATCGTGGTCACGGAGTTGTCGGGACTGCCTGTGAGGGAACGATGTTTATCGAAGCGGCGTAAGCCTACGGGGTGAGGCATCCATCGCAAGGGAGTGCGCACGCCTGCGGATCGGATCGCCTCGAGAACGAAACGGCTCGGCGCCCATATCTCATCAAAAAGCTCGGCGGCGCGAACCCAGTCGTCAGGGATCGCCGGCAGCTCATAGGCCCAGTAGCCGATCCGGTAACGACCAGACCACCGTCGAGCTCCCAGTCGCGCAAAAAGAGCGATGGCTTCAGGCGGATTACAGTGGGTGAGCCATACTCCGCCTGGCCGGTCGAAGATTTCCTCGCGATTCGACCCAAAGGGTCGCTGGAACAGATGGCTGATGTCGTGACGATGCAGCTTAAACCCTGCACCCTCAAGGCCTTCTGCGGTCAACCGCGCGGCCTCAGAAATACCTTTCGAATCCCCAAAGAAGCCTGAGACGATCAAAGGCCCCCGTGTATGACCACCCGGCCCTCCTCTGATCTCCCTTAAAACCTGCCCCTCGTCCCACCTCCGGCGCCATCGGTTCACGTACGCACGGACGTCCTCCGGAACGCCGCCTCGCCACAGGCGAACGCCCCTATCCACCCAGCCTGTCGGGCGCACTTGAGGCTTCTGGGAGGTCCGGTCGACATCCGCCACGTCTTAGACGCCTTTCCGATAGGCGCTGTCGGCACGAAGGGACGGCCGTTCGACCGCCCACCACATCAGCACGCTCCCGAGAAGGATAGCGGCGGCGGAAACCCCACTGGCAAGGGCGGGCGAGGAGGCAAACAGCCCAAGGGCGACTATGACCTGGAGGATCGGAAAGTGAATGATGTAAACTCCATAGGAGAGATCACCCCATCGCGCGGCGTCGAACAGCTGAGGCCAAGCGAGGGCGCACCAAAGGCTCGTAACACCAAGACCCAAAGCTCTTAAGGGTTCAGCGGCCGGGACGGTTACTGAAAGGAGAAAAAGACCAACACCCAGAGCCGGCAGCAATGACCTCCATGTTAAAGCCTCCCGCCAGAGATAGAACGCGACCCCGACGATGAAGAAACTCATTTGACCCGGCAACTGACGCGAGAGCTCGATCCAAATCGCCTGCCCTGTCGAGGCGCCCACCTGTTCAAGACCGGCGCGCCAGATCTCGGCGCTCACATAGATCGCGACCAGAAGCAGCCACCGCATACCTCCAGCCACCCTCAAGATCCAGGCCAGTATCGGCAGGATAAGGTAGAACAGGACCTCGATCTTCAACGTCCATAGAGCGCCATTGATCTCCGTCTGAGGGTTTCCCACAAACACCCCTGGAAGATTGGGCTCCATGAAGTTCAGAAAGGAGAGGTTCCAGACGATATAGCGAGCAACTGCGGACAAATCCGCTCTCGCGTCGCCTACCCACCATAATGCCCCCAGAGCGCAAGCCAGAACGGTGACGACGTAAGCAGGCAAGACCCGTCGGACACGCTTTTCAGCATAAGATGCGATCGAGGAAGATCGCTCAAGGCTCCCCATTACGAGATAACCTGAGAGAACGAAAAAGCCCTGAACTCCAATCTCGGCAGCAACGGAGAGCGGGGCTGTCAGAGGCGTCCAGGCGTCAACTCCGGAGAGCTTCACGCAGTGATAGACCGCCACCATCGAGGCGAACACTAAACGGAGCAGATTGAAGTTGTTCCGCGTCGTCTCATCGCGATCAATAGAAAGAGAACCGGGTACTCCCTCCTCGGAGATCGTCCAAGAACCCGAGGGCCGGCTCTCGTCTGTGTCAGGATCTCCTTTCACCGAAGACATTGTTATCGCAGACCCACCGCCGAAGGTGATCGTCCTCGGCTCACTCGCCTGCCTCGTCGTCTCCATCTCTCCCGGTTTTGGAAACACCAGAGCCAGCAATCCGACAATCACGACCGCCGCCCACCACCACGCATTCCACAGATCGAACGAGACGCACGCAATCGCTGTGACGCCGCCAAACAATCCGGCGATGGCGAGGCCTGAACGGCCCAAACGAGAGAAATCAGGCAAACGCCAAGCAACCAGGATCACAAACAGGGCGAGACAGACGGCGCCGACTGCTCCGGTTTCAACCCATAATTGAAGGAACATGTTATGCGAATGGTTGGGAACCAATAGCTCACCTGCGAACGTTCCTTCAGGAATTCGATCCTCAATTGTTCGGAGGACCCCCAGTCCGTTGCCGATGATGGGAGCTTCACTGATGAGGTCGGTGACGCGTCGCCAGATCGCCAGACGCCACTCCATTGAGGATGTCGCCAGCGAGGCGTCAGCGCCTCGGGCTATCCAGCCAAACAAGATCGGCGCCGAAAGTGTCAGAGCCGCCATACCGCAGCCCATAATTCGAAATCCGTACCTCGGGAGGATCGTCACCAACCCCATAGCGAGGCCAGCTCCCAACAGCGCGAGCAGGCCTGCATGAACACCCCGATGAAGCAATCCAAGCGCCTCGAGCGCGATCACCAGGACAGCGATGATCAGTGTCCATCGCCCAGACCGGTTGAGGCTCGCCAGAAGTATCAGGGAGGGGGCGGCCATCGCCATGATCAGACTATTGCGGGAAATGTTCTGAACCCCCTCACCTGAGCTGGCCATCAACGGCGCAAACAGTGCGAGCGCGTCAGTCTCAAAGGCGCTCAACAGGGCCACGATGACCGCCTGCGCGACCAGCGCGAGCAGCGCTGTGCGCCTTATGATCCGCTTTGTCCCTGATGTCGCCGATGAGAGAGTGACCCACAGAACCGCCATCGCCGGAACAAGGAGCCCCACACGGAGGGCCTCACTTTTGATGTTGAAACGCCCTTCCGAGAAGCTGATATCCGCCCAGACCATGGGTTGAGGCGACCAGCTCGAAGACGCTGCCGCAAAACCAAGGAATGCGAGAAGCGGCCACAGGTAAAGCGGCAGGCGCAACCTGGCGACACAAAATGGTATCAGAAGGATCGCAGCAAGACCGGCCAGAGGAGCAAGCGCGAGGCCCCCGGCGAGGGTTGCGATCGGCCATAACACCCACAAGGCGATATAAACGACCGGCATAAATCTCTTCCCTGCCCCCGTCGTCGAGCGAAAGGCTATAATGAGGTCCCGTCTCACGACAGGGTGAAGCAATCAAGATGCCCGAGCATCGCCCGGCCCTCTTCAAGTCCCGACACGCTCAGATTGTCAGGCCCCATACAGATCAATTGGGACCTCTTTCATAACTTGCCCCATTCACCCGCCATTGACCATTCCCCCAACGGCAGGAAAGTATTCGTCTATCAGAGGGTCTCAGACGAGACGGACGGGAGGGACAATGTCCAGGGGGAGAGATTCTATCTCGTCGTTTGGACAGACCGTCCGGACTGGCCTCCTCCTATCCCTGGCTTTGGCCGCTGGAGCGTGTGCCGGCGGCGGCGGCGACACTGGATCCGTTACGCCCTCTCCGCCCATTCTGCCACCTCCCCCTCCACCCCCGCCATCTCCCCCACCGCCGCCTCCCCCTCCTCCGCCGCCGGCGTCGTCCTTCGAGACGAACGAGTATTTCGGATCCTCGACGGGCGCCGCATCTCCAAACTCGGGCCTCGCACTGATCGGGGCCTCCTCGGCGTACGCCCGGGGCGCCAGCGGGCGCGGGATAAAGGTCGCCGTGATCGACACCAATCTTGACGTGACCGTTTCTGAGCTGTTCGGACAAACCAGTCTGGACTCCATCGATATCTGTTCTCTTGAGGCGGCCTGCGCCACCGCCCGATCAAGCTCAGATATCGACGCCAGCGGACACGGCACCATGGTCTCGAGCCTCATCGCCGCGCAGAAAAACGGAATTGGAATGCACGGCGTCGCCTATAACTCGCAGATTGTTCATGTCAGGGCTGACCGACCAGGATCCTGCCAGGAAGTGGGGGCGGATAAGGGTTGCAAGTTCTCTGATTCGACGCTGGCTCGAGCCATCGACTACGCAATAGACAGGGGCGTCCGCGTCATTAATCTGTCCCTAGGCGGCGAGATTGATAATGATCCGACCCTTGAAAACGCCATCCGTCGGGCGGCCGCGGCAGGCATTCTGGTCGTCATTTCGGCGGGGAATGAGGGTCAGGCGGCGACCGATACCGCGGTGCCAGAAGGACGATCACCGACCGAGCCGGCCTATATCGCCGGCGAGGCTGCATCTCTGGGCCGGGTTGTCGCTGTCGGGGCGATCGATCTCTCGAGGAAAATGGCTGATTTCTCAAACAGGGCCGGAGATACAAAGAGTTTCTACATTCTTGCTCCGGGCCGGCGCATTATCGCTGCCGCCCCCGACGACAACATCATTACCCCTGATCTTCCAGCCTGCGAGCCTCCCAATACGCGAGACTGCAACGACACGGACACGGATGGCGATTATTACCTTGTGTCCGGCACATCCTTTGCGGCTCCTTATGTTTCGGGAGCTCTCGCCCTTATGCTGGAGCTGTTTCCTAACCTGACCCCGGAAAATGCCCTGGCGGCTCTCCTGTCCTCGGCGGACGACTATATCGACACCGCGCCCGATATCATCCGAGGGGAGGCTGCAGGCGTCGGTATCGACGCCGTTTCAGGGGTCGGGATCCTCAATCTTACCCGGGCCTTTTCACCGATCGGCGCGACCAGCGCGTCCTTTGGCGCTGAACGCGTCGGCCTCGGCCAAATGCTGGCGCCTGCCAGCGGGGCCTTCGGAGACTGGGCGGTCCACTCAGGCGCCTTCGACGGTCTTATCGTGCAGGATCGATATGCACGCGGATTCCGGATCGATACCACACGCCTGATGGTGGGGCGGTCAGCCCTCTCGGACTTGGCCGATAGGGCCCGCTATGCGCGCTCACAAGCCTACGCAATCCGAGTTGGAGCGGCGTCGTTGTCCTGGTTCACCCCGCCCGCTGTTTCGACAGACCCACGCCGCCCCTGGGGTGAGCCGGAAGACCCTCTTTTTGCGATCGCCGTCGACGTTGACGGCACAAAGATTTCCGGGGGGCGCGGAGGATCTCCACCCGTGATGATGTCAGGCTTCAACCTGTTGTCCGACGCCTCGGAACCGGTGGAGAGCGCTGGAGGAGATTGGGCGCGTTTCGAGCAAACCTTAGGCGCTCTTACTTTTGACGGCAGCGCCTCAAGGAGCCGCCGGCAGGAGAGCCTTGACCTCGGCCTTACGCTGACGATCGACGGGGGCCTCATCCGCATAGGGCAGCGCTCCACGAGCGATATGACCTCGTCCATGGGAGGATACCTGCAGAGTCGGTTCGGCGGCATCGATCGCTCCCGATTGTCGGCAACCTCGCTACAGGCTGCCTATACCATCGGGAGCTGGACCTTGAAGGGAAGTTCCGAGATCGCTGAGGTCGACCTTGAGGGCGTCAGCACGTCCGGGGTTCGCACAACAGCCTGGATGACGACCGTCGAGAGAGCGGCCGGCGAAGGCTATGTCCGCCTCGCTGTCGGGCAACCCAGACGCGCCGAGACCGGCGCCCTCACCTTCATGGCGCCTGTCGAAATCGATGCGACAGGACATATCCGAATGGCCTCCAGAACCGCATCGCTGGCTCCAAGCGGACGCCAGATTGATGTCGAAGCCTCGTGGAGCTCCCCGCTTGGGCCGACCACAACACTCGAACTCGTCGCTGGCGTCTCAACGTCTCCACACCATGTCCGCGAGGCGCCGGCGGAAGGCGCAGTCTGGCTCGGCATTCGCGGGATCTGGTAAATGCAGGACTGCGCTCCCAGACCTTCGAAGACGTTCAGTCCTAAACGCCGGTTGATCCAACTGGCGGCGACCGGCTTCTGCCTTCTTCTCTCGGCCTGTTCAACGCCTGAAGGCGCGGCTCTACCTCCTCAAGACGAACCCGTTCGGAATCAACAAGCCTGCCCTTACGCCATTTCCCATTCCGCGGCATGGATCAATCTCATGCCGTCTATCGGCCCTGCGAGACGACCCCTTATCGTCTCGCTCACTCTTCGAGATCCAAAGGCCCGTGCCCGCCTGTTGACTTCTGTTACGCCAAGCCTGTCTTCGCTACACTTGGAGCTCACAGATGATCCAGACTCGACGACACCTGGTCGGGTCTCCTGGCGATCGGAGGCCTCTGGCGGGGATGTAAAAAAGTGGTGATCACATGCCGCGGTGTTAATCTTCATGTGATTGAATCCGTTGAGATCGTTCAGTAACGGTCTTCCCGGTTTAAGACACGAACGGCTCAGAGGGCACTCTCCGCCATGACGCCCCTACCCGCCCCCACGATGGTCACCAGACAACCCTGGCGCTCCGTCTTGCATCCTCACCCTCCCGGCTCACTCAACCAGGATCAATCGACGGCTCCCCACGGCATTGTTTATTGGCATACGGAGTGCGCCTTTGCCGGTTCTCCGGTCGGCCCGTTAGGTCTACAGAGGGTGCGCAATGTCTGAGTTCAACAACCTTTACGCGCATGGACTGGTGCGGGTTGCGGCCGCCTCGCCAAGGGTTCACCTGGCAGACCCTCTCTCGAACGCAAAAGAGACCATCTCCCTTATGCAGCTCGCCCACAATGAGCGAGCCGCCCTTCTCGTTTTTCCGGAGCTGGGGATCTCAGGATATTCGCTGGAGGACCTTCATCTTCAGTCGGCCCTTCTGGCATCCGTCGAGACTGCGATCTCAGACATCCTAACGGCCAGCAAAGAACTGTTTCCTGTCACCCTGATCGGCGCGCCTCTGCGGATTGACGGCGCCGTCTTTGGCTGCGCCATCGCCCTTCATCGCGGACGCATTCTTGGCGTCATCCCTAAAACCTACCTTCCCAACTACCGAGAGTTCTACGAAAAGAGACAGTTCGCGTCCGCCTTCGACGTTCGAAATGACACAGCCCTGGTGTGCGGATCGCGCGTCCCCTTTGGGGCAAACCTCCTCTTTGCCGCAGACGATGTTCCCGACCTCGTGATCGGTGCGGAAATCTGTGAAGATGTCTGGTCTGCGCTTCCGCCATCGACTTATGCGGCCCTCGCCGGCGCCAGCGTGATCGCAAACCTCTCGGCCAGTAACATCACAATCGGCAAGCGGGACGAGCGGGACCTTTACTGTGCGTCTCAGTCCGCCCGTAGCCTCTGCGGTTATATCTATTCTGCAGCGGGTTATGGTGAGACGACGACCGACACGGCCTGGGACGGGCAGGTCGCCATCTATGAGCTGGGGGCCTGCCGCGCTCAGTCGGCTCGATTTGTCGATAACTCGGATCTTCTCTTCACAGACCTCGATCTTGAGATGATCGTTCAGGAGCGCATGCGGACCCCGACATTCAGAGACTGCGCGCGCAGCGTCTCAAGTCGTCTGGACCAGTTCCGAAAGGTCTCATTCCATCTCGATCCACCCCTCGAGCGGCCTCTTTCGACGGTTCGCAGCATCGCGCGTTTCCCCTACGTACCCGATGATGCGGAACGACTGGATCTAGACTGCTTCGAGGCCTGCAGCATTCAGGTTCAGGGACTGCGGCGGCGCCTTGAGAGCTCTCGGGTCCGCAAGGCGGTCATCGGCGTCTCCGGCGGCCTTGACTCCACTCAGGCCCTCCTCGTCGCCGTCCGCGCCTTTGATCTCATGGGCCGTCCACGATCCGACATCATAGCGGTCACCATGCCCGGTTTTGCGACGACCGAGGCGACCCGCTCGAGTGCGCACGCCTTGATGAAGGAATTGAGGGTAGACGGCCGAGAGGTGGACATCCGCCCCCTCGCCCAGCAGATGTTCAAGGACCTTGACCATCCCTTTGCGCGCGGCGAGCAGGTCTACGACGTGACCTTCGAGAATGTCCAGGCTGGCCTGAGGACCGATTATCTCTTTCGTCTCGCCAATCAGGAAGGCGGCCTCGTCGTTGGAACGGGAGACCTGTCCGAACTGGCGCTCGGATGGTGCACCTACGGTGTGGGCGACCATATGAGCCACTACAATGTCAACGCCTCGGTGCCCAAAACGCTCATTCAACACCTCATCCGGTGGAGTTCAGCGAGCGGCCATTATTCGAAGGCGGTCGCGAGGGTGCTCGCGGATATCCTGGCGACCGAGATTTCACCTGAACTCGTACCTCCCGGGACTGACGGCCGTATTCAGAGCACAGAGACGCTGATCGGGCCCTACGCGCTCCACGACTTTTTCCTTTATTACATCCTTCGTCATGGCCTCTCGCCGCGCAAGATCGTGTTTCTTGCGCAGTCCGCATGGACGCAGGGTTCCCGGCCTGGCCAAACCTCTGACGACGGTTCGGCCGGCTATTCTGTCGCCGAGATTCTCCACTGGCTTGAGGTGTTCGTTCTCCGCTTTTTTGAGACAAGCCAATTCAAACGTTCTGTTGCGGTCAACGGGCCCAAGGTCACGCGTGGGGGCTCTCTTTCCCCCCGAGGCGACTGGAGAGCCCCTAGCGATTCCAGTGCTGCGCCCTGGCTGGCGGACATTCGTCGGCTAAGAGCTGAAATCGGCTAAGCGTCCAGAATTCCGTGCTTCAAATGAACGGAGTGCGAGGGGACTGCCCTGCTTCACACCTCGCCAGCAACGTCTCCGGGCTAAATGCGAATCCATCAAAAGACCCATCCGTGAACTGCGCCGTGACGTAGGAAACGAGAAACTGACCCCCAAAATGTACTTTCCGTCCAGCCCGGAGAATGGCCGATGTCTCCTGTTCACTCCCATAACCGCTCGGAAGCTTTCGGCGCCGCGCTCGCTTTAGTGGGTCAATATGGGGAAGATGCTGAAGTCATTGCGACCTTGCGAGCCGCTGAGCTTGCCGCTCTCAACGATGCTGAGGGTCTTGCCTATTGGGACGATGTCATCGCCTGCATTCAGGCGATTGGAGTAGCCCCCTCCTCAGGACAGGCGCTAAACTGACGATCGCGGGCATCAGGTCCCTTGTTTAGATAACGGTAGCTGGAAATGAACCGGCGCGCCGTCAGTCTCATCCAATGCCGCTTCTGATCCGTACACAAAGAGTTACAGGAGGCGACAATGAGACGTATGCTGGCCGCGTTGGCGATCTTGATCCTGGGAGCTCCGTCAGCCATGGCGATCGAAGAGCCGTCGTTTCGTTTGATAAAGAAGGAAAAAGACTTCGAAATTCGTGACTACGCCCCCGTGATCGTGGCGGAGGTCACTCTTTCCGGAGATGCTGTCCGCGCCCGCAACGCCGGATTTCGTCCGTTAGCTGAGTACATTTTTGCGGAGGACCGGAAGGGTGAAAAAATCGCCATGACAGCCCCCGTCACTCAATCTCCAAGGGAAAAGATCGCCATGACAGCCCCGGTGACGCAGGCGGTCGGTCAAGGCGATAGCTGGACAATCGGTTTCACAATGCCAGCCAAGTACACAATGGCGACGTTACCACCTCCGGCCAATCCGAACGTGCGCCTCACCGAGCAGCCGACCAAGAGGATGGCCGTCATCCGTTTTTCAGGATCGGCTGGACCGGACCAGATGGAAAACAAGCGCCGGGAGCTTGCCGCTCGTCTCGAGGCAGAGGGTCTTAAAGCGGTCTCAGCGCCAACCTTCGCCTTCTACGACGCTCCATGGACGCCGCCGTTTATGCGACGAAACGAAGTGATGGTGGAGGTCGTTGTTCAGCCCTGAGCGCAGTTTTTTGACGGACTGTCCGGCGATCACACCAAGCAGCTGAGATATCTACTTTTGTGACGTCCGAACCGACAGCCGCCTTGCGACGGACTGAAGGCGGGGCCGAACCTTCAAAAATTGTCGATAAATCGCCTCGAGGCCTGCTAGTATAACGGGGTGCCGAGCCATTTCTCCAATGGGTCTGAGCCAGGGGATCGCCCTCCACATCGCCGCAAAGGCAGCCGCGCCGGAGACGAGAGTCTGACCATTCTCGGAGGCATGAAATCGTTCCAGCAAAGTCGAGCGATCAATCGGGCAACTCGTCTCTGCAGAACTCACATCGATAAAGGAAATTCGACCTTTTCGATCGAGCCTCCTGAAGAGTGCGATCTCCCGGTCACACAGCGGACACGCTCCATCGTACCAGACGGTGACGCTCGGAGAGATGAGGTCTTGTGAATGTTTCACTTTGCGGCAGTCATTCCCAGAGCCTCTCTCACGGTCTTCCAAAATAGCGGAGTCTTGCGATTTTTGAGGGAACTGCGAGAGCTTTTAGAGCTTCGGGGCGGGGGGGCCTCAGCGCTCCCGTCGGACAGTTCCAGCCTTTTTTACAGAGCGAAGACAACCTTTCGACCCGCTCTTAGTGAAACTACCCCTGCAACTAACCACAGGGCGGTCGTCCATATCGCCACCGTCACAAGACTATCCTCTCTCCACATGGTTCCGTGAATCAAAGGATCCCGAAACAGATCCAGTAAAGGCACGACTGGATTTGCGTACTTGAGAATGATCAACTGACCACTGTCGAGAATAGCCCGTTGAATAAAGACCGGAGACAGAAAAAACAGCGCGTTCAAAACCAGCGCCATGATGTGCTGCAAATCTCGCAGTTGAGCGCCAAGAACGGAAAAGATAATGGCGATCGGGGTCAGGAAAGCCAACAATACGCCGAGGCTCGCCGGTATGAGGGCTAGATGGAGCCCCATGGGCGGCCAAACCTGTAGCGCTGTCATCAGGATTGCCAGGCCGCTTAATCCAAACAGAAAATTGACGAGGCCGGAGAGCGGAATACGTACCTGAAAGATCAGAAGTGGGATCCGCGCCTGGCGCAGATAGCCCGAGGCGCCAATGAGACCCTGAAGTCCGCCAGTCACGGTATTGGCGAAATACTCCCACACCAGCATGCCGCTGAAGACGTAAACTGCGAACTCCCAATAAGCCTCAACCTTGAAAATCGAACCCCAAGCCCATGCGATGATCAACGAAAATCCCAGAGGCTGGAGAATCGCCCAGAGAATTCCAAGATAGCTCTGACGAAAGCGTGACCGAAGATCGGAGCCAACGAGATTTCCACAGAGATGACTGAAGCGCCACAGATCGACAAGATAGACAAAGACGCCGGGCAGTTTGCGGCTTCTATAGTTGGCGTAACTCATGATCTAGATACCTTTCACGCCGAGGCCGCGGCGCTGGTCATGTACTCAAGAAAACGGGGAATAACCGCCTCAGGAGATCCGTCCTGAACAAGACGACCGCGATCCATCCAGATGACGCGGGTACAGAAGGACGAGATCAGGCCAAGATCGTGACTGACGAGAACGACGATGCCAGCGGTCTCGACGATCCGGTTCATGCGCGCACGAGCGCGCTCGGCGAAGCTCGCATCGCCTGCACCGAACACTTCGTCGATCAGAAGCACGTCCGGCTGAAACTGGGTCGATACAGCGAAACCCAGACGCACATACATGCCCGCCGAATAGGTCCGCATGGGCAGATCGATGAACTCACCTAATGATGCGAAGTCCACGATCTCAGATTCAAACTCACGGATCTGTTTGCGTGAATAGCCCATCACCATCCCGCGATAGTAGATATTCTCTCGTCCGGTCGATTCTGGTTCAAAGCCGAGCGAAATATCGAGGAGCGTGCCAATCTGGCCGGTCACCGAGATCGAACCGGAGCGGAGCGGATAGACACCCGCCATGGCGCGAAGAAGCGTCGACTTTCCTGACCCGTTCGAGCCGATCACACCGACGCGCTCGCCTGCCTGAATGCTGAGGTCGAGATTAGTGATGGCATCGACAAACTGAACCTGCGGGGCTTTTTCCCGATGACCCAGCAGACCGAACAGGCTCGACTTCAGACTACCTCGAACAAAGGCTCCGATCGGATATTGAAGCGTCGCACCCGTGATCTCAATTGCGAGCGACGGTTTGTCCGCGGAAGGCGCGGCCCTTGGTTCAAGAGATGCGGCTTCATCACTCGATGAAATGACCTTGAGCTTTCCAGAACGCTTAGTTCCGTACATGATCGTCCGTCGCCCCCGCGCTGTATGAGCGCCCGTTCTCTAACCAACTCGCAAGACAGCCCGACAGACCGCTTGCGATTTTGAACCTAATACGCCCTTCGCGGCGAATAAACAGTTACAGTCTGCTCAGGCTGGCTTTCGGTTGTCATAACCATCTTTTGCAAACAGGGACGCAAACGCCGCCACATCGAGAGAAGCGGAAGTTGGCATGCAGGCCAGCGTCTGAAAAGTTTAATGCGCAGCGCCCAGAGTCTCCCTGTTGGATCCGACTTTCCCGGCTTCGATCTCCTCTCGTGTCGCTCCAAGCCGCCTGACGATCGTTCAACCACCATCCGCCTTGAGTTTAGCATCCGGCAGGGCCGACTAATTGACGCTCATCATGTCGACGCCTGAGCGATGAGATCCACTTTGACACTGTAACATATATCTTTTTTCTTTCACATCCTGAGGCCCTCATGATTTTCGATGAGGGCCGCAAGGCTATCAGCCGCGCCACGGCCTCATTTTGTTCCTAAGCGCTTCCGGTCATCAGGCACGCAACCTTCATGGAAGATTGACTCCAGACCCTCAAAAGAACAAAAAGCGAACATATCTTGTGCGAAGGTCTCTGATGCCGCCGTCACTTCCTCGCCCCGCTCTCGATGACTTGCGCGCCCGGATCGCCCGGATCGGGCCAGTCGGACAGCGCGCAACCGGCGTCCTGCCGTTTGGCGTTCCCGACATCGATCGGCGCTTTCCAGAGGGCGGGCTGCCTCTCAGCGGTCTTCACGAAGTCGCCGGAGGGGGGCCGGGAACGCTGCATGCAGCAGCAGCGGCTCTCTTCGTCGCCGGCGTCATGGCGCGGAGTGCAGGACACGTCATCTGGTGTCTGACCCGGCCGGATCTCTTCGCTCCCGCTCTTGCTCAGGCCGGACTTGATGCCGACCGGGTGATCTATGTGGAGGCGGAACGAGAGGCGGCGCTTCTGACCTGCTTTGAAGACAGCCTGCGGCATGGGGGACTCGGAGGGGTGGTCGCAGAAGTCGCCAAGCTGAGCATGGTTGCCTCCAGGCGCCTGCAGCTCGCCGCGGAGGCCTCCGGAACACCAGGGTTCGCACTTCGCCGCTGGAGGCGGCATGCAGACGCGACGGATTTCGGGCATCCGACGGCCGCCCTAACCCGCTGGCGGATCAGCGCCCTGCCTTCGACGCCGCTCGAGGGAGCCGGGATCGGGCGTGCGCGCTGGCTGGTTGAGCTCATTCGGCAACGAAACGGAGGGAGCGCGGATTTTATTGTTGAGGCGTGTGATGCAACGGGTCGTCTCGGTCTTTCTTCCAACATGGCCGGCAGACCGGCTGTTGCGACGCCTCGGGACAAACAGGCCTCCGCCTGACGCGCTCGTCGTTCTCGTGGGGCGAGATGTGCGAGGCCGTATCATTCAGGCCGCCAGCCGACAGGCGCTCCTGGCAGGTCTGCGTCCGGGCATGAGCCTTGCCCACGCCTCAGCTATCTTCGGCCAGCTGACCCATTACGAATTTGATCCGGCGGAGGACGCCGCCGCTCTCGAGCGGCTCGCCCAGTGGGCCCTCAGGCGCTATTCGCCCATCGTCATGCCTGATCCTCCCGCAGGCCTCGTCATTGACATCACCGGGGCCTCTCATCTGCACGGAGGAGAAACAGATCTTGTTACAGACCTCCGTCGACGGCTTCTCAACTCCCGGATCGATGCTCATGTGTGCGTCGCCGACACATGGGGCGCCGCCCATGCGGTGGCGCGGTTCAGCGGGCAAGGCGTCTTTTGCATTCCCAGCGGCGGGACGCCTGAGGCTCTCGGTTCTCTTCCCACGGAGGCGCTACGTCTCGACCCGGATCTTGCCGACGGGCTCAGACGCGTTGGGCTGGAGACGATCGGGGATCTGATGACAACGCCGCGCGGCCCTCTCGAGCTGAGATTCGGCCCCGAACCCGGACGTCGCCTCGATCAGGCTCTGGGCAGGCGCCCCGACCTGATCACGCCGATCCAGGCGCCCGAACGCATCGAGGTCGATCACCATTTTTCAGACCCCATTCTCACCTCAGATATCCTGTTGCAGGAGGTGGAACGCCTCTCCAGGTCCCTCTGCGAGGCGCTTGAGAGGCGCAGCCTCGGCGCTCTGGAGATCGACCTTCTGACGAATGCGGTCGGAGGGGAGTGGAACGCCCTGCGTGTCGGATTTTCCAGTCCGACACGTCATCCTGAGCGCTTCATGCGCCTTCTGAAGGACCGTCTGCAAAATACAGATCGAGGCTTCGGCATCGAGCGCCTGCATCTGTCCGCCTCCCGATCCACCCCTCTCATCGCTCAGCAGTGTGAAACGCTGACATCCTCGCCTCAGGTTCCGGACATCGGTCCCCTTCTTGATGTTCTTGAGGCGCGCACGGGCAAGCAGCGCCTCTACCGCATTCAGGCGGTCGAGAGCGACTGTCCTGAGCGCTCTGTGGAACGTGTCTCGCCTCTCGAGCCTCCCAACCGCGCCAGATGGGACCCGCGCTGGCCGCGGCCGGCACGCCTTCTTGAGCCGCCTGATCCGATCGAAACGATCGCTCTCCTGCCAGACCAGCCTCCGGTCCAGTTCACCTGGAAGGGCGTCAGACGACGCGTACTCAGGGCCGATGGACCTGAGCGGATTCATGGAGAGTGGATCCGAGGCCAGGATGATTGGATGTCTGTCCGGGACTATTTTTCGGTCGAGGACGAGACCGGAGAACGCTACTGGCTGTTCCGGGAGGGCGATGGAGTATCCTTGGAGACCGGCTCACACCGATGGTTCCTGCATGGAATCTTCGGATGAAATACGCTGAACTGAACTGCGCTTCCCATTTTTCATTCCTGAGGGGGGTCAGCTCCTGCGATGAGCTGTTTGCTCGCGGCGCCGAGCTCGGCCTTGAGGCCCTCGCCATAACTGATCGCAATACACTGTCGGGTATTGTCCGCGCTCATGAGGCGTCGCGCGCCTCCGGCCTGCGCCTCATTGTCGGCTGCCGACTGGATCTCTCCGAGGGAAGCACCCTCCTCGTCTACCCCAGAGACCGCACAGGCTATGCAGGCCTATGCCGCCTGCTTTCAACGGGCAAACGACGCGCCGGAAAGGGTGGGTGCCTCCTCGGATGGGAGGATGTCGCCGCCTATTCGTCCGGTCTTGTCGGGTGCCTGATCCCGGACATGCCCGATGAACGTCTCGAACAGCAGGCTCGCCTCATGAGAGATACCTTCGGCGATCGCGGGTATCTCTCCCTGACGCTTCGTCGTCGCCCGGGGGATCAGGTGCGCCTGCGCGCACTGTCCGATATGGCCCGGCGTATGGGTCTTCTGTCCGTCGTAACAGGAGATGTTCTCTACCACCGACCGGACCGACGCCCCCTCCAGGATGTCGTCACCTGCATTCGGGAGGGCTGCACGATCGACACGCTGGGATTTCGCAGAGAGAGAATGGGCGATCAGACCCTCAACGATCCGGCGGAAGTCTACCGCCTCTATGCAGGCTTTCCGGATGCGATCGAGCGGACCGTCGAGATCGCCAAGGCCTGCCGGTTCTCGCTGGACGAGCTTGCCTATCAGTATCCCGACGAGCTGGACGGATCGGGGCTCACTTCTCAGGAGACACTCGAGCGCCTGACCTGGACGGGGGCCGGGGAGCGCTATCCGGACGGAGTTCCGGAAGGCGTGCGCGCCACGCTTCGTCATGAGCTCGATCTGATCCGAACTCTTGATTACGCTCCCTATTTCCTGACCGTGAACTCCATCGTCCGGTTCGCCCGAGGTCAGGGCATTCTCTGTCAGGGCCGAGGATCGGCGGCCAACTCGGCCGTCTGTTATGTCCTCGGCATCACCTCCATCGATCCGGATCGAAACGATCTTCTGTTCGAGCGCTTCATCAGTCTCGAACGCAGGGAGCCTCCCGATATCGATGTCGATTTCGAACACGACCGGCGTGAGATCGTCATGCAATGGGTGTTCGATACCTATGGACGCAATCACGCGGCTCTCTGCTCGACCGTCATCCGGTATCGCGCACGCGGAGCAATACGCGATGTCGGCAAGGCTCTCGGCCTGTCGGAAGATATGATCCGCCTTCTTTCCTCCTCCATGTCCCGCGGCGCTGAAGGACGACTCGATCGTAGCCGACTTGAAGAGATAGGCCTCAATCCTGGCGATCGACGCCTGCGCCTTGCCCTCGACCTCGCCCATCAGCTGACCGGAGCGCCCCGTCATCTCTCCCAGCATCCGGGAGGATTTGTTCTCACCCGCGATCGTCTGGATGAGCTCTGCCCGATCGAGCCGGCAGCCATGGACAACCGACAGGTCATCGAGTGGGACAAAGACGACATCGACGCCCTGAAATTCATGAAGGTGGATTGCCTGGCTCTGGGCATGCTGAGCTGTATGAAACGGTGCTTCGACCTTCTTGCCGAGCACAAGGAAAGTCATCTCGACCTCGCACGCATCCCGCCAGAAGACCCCGCGACCTACGCCATGATCCGCAAGGCCGACACGATCGGCGTCTTCCAGATCGAGAGCCGGGCTCAGATGGCCATGCTGCCCCGTATCAAGCCGCGGACCTTCTATGATCTGGTGATCGAGGTAGCTATCGTTCGTCCGGGTCCCATTCAGGGCGACATGGTCCATCCCTATCTCCGACGCCGGGAAGGACGCGAGAAGATCGAGTATCCCACCCCCGAGCTCGAGCGCGTCCTTGGAAAGACACTCGGGGTTCCCCTCTTTCAGGAGCAGGCGATGCGCGTCGCCATCGAATGCGCGGGGTTCACACCCGGGGAGGCGGACCAGCTGCGCCGGGCCATGGCGACGTTCAAGTTCACCGGCGGGGTCGGCCCCTTTCGTGAGAAACTCATTCATGGAATGATCGCCCGAGGCTATCCGCCAGCGTTCGCCGAGCGAACCTTCCGCCAGCTTGAGGGGTTTGGCTCCTATGGCTTTCCTGAAAGCCATGCAGCCTCCTTCGCCCTCATCGCCTACGCCTCGTCGTGGATGAAATGTCATCACCCGGACGTCTTCTGCGCAGGTCTTCTGAACGCCCAGCCCATGGGCTTTTACGCGCCGGCGCAGATTGTCCGGGATGCGCAGGAGCATGGTGTCGACATCCGCCCGGTCTGCCTCAACACATCGCAATGGGACTGCACGCTCGAAGAGACAGGCGGACCTCTGAAATCTGTTCGTCTCGGCATGAGGCTGGTGAAGGGTCTGGCCTCTCGCGACGCCAGAGCCCTGATCGCTGCGCGAGGCCTCAGGCCCTTCACCAGCCTTGAAGACCTCTGGCGACGAAGCGACCTTCCCAACGAGACTTTCCTGCATCTGGCCGAGGCCGATGCATTCTCGCCCTCCCTGGGTCTGTCACGCAGAGAGGCGCGGTGGGCGATCCGATCCCGTCGTCCTTGCGCCCTGCCCCTCTTCGAGGCGGCTGACAGGCGAGAGACAACCTCCCGCCCGGAAATCGAGGAGCCGCAGGTCGCCCTCAAACCCATGACCCTCGGTCAGGACGTCACCGAAGATTATCAGACCACCGGCCTCAGCCTGAAGCGACATCCGATCTCTTTTCTCAGAGACGATCTCGAGCGGATGGGGGTCAAACCCTGCGCGGCAGGGCTCGAGGGACGATCCGGGGCCTCCATGTCGGCAGCCGGCCTTGTTCTTATCCGTCAGCGCCCCGGCTCAGCCAAGGGCGTTATGTTCCTGACGCTTGAGGACGAAACCGGGATCCTGAATCTGATCATCTGGCCGAAGGTTTTCGAACGGAACCGCCGACTGATCCTGTCATCCTCCATGCTGCTGGCTGAAGGGACCCTGCAAAAAGCAGGAGAGGTCGTTCATCTGATTGTCCGCCGGGTCGAGGACGGATCCGAAGCTCTCGCCGCGATCGGGAAAGCGCCTCTTCAGGCCAGGCTGGGTCGGGGGGACGAGTATCGGGGACAGGGGGCATCCAGCCCTCTGTCATTGCCGGCCCGACCGTCGGGACACTATGGCCAAACGGGCCGGGACGGCCTGCGCCCGCGCAGCCGGGATTTCCGCTGAACCCGCTGCGGCATGTTCCATGACACGATAAGCCAGCTTACGGACAGCGCGCCGTCACAGCGTTGCAGCGAACATAAGGGCCCTCAAAACTCTGAACAAACCTAAGTCCTTCCGGATCCGGCACACCCGGATAGAGATCCGTGCTCACCAGTTGCGCTCCGGACCGGATTGCAGCCGCCATGCGCCCCCGGTCCTTTGATCTCGCCTCAGCCATCCCGGAATCCGCTCGCGTCCGCACCAGAAACCCCTCGCGAACCAGACGGCGGATCCGCTCCTCCTCCCGCACAGGGTCCTGGATGTTGAACGCGCTCGCTTCAGCATCCTCCTCGCCATACCAGGCGAACATGACACGCCCCGCAAGCGAGGGATGATTTTCACGATAGAGATTCGCATGCTCCGCCGAACCGTCCAGAATGAACACAAAGCGTCCCCTCGCCGCCTCCAGACGCGGCCAGAGACCCGCGCGCACCGCCTCGCGGAGGCTTGCACGGTTCCCGCGCACGTTATCGGGCGTGATCAGCCGCTCGCTCCCCATGACGGACAGGATATCCTCATCCAGAGCATTCAGCCCCGCTGCATCGAAGCGCACCGCCGGTCGGGCCGGGCCATCCGCCGTGAAGTCACGGGCATTGATGAGGATCACCACCGGATCATGCCCCTGATGCGCCTCCGACCAGCGCCTGAAGATCTCAAGACAGGTTCGCAAGGTAAGGCAGTGGGTCTCATAATCATTGACAGGAGAATGAAGGATCTTCGCCCCCGGAGCGCTCATCAGCGTCCGAACCTCTTTTCCCGCCGCCTCATAGGGACGCAGATAGCGCCCCCCCTGAGGGTCGGGCGCCACATCGAGTTCAAACTGCCGAAGACCCAGTTCGAGCTGGCTTTCCAGAGGCGGGTGCCCGTAGGCCAGTAAGGGCCAGGCGCGCGCCGAGGCGCTCTGGATCGCCTCGCGGATCAACGGCGAGGGATACGGACGATAACTGTTGTGCGATCCCAGAATCTGAAGCTGATCCAGACGAAGATCGACGCTCTGGGCCGCTGCAGGCGTGACGCCGGACAGGAGACAGATTATTCCTGCAAAACAGCCGCGAACCCTCTGCGCCCATCCCGAGCGAGCCCAGACCAGTCCAGCCTCCTTCCAGGAATTCCCATGATCGGCCGGGGCGGCGACCTGTCTCACTATAACGTCGATATCAGCCTTGTTCATTGACCTCTCCCTGCCCGATGGTCCAGCGCGCCACGGGCTCACGCCCGTTACCCTCCAGGCGCGCATGAAGCGCGTACCTTTCAGACCGCCCGCACCAGAGAACCCCAGGGACCCCTGATCGCCAGGGTGACGCCTGGCTTCTGAACATTGACGAAGAGGACAGAACCATCCGGAGAAAAGCAAGGTCCGCAGAGCTCAGAGCGATCCGGGTGAGCGTTACGCGCCAGCGGAAAGACCCTGCCACCCGGGGTCACAAGGCGCAGGAAGTTATCTTCCCTGCCGTCCTCGGCGGTCACCAGAAACCCATGCGGGCTTGCGCAGATATTGTCGATGATCTCGAATTCCGAAGCGCTGCGTCCTTCGACGAAGAGCGACAATGCGCCGGGCTCGGTCCGCTCCTCCGCACGCCCCTCAAAACGGCTCGGTCGATAGCGCCAGATCTGTCCTAAACGGGCCGGGCCGCCCGAGGTGGAGACCAGATATACGGTCGGACGACCCTCCTCCATAGCGAGGGTCAGTCCCTCCCCGCGGGCGAAGATGGCGGCGCCAGCCTTACGACCCCGAAATCTCAGATCGCCGTCGGGCGCCTCGACATCATCAAGATCGACCCAGTCCACTATGAGAGAACGACCCGGCTCAATGGCAAGCCCGCCTGAACCGTTGCGCGTATCGGCGCCGGCCTGCTCGCGCAGGGCAAGCGCCTGGAGCCGCCCTCCCCTCTGGAGCTCGCCTGTTGCCTCCGGCAGATATCGGTAGAACAGCCCCTCCTGATCGTCCTCAGAGAGATAGACAATCCCGGTTTCGGGATCGACCGCAGCGGCCTCATGGACGAACCGCCCCATCCCTTTAAGCGGAACCGGCGCCACAAGGCCAGGCGCTTGCGCGGGAACCTCAAAGACGAACCCATGGTCGCGTTGCGCATTGTCGCCCGCCCGTTCAACCGTTTCCTCGCAGGAGAGCCACGACCCCCAGGGCGTGGCTCCGCCAGCGCAGTTGGTCGCCGTCCCGGCAAGGCTCAAGTGGGAGCGCTCAAGACGGCCGGTTCGAAGGTTCACCAGGAGGGTTGTCGTTCCTCCTAGGAGGGGACGGCCCCCGGCGGTTCGATCATAAATCTGAGCCGCAGACAGCGAGCCGGCCCTCTCAAAGTTATCTCCGAACGCTCCACCCCTTGAACGCGATGCGCCGATTTCGTGATTGCGGACGAGAATACAGCGATCGGGATCTCCGGCGACCGGAAACGCAGCCATCCCGTCATGCGCATCCGGCTCAAAGAGCCCGTCGGACATCACATCGCCCGCCTTCGAGATCCGGGTGCAGGAAAAGCCCTTTGGCAAATCCAGCCAACCGGCGGGGTCCGGTTCCAACGGAGGAAAGTCGGGCCTTCCCCCATCGCCCCGAACCGGTGCGCCCGGAGCGCAGGCGCTGAGAGCGCCAAGACCCTGAAGAGCCAGAGCTGCGCCAGCAGCCGTCCGGAGAAAAGCTCGTCTTGTGTCTGACATCATGTCTCTCAACTTTATGCCGTGGTCGCCTTACGCAAGTCCTGGCAGTCACTCCGCAACGGCGCGGCGTCTGCCCGATCTATACGAAAAATGTTTATTGCCGACAGACTGACACTCTGACCACGCGGGGCCTAGCTGCTGAGCATGACACGCCCGTGACACCGTCTTGTCAAAAGCGGTTCGATGAGAGGTCCGGCCCCCTTACAAGGGGGATGGATTGAAGCTGGTCAAACGGCCCCGTGTATGACAGGAGGCGAAGAAATAGGTTCCAGCGAGTGACAGAGTATGCGTCAGGCGGTCATTCTGGTCGGCGGTCGTGGAACACGGCTTGGCGCGCTTGCGCAGGATACGCCCAAGCCCCTCATGCCGATTACGGGTGATATCCGGTTTCTGGATTACCTTGTTGAGAACATTGCACGACACGGCTTCGAGGAGATCCTACTTCTCGCAGGCCATCTCGCCCATAAGGTCGTTGAGCGTTACTCAGGTCGGACGGTTCGGGGGGCTCAACTTCATGTCATTCCCGAACCAGCTCCGGCCGGAACAGCCGGCGCCCTGATCCATGCCCGTGAGCGACTCGATGATGTCTTCCTCATGTCGAATGGCGACAGCTTTCTGGACATGAATTACCTGGCCCTGTCAGGCGCGCTTAAAGCCAACGTCGTCGGAGCGCTGGCTTTGCGCGAGGTTGACGATGCCAGACGTTTTGGCCGGGTGTCCCTTGAGGGGAACCATATCACTGCCTTTCATGAGAAGGACGCGTCGTGGACCGGTCCGGCCCTGATCTCAGGAGGGGTCTATGCGCTTCGTCGGTCCATCCTCGACCGGGTGAGCGAGCTTCCCTGCTCGATCGAGACCGATATCTTCCCTCAGCTTCTCGCTTCAGGTCAGCTTTCCGGCCTGAAGATCGACGGGTTTTTCATCGACATCGGTCTGCCCGAAACACTCCAGGAAGGCCGCATCAGTTTGCCCGACCGCATGCGCCGACCGGCCGTATTTTTCGACCGGGACGGCACGCTGAACGTTGACCACGGCTATACCCACAAAGTTGAAGATCTCGTCTTCCTCCCCGGAGCTATCGAGGCAATCCGGGCGGTGAACGATGCGGGAGCCCTTGCCATCGTGATCACCAATCAGGCCGGCCTCGCGAGAGGCCTTTACGAGGCCGCGGATGTCGATCGCTTTCATCGCGCCATGCAGGACCAACTTCGCGCGCATGGCGCGCATATCGATGCCTGGTATATGTGTCCGTTCCACGAGGACGGAGTTGTGTCTGACTTTCGGCGGAAGGGCCATCCGGACCGCAAGCCCGCCCCCGGCATGATCCGGCGCGCCATGCTTGACTGGCCGATCCGGACGATGGGATCATTCGCTGTCGGCGATCGCGAGCTGGACCGGGAGGCGGCCTCGAATGCCGGATTGCCTGGGTTCATTGTCCGGCCTGGCGAACTGCTGGGACAGGTTCAATCATCTCTGAGATCTCTGAACTCATCTTCGTCCCTGCATAACCTCTCACAGGAGAGCGCCGTGTCAGACTTTCAGCCCATCATCGCCCGAGCCGCCCACGCCCGAGAGTGGCTTTTCAACCATGCCCTGCCGCTGTGGTGGCACATCGGTTTCGATCCCAAGGCCGCATGTTTCCATGAACGCATTGCTCATGACGGCAGTCCGGTCATGCTTTCCCGACGAATTCGCGTTCAGGCGCGACAGACATTTGTCTACGCTATGGCAGGTCGACTTGGCTGGTCCGGTCCGTGGCGCGAGGCGGTTGAGGCGGGCACGAGGGTTCTGTTGGAGTGCGGACTGAGAAAAGATGGGGGAACGATTTATTCGCTCGACGAAAGAGGCAACCGCCTGGATGAGAGCAGAGATCTTTACGACACCGCCTTCGTCACATTCGCCCTAGCTCATGCAGGCGCCATTCTAAAACGTCAGGATTGTCTTGAGGCCGCCTCCTCTCTCGTGAACTGGACCTACGCCAACTGGTCGCACCCAAATGGAGGCTTTCTTGAGGGAGACATAGTGACCGTCCCTCCACGGCGTCAGAATCCTCACATGCATATGCTCGAGGCGCTGCTCGCGCTTCATGAGGCGACTGGCGACGCCCTGGCCCTCAAGCGCGCCGGGGCGATCGTCGAGCTTTTCACCACGCGCTTCATGAGTGAACGCTGGGGCGCGCTGCTGGAGTATTTCGACGAGGCCTGGGCGCCCGTCGCTGGAGATGAAGGCCGCATCAGCGAGCCCGGGCACCAGTTCGAATGGTCATGGCTCCTCGATCGCTATCGTCGTCTCTCCGGGGTCGATGTCTCGCAGGCCGCGCACCGGATTTATGTTCATGGCGAGGCCTATGGCGTTCCAAGCGACGGATACACGGTTGATGAGGTATGGGCCGAGGGCGTCGTCCGAACGCCGACATCACGGCTGTGGCCGCATACGGAGCGCATCAAGGCGAACATCATCCGCGTGGAGACCCTTCGCGACCCGCGCGCGGCTGGTCACGTGGTTGAGGCGTTCGACGCCCTGATGACCTATTGCGACCTGCCCATACCCGGCCTGTGGCGCGACCGAAGGCTTCCGGACGGATCCTTCCTAGAGGAGGCTGCGCCGGCGAGCTCTTTCTACCATATCATCCTCGCTCTCTCAGAACTCATCCGGGTGGCCGATATGCTTGAGAGAGGCGGGTGACGCAGCCGAACGCTCTTTGATCCATCCTCCCAACGCACAGGCGGAGAGATGCCCCTCCTCCACAATAAGTCGGCATTTCAAGGACTTCGGGTTGGGCCTTAGAACCACTTCGGTGGGACCGACAACCGCCCCAAAAGCTGGGCCGCGATCCCTTGATATGGTTTCGCGGCCCGACAAGGCGTACTGCGCAAGATGAGTTAAGGGATACCCCGACCTCGTGACACTGGAATGACAACCGGGGATATGGCGCCGCACGCAGCCCTTGCGCTCGGCTGGAGAAGCCCGACATAAAGACGTCGGTCAGCTCTCGGATCTCCCCAGGCTCGCCCGGGTGAGACATGATGAACAATCCAGTTGGCCGCCACATCCTCGTCGATCCGGCAACCGCAAGGCCCGCACCCTATCGGGGCGCTCTGTCCGAGATTATCCGGTGGGGATGCATGGCCTATCTCGCCCTCGCCGGATGGAAAATGAGGGGTGACTGGCCGAAGCTGGACAAATTCGTTCTGGTGGCGGCGCCCCACACATCGAATTGGGACGGAATCAATATGCTGGCGGCGGCGGCCTATTATCGCGTGCCGCTGCGATGGATGGGAAAGAAGAGCCTCACCACCGGTCCCTTCGGCTGGCTCGTCCGGGCTCTCGGATGCATCCCAATCGACCGGTCCCGCGCCAACGACATCGTCCGGATCGTCGCCGACGAAATGATCGCCAGCAAGACCATGGTGCTGGCTGTTCCACCCGAAGGGACACGAAGCCTAGCTCGAGCCTGGAAGACCGGCTTCTACCATATCGCCCGCCTCGCGGGGGCGCCAATCGTGGTCGCCATTCTCGATTACGGAACGCGGACCATCTCGATCAGGGCTATTCTTTACCCGGGAGACGATGCTGAGGAAGACATCGCCCTGATCCGATCTCACTACCGGGAGGCGCGAGGGCTCCGAGACAACAAGTTCTCAGCCGAAGGATGATTGAAAGCGTTCGCTCGCGCCTATGCCGCCTCGTAAATCGATCTGAGCACAGGCCTGACAGCGTCCAGGGCATTCGTACGCGTGAGACCCAGGCGAACGATGACCAGCCTTTTGTCGGGAACGATCACAACGTACTGACCGTCATGACCGGAAAAGGCGAACACATCCGAGGGCAGCCCTGGAAACATTGGATCCTCAGCATCCCCGTTCAGCCAGATATGAGCGCCATAGTCTCCTTTCGAGGCTGGAGCCGGACGCCTTGAATACTCCACCCACCCCTCCGGCAGCACTCGCTGTCCCGCCCACATTCCATCATCAAGATAAAGCTGGCCCAACCGCGCCCAGTCACGCGCTGTCGCGTAGAGGTAGGACGATCCGACCTGAACGCCTGAGGCGTCTGGTTCAAAGATTGCGGAACCTACGCCGATCCGATCGAACAACGCCTCATGGGCGAACGAGAGATAGGACCGGCCGTTCTCACTCAGACTGGCCCTCATCAGGCGCTGAAGAATGTTTGTCGTACCGCTCGAGTAGGCGAACACGGCGCCCGGATCATGGGCGAGAGCCTTTGAGGCGGCAAAGGCCGCCATGTCCGGAGAACGATACAGCATCGTCACAACGTCAGAC
>CAIKWZ010000006.1 GCA_903831255.1 uncultured Alphaproteobacteria bacterium
ACGCCACGCCCTGTCTTCCTGATGGGTGGGCCAGATGTCCAGAACATCTCCCTTCACCCGGAAGGTCCCGCGCCCGAACGCCTGATCGTTACGCTTGTAATGAAGAGCCGTCAGATCGGCTGCAACATCCCTGGGACTGCGAACGTCGCCCTCCTTGAGCTCGAAGGTCATCGCAGAATAGGTTTCAACAGAACCGATGCCGTAGATGCACGAAACCGATGCGACGATGATCACATCGTCCCGCTCAAGGATCGCCCGCGTCGCGGAGTGACGCATGCGATCTATGGCTTCGTTGATGGAGCTTTCCTTCTCGATGTACGTATCGGTCCGGGGCACATAGGCCTCGGGCATGTAGTAATCGTAGTAAGAGACGAAGTACTCCACCGCGTTATCCGGAAAGAAGCTCCGGAACTCTCCATAGAGCTGCGCAGCCAGGGTCTTGTTGTGCGCCAGTATGAGAGCCGGACGCTGGACCGCCTCGATCACCTTCGCCATGGAGAACGTCTTTCCGGAGCCCGTGACCCCCAGAAGGACCTGATCCATCTCAGTCGCCTCAACGCCGGATACAAGGTCTCCGATCGCCTGAGGCTGGTCGCCGGCAGGCTCATAGTCCGACGCCACGCGAAATCGTCGGCCGCCGTCGAATTTGGTCCAGGTCCGCTCCGGCCTGTGGGGGACCCAGAGGTCCGCCTCTCCAGCAGGAGCTGCCGGCGCCTTGCGCGACGCTTTGGACGTCTGGGGAAGAGACGAACGGGCCATGAGCGAGCTATGCAATCACCGAAGCCCTCCGGCTAGCCCGGACGGCGCCTTTTTTGAATACCCCCTCACCGGGGCTCAACAAGGCCCCAACCTCGCCGGACGCGGGCCTCAGCCTTGCCACAATCGGCGTTAGTCTGGACGTGCTTCGCTGCCTGCCTCCCGGGGAACGCCCCCGATCGATTAAAGGACGACTTCGCACCATGCGCGCCTCCCCTGCTGTTCTGACCATGGCCCTGGCGCTTCTGGCCTTGTCTCCTGCACCGCTCCTGGCCCAGGAAGGGCCGGTGTGGTCTTCCTCCATGCGATGGGCGGACGGATCGCGCCTCGAATGGAGCGCCAGCGAGGCGCCCGGGTGCTTTGGCTCAGGCGTTCAGCTGCGCTTCTTCAACGGATCAGCAAGTTCGGGGGTCTCGCAGCTTCAAAAGCCGACCTTCACCTGCCGTTCGGGAGGCGAATTTGTCAGCCCGGACCGGAGCTTTGGCGTGGTGGCGGCGGGCGGAACCGCCAGCGCCGCGCCCCTGTCCTGCGTCTGCGCCGAAAAGGGCGGCGTCCTCGACCTCAAGGACTACGAACTCCAGTTCACCCGCGAAGGCTCTGGCGAAGACACCGCTGCGAACGGGTGCGTCTACCGGGGGTCTTTCGCCGGCGGCCGGCGCAATGGGAAGGGAGTCTATACGTGCCCGACCGGACAAAAGCTGGAGGGCATGTTCAGAAACGGATCCCTTCAGGGGCGCGGAACCGAAACGCTTCCGTCCGGTCAGACCTATACCGGAGACTTCGAAGCCGGCGTCCGACATGGACAGGGTCGTCTCGTCTATGTGGACGGCTCAGTCTACGAAGGCTCCTTCAGGCAGGGGCTCCGGGACGGGGCGGGATCCCTGCGTTATCCTGACAGGGCCGAATACGTCGGGGACTGGAAAGCCGATCGGCGGGTCGGTCGCGGAACCTATGTGGCCGGCGACAGGTCATGGACCTATGACGGCGAGTGGGCCGGAGATGTCCGCTCAGGGCTCGGCAAGCTGACCTACGCCGACGGGTCTTATGTCTATGAAGGTCCCTTTCGTAATGACCTGAGAGAGGGCGAAGGAGAAGCCGCGTTCTCTGACGGACGGAACTTCAGGGGACGCTATGCGGCCGGCGAACAGATCGGATCGGGGGTCATGACCTTCCATGACGGTCGAACGATCACGGGCGAATTCCGGGACCACCAGCCTGAGGGTCGGGCGATCGATCGCGGAGCGACGGCGACATTTGACGGAACGTGGAAATACGGCGTCCTGAACGGTCCGGCGACCGTCATATCCTCTGACGGACGTCGATACGAAGGCGCCTTCGTCGCAGGCCTGCGCGAGGGCCCCGGCGTCGAACTCTTTCCCGACGGCTCGCGCCTGGAGTGCCGCTACGTCGCTGACAGGGCGCAGAAGCCCTGCAACAAGGTCCTGCCGAACGGTCGACGGATCGAATACCGCGGCCGCTAACCGTCTTCATCCCGCCTGACTGGCGAGCGCCCTGAGAAGCGGAGGCTCGCTCCTGTCAACTTCCTTGGGATGCGGCGTCACGCGCTTGGGAATGCCTGACCCCGGCGCCGGCCGCGCGTAATAATAGCCCTGAAGATCGTCGCACCCCAGTTCGGAGAGGATCTGCACCTGGGACAGGTCCTCCACGCCCTCGGCGGTCACGCGCATGCCAAGATCTCTCGCCATCGTGACGACGGCGCGTATGACCGCCTTAGCCTCGCGGCTTGTCTCGATGTCCAGGACGAAGGATCGGTCGATCTTGAGTTTGTCGAACGGGAAGGCCCGAAGATAGGACAGGGACGAAAAGCCCGTACCGAAATCGTCGAGAGCAATCTTAATGCCAAGCCCCTTGATCGCATGGAGCGTCCGGAAGGTCTGCTCTGTCTCCTGCATAAGGACGCTCTCGGTGATCTCCACCTCCAGTCGGGAGGGGTCGAGACCTGCAGTCGCGAGCGCAGAGACGATTGTCGTGAGAAGAGCCGGATCCTTCATCTGAGTGGGCGAGAGATTGACCGCGACGCCGACCTCATCCCGCCATTGCGCCGCCTCCATGACTGCGCGACGGATCACCCACTCACCGAGCGGAACGATCACGCCGGTTTCCTCAGCACAGTCAATGAACTCTCCAGGAGAGACAGGTCCCTTCCCAGGGCGGTTCCAGCGCATCAGGGCCTCATAGCTGTTGATGTGGCCTGTGTGCGGGTTCACGAGGGGCTGGAAATAAACCTCCATCGCTTCGTCGCGAAGCGCGGTCCGAAGCTCGGCGGCGAGATCCGCGCGCCGACTGGCGTAAGCCGCCATTCCGTCTTCGAACATCCGGGCGCAGCCCTTGCCGTCCTGCTTGGCGCGGCTGAGGGCGAGCTCGGCGTTTTTCATCAGGTCGTCCGGACTGTCGCCATGACGCGGGCCGATCGCAAAGCCGACGCTTCCGCCAGCCAGGATCGAACGCCCGCCAACGAAAACCGGCGCAAGCAGCGCGTCGACGATCAGCTCGGAGGCGTCTCCCGCCTCTTCATCTGAGAGGTCTGTGACAATCACAGCAAACTCATCAGCGCCGGTGCGGGCGAGGAAGCCGCGACCATCGACAGCGTCGAGGATCCGGTCAGCCGCAATCTTCAGGAATTCATCACCCAGCGCATGGCCAAGAGAATCGTTGATGGCCTTGAAGCCGTCGATATCGACACAGAAGAGCGCATAGGAGCTCTCAGACGCCCGCGCCTCCTCAAGCCGCTTCATGAGACTGACCCGGTTAGGAAGTCCCGTCAGCGCGTCAATTCCAGTGATATGGGCGACCCGCACCCCACGCTCCTCGGAGGCGGAGAGATCGGAGCACACCCCACGGAACCGACCCGTGGCCTCCGGACGGCCGCTGACAAGCCACCACCGCGTGCGTCCGCCCGCGACGACTTCCATCGGCAGATCGCGGAACGCCTGACCTTTGGCCAGCAGGGGCTTCAGGCGCGCCACCGAGGTAACGGAAAACAGAGACAGGAAACTGGCCCCCTCAAGATCGTCCTTGGGGACCTCGGCAGCCTCCGTGAACCGGTCGCTGACATGGGTCAGCAGACCATCCTCGCAGACCTGCCACAGCCAGTCCGACATGCCGGGCTCAATGTCGTGAAGCACCACGCCGATCGTATCCGATGCGTCTTCAAGGGCCTGTGCGGCCAGTTCGCGCCGGATCATCAGGTCGGACGCCAGCGCGCCAAGACGCTGAACCAGGATCCCAACAGCGACTGCCGCGAGAAACGGCCCGGGGCCGACGCCGCCCTGGGATCCAGCGGTCGCAAGCCCGATCCCGACCATGGGTCCGATCGCGTAGGCGAACTGGGCGCGAGAGGAGGCCGGATACATGGCCGCCCCCATGACGAACATCCCGGCCGCCAGGACCCCCATAAGCAGACCATGGGAGGCTTGCGTCCCGAAAAGCAGAACCGCGAACAGGGCGCCCCAAAGAATGCCGGAGGCCAGCGCGCCGCCCAGGACTGCGCCGCCGGGGGTGTTCCGACCTTCCGCGACCGGAGCCTCTGAGCGGCCCGCAAGGCCCCGCGAAAGAGCAAGGCCCGCCCCCGCAAGGCTCCAGGCCAGAACCGGAAGGATCGCCGTGGCAAGGGGGAGCGTCGCAAGCAGCGCAATCGCGGAAAGGCCCGTGAACACTGCGACGGCAGGCGAGAGACGCCTGGCGAGCCCCTCCCGCGCCGACCAGATTCGGTTGGCATGCTGGTCCGGAAGGCTCTCGGCGCCGAACAACATTGTCTTCAGCAAGGGTGCAGTCACTGCGAAGCTCCGAAACGCGTAGTCTCTCCGCGAGGGGGGCCGTCCCTGGTGGGATGAAACGCCCCTCATGCTCGGACCATACCCGACCAAGGTCGATTATTGGCTAAATCCGTCCCAGAAATTCCAGCGCGCCATTAAGGGATTAGCCAGAAATAAGACGCGTCTAAAAAGGCGCGCCGAAACGGTTGCGGCCCCTCAGCGGCCCGCGCGCAGAGCGCTGGCGATCACCCGAACCGCCTCGATTTCGTCGGGGCGGGTGGCCCACGAGCAGACAAAGCGGAACGCCCCGTCGGGCCAGGGATAGAAGCGCGCCCCGGCTGCGGACAACCGGTCGGCCGCATCCTGGGGGAGACGGACAAAGACCTCATTGCCGTCGACCGGATGAGCGAGTTCAGCGTCAGGAAACCCAAGAAGAGCCTGCGAAAGGGCCTGTGCGGAAGCATTGGCGTGGCGGGCCAGATCCAGCCAGAGACCGTCGCGCAGATAAGCCAGCATCTGTCCGGAGAAGAACCGCATCTTCGGGGGCATATGACCGGACCGCTTGGCTCGCGTCAGAAGATCTCCCTTGAGAGAGCGCGCCTCGCCGAACAGCAGGATCGCCTCACATCCCATCGCCCCGTTCTTGCCGGCGCCGAAGCTCATCACATCCACTCCGGCCCGCCAGGTAAGATCCGCCGGCGAGCAATCCGCCGACACAAGGGCATTCGCAAATCGCGCGCCATCCAGATGCACCCTCAGGCCCGCGTCGTGAGCCAGATCGGCGAGCGCACGAACCTCATGAGGCCGATAGAGTGTGCCGCATTCCGTAAGATTGGAGATCGACAGGACGGCGGCAGGCGTCTCGTGGACGAACTCCGGCCGATTGAGCCGAAGACGGGCCTGAAGGACGTCCGCCCCGATCCGGCCATGAGCGCCTGAAAGCAGGGACAGACGGCCCCCGCCGGTGAAAAACTCCGGCGCGCCCCGTTCGTCCCGCTCGATATGAGCCTCGTCATGACAAAGGATCAGAGAGGTCGACGGACAGAGACAGGAAAGGCCGAGCGCGTTGGCGGCCGTGCCCGACGAGGTCATCCAGACCTCAAGATCGGTCTCAAACACGTTCCGGAGCGCTTCAAGGGCGTCCGCAGACCAACGATCGGCCCCATAGCTGGGCGCGGCGCCCTGGTTGGCCTCCAGCAGGGCGTGCATGATCGCCGGATGAGCCGGAGCGGAAGTATCTGAAGAAAAATCCATGTCCGATGATCTGCCGCCGAACGGGCGAACCTTCAAGTCCCGACCAGTCCTGGACTTGCGATGAGGGGGCCTCCCGTCAGAGAAGGATCCCAGACACCCGCTACGTTCCGGCGCAAGGACGAAGGATATCTCTTATGTCGACGGACTGGATCGCCACCCTTTCAGCGCTCGCCGGTTTTTGCGGGCTGCTGGTCTTCTCGGCGTGGAAAGCCGGCCGGCCGCGGCCCGACAGCCTGAGGGCGAGGTGGATATCCTGGCGGTTTCTGGTGCTCTTGTCGGGAACCTGCGCCTTTCTGGTTCTGGTCCACGCGGTCAATCTGCTTGGCGTCCGCACCGGATGACCCCGCAAGCGGTCTTGACCATACCCCTCCCCCGCGGCTAGCGGTCGATAAGTCACTCCCGGGATCGCCCGACGCAGAAGGAGACCGTTCATGGCCGACCTTGAAACCTTCCGGAAGGAAGCTCGCGCCTGGCTCGAAGAGAACTGCCCGGCCTCGATGCGCACCCCCATGCCGGAAGAAGAGATCATCTGGGGCGGCCGCGGGCAGGTCTACAAGAACCCCGACGCCAAGCTGTGGCTGGACCGCATGGCGGCCCGCGGATGGACGGCGCCGACCTGGCCGAGCGAGTATGGCGGCGGCGGTCTGTCCAAGGCGGAGGCCGGCGTCCTCGCTCAGGAACTGAAGTCGATCGGCGCGCGCGAAGCCCTCTCATCCTTCGGGATCTGGATGCTGGGTCCGGTCCTTCTGGAGCACGCAAGCGAAGAGCAGAAACGCGAGCATCTTCCGAAGATCGTGCGCGGGGAGATCCGCTGGTGCCAGGGGTATTCCGAACCGGGAGCCGGTTCAGATCTGGCGGGGCTCCAGACGCGCTGCGAGGACAAGGGCGACCACTGGCTGATCAACGGCTCAAAGATCTGGACGTCCTACGCCAATCACGCCGACTGGATCTTCTGCCTTGTGCGAACGGACACGACAAAGAAACATGAGGGCATCTCCTTCGTTCTCTTCGACATGACCAGTCCGGGCGTCGAGACCCGACCGATCCTGCTGATCTCGGGGTCATCACCCTTTTGCGAGACGTTCTTCACCGACGTGAAGGTTCCCAAGAACCAGCTCGTGGGCGTTCCGGGCAAGGGCTGGGACATCGCAAAAAGGCTCCTGCAGTATGAGCGTATGAACATATCCGCGAGTGGTTTTGGCGGAGCGGACGCAGGCGCGTCCCTCGGCGACATTGCGCGCACCTATGTCGGCCTCAAGAACGGCGTTCTGGCTGACGCTGACCTCCGCTCCCGCATCACCCGCCAGATGATGTACGAGCAGGCGTTCTCGCTCACGATTCGCAGAAGCGCCGAACAGGCGAAAGCCGGCGCTGACGTCGGACCCGCGACCTCCATCGTGAAGTACGCGGCAGCCAAACTCAATCAGACCCGGACCGAACTTCAGGTGGAAGCGATGGGTTCCCAGGGACTGGGATGGGAAGGCGAGGGTTTCCGGAGATCGGAAATCATGTCGACCCGCGCCATGCTCCGCGCCAAGGGCAACTCCATCGAAGGCGGCACCTCGGAGGTCAATCTGAACGTGGTCGCCAAGCGGGTGCTTGGCCTCCGCGACCACCAGTAGGCGGCGGAGTTCGCTGCCGGGACGTCCGGTTCGCCTCCTGCAGGACGAACCGGCTACCGGGTGAGAAACCGGGCGAGCCGACGGGCGGTCGCGCCATAAGGCGGCGAAATCAGCGACGATGGGTCGAAGAAGCCCGTCCGGAAAACAGACCGCGCATGGGTGAAACGGTCGAATCCGGCACGACCATGATAGGCCCCCATCCCGCTGGCCCCGACGCCTCCGAACGGCAGGGTGTCCTGGGCGATATGCATCAACGTTCCGTTGATCGTCACGCCGCCGGACTGAGTGCCGTCGAGGACCAGATCAAGTTCCGCCTCATCCTGCGAGAAGGCGTAGAGCGCGAGGGGATGATCCCCGCTCCGCACCCGTGAAACGGCGTCGTGAAGACTGTCATAGGCGACGATCGGGAGGACCGGCCCGAAGATCTCCTCCTGCATGAGCCGGCAGGACTCCGGCGCGCCGACGACGATCGTCGGCGCGAACACCCGTCGCGAGCGGTCCGAGGGCGAGGCGTGACGAAACACCTTCGCGCCTGCGGCCTCAGCCTCCTCCACAGCCGCCTGAAGTCGGTCATAGGCGCGATCATGAATCAGCGATGTGTAATCTTCTCCGAGGCCTGGATAGGCTCTCTCCGCCTCAGCGAGAACGGCGCGGGCGACATCCTCAACCCGTCCACGAGGCGCGATCACATAATCAGGGGCGATGCACGTCTGGCCCGCATTGACGAACTTTCCGTAAGCAATCGACACGGCGGCCTTGGCGATGTCGGCCGACGGACACAGCAGCGCCGGCGACTTTCCGCCGAGCTCCAGCGTGACGGGAACCAGGCCCTCAGCGGCCGCCTGAGCCACTCTGCGTCCCACAGCGGTCGACCCTGTGAAGAGCAGGTGATCGAAGGGCAGTCTCGAAAAGGCCTCTGCAACCTCGGGTCCGCCGGTGATGACCCCGGCCTCCTCTTCTGTGAAGACCTCCCGAACCACCTGTGCAAGGAGCGCTGAAAACGCCGGCGTATGCTCAGACGGCTTGATCAGGGCCCGGTTGCCCGCCGCGAAAATGTCGACAAGCGGAGAGAACACGAGCTGCAGGGGATAGTTCCACGGAGACAAAACCCCGACCACACCGAGAGGCTCACGCCGAACGTATGCCGAACCCGGCCAGAACGTCGGCTCCACGTCTCGGCGCGACGGCGCCATCCATCCGGAGAGGCGGGCCCGGGTGTGCCGGATCGAGGAAAGCGTCACTCCCACCTCAAGCAGCGTCGTCTCGACACGCGAGCGGTGACCGAAATCCGATGAGATGGCCGCCGCAAAACGATCGGCGTGAGTCTTGAGGACCCCTCCAAGACGGGCCAGACGATCCCGCCTCAGGCGCGCATCGGGCGCCCCGTCTCGAATATGCGCCCGTTTCTGCAACTCCAGAAGACGGACGGCTTCCCTGATCGAACTTTCACTCATCACTCTACGCTCCTTCGTCCGGACGTCTTCCCCACCCGGAGCAACGATATCTAGGCGCCCTCGTCTCCCTGAGCCAAGGCCTTCCAACACCTCGATCTGGGCTGACCTCGCCTTCGGCCTACCCCATCCGGCGGTCGCCCGCCCCGGAGAAAATCTCCTCGAGACGGCCCTCTGAACCGATTCCCGGCGTCACGAAATCCCCCGCGGAAAGACAAGGAAGGAAGTCCTTGATCCCTCCTCGAACAGAGCGCTAATAGCCTGAGATTGACTGAAGCCATTCCACCGGTGAGGAGCAAGAAATGGCCTTCGTGCTGACAGAAGAACAGCAGATGCTGCGAGACAGCGCGCTCGCGTTCGCCAAGGAAAAACTACCCGTTTCGCAGCTGCGGGCGCTGCGCGCCTCAGGCGCAGCCGAGGGATTTGACCGGAACGCCTGGCGAGACATGGCGGATCTCGGCTTCGCAGGGGTGCTCATCCCGGAAACCTATGGCGGCTCGGGATTTGGATATGTGGGACTGGGCCAGGTTCTGGAGGCGCAGGGACGCACGCTCGCAGCGACCCCACTCCTGTCGACAGCTCTCATCGGGGCGTCCGCGCTGATCCTGGGCGGAAGCGATCAGCACAAAGCTGAGCACCTGCCGAAGATCGCGCAGGGCGATCGGCTCACGGCGCTGGCCGTGGATGAAGGCCCTCATCACGATCCGGCCGGGACCGCCCTCACCGCACGCCGGACCGGCTCAGGATACGAGCTCTCAGGAGAGAAGCGCTACGTGATCGACGGCGCCGCAGCAGACCTTCTGATTGTCTCAGCCCGCACCTCCGGCAAGCCGGGAGACACCCATGGCGTGAGCCTTTTCCTGGTGCCGGCGGACGCCCCTGGCGTGTCGCGCACTCCCCTCAAAACACTCGACGCTCATCCCGCAGCCAACATCGCCTTCACCTCAGTGAGCGTTTCGGCTGATGCGGTGCTGGGCACGGCCGACGAGGGTCTGACACTTCTCGAGGACATCCTCGATCGCGCGCGCATCGGTCTTTCAGCCGAAATGCTCGGAGCATGCGACGCAGCGTTCGAGATGACGGCGGACTACCTCAAGGTCCGCAAGCAGTTCGGCCAGCTGATCGGCTCCTTTCAGGCGCTTCAGCACCGTGCGGCTATTATGTTCACGGAGCTCGAACTGACCCGCTCGAGCGTTGCAGCGGCGCTCGGAGCTCTGGATTCAGGAGAGGGCGACATCGCAGAGCTCGCCTCCCTGGCCAAGGCCCGGGCCGGAGAGACCATCCATCTCGTCTCAAACGAAGCTGTTCAGATGCACGGCGGCATCGGGATGACCGACGTTCACGACAGCGGCCTGTATCTCAAGCGGGCCCGGGTTCTGGAAGCCCTCTATGGATCGGAAAGCTACCATCGCGATCGCTACGCATCGCTTCACGGTTTCTGATCCCACCGTTTCTCATCCGGGATCGCACGAGTATCCCTTAAGCGGAGCTGCCCGCCATGATCGAAAATCTGTTCTCGCTTGAAGGGCGCATCGCCCTTGTCACCGGCGGTTCGCGGGGGATCGGCAAGATGATCGCCCGTGGCTTTGTCGAGTCGGGCGCCAAGGTCTACATATCGTCCCGCAAAGCGGACGCATGCGACGAAGCGGCTGCGGAGCTCTCCGCCTATGGCGTCTGTCTGTCGCTGCCGCAGGACATCTCTACGGTCGCGGGATGCCGCCAGCTTGCCGACGAGATCTACGCCCGGGAAGGAAAGCTGGACATTCTGGTCAACAACGCCGGCGCGGCATGGGCCGCCGACTTCGACACGTTTCCGGAGGCCGGCTGGGACAAAGTGATGAACCTCAATGTCAAATCACCCTTCTTTCTGACCCAGGCCCTTCACGCAGCTCTGGCGAAAGCCGCGAGCGAGGATCGTCCCGCGAAGGTTATCAATATCTGCTCCATCGACGGCATAACGCTGAACCCCCTGGAGACGTATTCCTATCACGCCTCAAAGTCGTCCCTGATCTATCTGACCCGACGAATGGCTGCACGCCTCGTCCGCGACCGGATCATCATGACCGGCATCGCCCCTGGACCGTTCGCTTCCGAAATGAACCGCGCCGCCCGCGATGAGTCCGAAGCGGTCGCTGCGCGCACGCCGATGAAGCGGATCGGCCGGGATGAGGATATGGCGGGAGCGGCCATCTATCTCGCCTCACGGGCGGGTGACTATGTGGTTGGCGACACCATCGCCGTGGACGGGGGCATCGCCTACGCCAACCTTCCGGACCGGGACGCCTGAAAAGGGGGACTGGACGGAGACATGGCGACCCGCGCCCCCTCGCCCTGGCGCCGTGTTGCGGGACGCGGCCTTTATCCGGTCGAATACGCCTCCTGGCTTATCTCCCCCCTTCGTCGTCTTCTCCCGTCTCCGGAGAGGCTCATCAGCTTGTCCAACGCGCCGGGGAGCGGCCGTATCCCGGAGATCGGTTGCGGCCCGGGATACTTCCCACCCGCCGCTTCGCGACCATGGACAGAGCAGGTGCCGGATCTGTCGAAGTCCCTCAGATGAGACACCCTATTCGGGTCCACCCCCATAGAGGATCGGACGCGGATCGACAGGCTTGCCGGCGACATAATCCCGG
>CAIKWZ010000007.1 GCA_903831255.1 uncultured Alphaproteobacteria bacterium
CCAAAAGGCCAACAGGTGCTGTGGTGCCGATACCGACGTTACCATTATTGTCAATACGCATGCGCTCAGAAGGAGCTGCATTGCTTGCTCGCCTCCGGAGGCATCGGGTGTCAGTTCATTCCAGACTTCTTGCCCACGAGTCGGGTCGGAACCCCGTTGAGGGTTAGCCCTCCGGCTTCCATGGCCACCTTCACCTCGTCGCCGTCCTTGATGCGCCCTTCGAGGATCATGCGCGCGAGAGGATCCTGAAGTTCCTTCTGGATCGCTCTCTTCAGGGGGCGCGCGCCGTAGACCGGATCGAAGCCGCGTTCTGCGAGCCAGTCCATGGCGCTCTCCGATAGAGTGATCGAAATCCGGCGGTCTGCGAGCAGCTTTTCCAGACGGCCAAGCTGTACGCTGACGATGCGATTGATCTCGGTGCGGCCAAGGCGCTTGAAGAAAACGATCTCATCGATCCTGTTGAGAAACTCAGGACGGAAATGCCTCTTTATGGCCTCCTGCACGGCCGATCTGGCGCTCTCGGAGATCTCTGTCTCAGAATGGTCCTCGGCCAGCGCGTGCGCCCCGAGGTTGGAGGTCATCACGATAAGCGTGTTGTTGAAGTTGACCGTTCTGCCCTGGCCGTCCGTGAGACGGCCGTCGTCCAGCACCTGAAGAAGGGTGTTGAAGACATCCGGATGAGCCTTTTCGATCTCGTCGAACAGGATGACCTGATAGGGCCGACGGCGAACGGCTTCAGTCAGAGCCCCTCCTTCTTCGTAGCCCACATAACCCGGAGGCGCGCCGATCATTCGGGCAACGGCGTGTTTCTCCATGTATTCGGACATATCCAGTCTGAGGACCGCCTGTTCGTCGTCGAAAAGAAACTCGGCGAGCGCCTTCGTCAGCTCGGTCTTCCCGACGCCTGTCGGTCCGACGAATATGAACGAGCCGATGGGACGGCTTGGATCCTGAAGGCCTGCTCGCGCGCGCCGAACGGCATTGGCGACGATCTCAAGGGCCTCCTCCTGACCGATCACGCGTTTGCGCAGTCCGGTCTCCATGCTGAGGAGCTTGTCCCGTTCTCCTTCGAGCATCTTGTCGACGGGAATGCCAGTCCACTTCGAAACCACGGCCGCGACAGCATCGGCGTCCACGACTTCCTTGACCAGGGCGCCTTTGGCGTTGTCCGCGCCGCCTGAGGGCGTCTCCGCTTCGGAAATGAGCTTTTCGAGAGCGGGGATATCTCCGTATTTGAGCTCGCCTGCGCGCGCCCAGTCGGAACGGCGTTCCGCATCCGCCAGCTCCGTGCGGGCCCTTTCGAGTTTCTCCTTGGCTGAGGTCGCGCCCGCCAGACGATTTTTCTCTGCCTTCCAGGCTTGCGTGATTTCGTCTGATTTCGCCTGGAGCTCGACAATTTCCGCCTCCCGCCTGCGCAGGCGGTCCTGAGAGGCCTCGTCCTTCTCCTTTTTAAGGGCCTCGGCTTCAATCCGGATCTGGGTAAGGCGACGGTCGATCTCGTCGAGTTCTTCTGGCTTGGATTCTACAGCCATCCTCAGACGGGAGGCCGCCTCGTCCATCAGGTCGATCGCTTTATCGGGCAGAAACCGGTCCGTGATGTAACGGTTCGAGAGCGTCGCAGCCGCGACAATCGCGGCGTCCGAGATTCGGATGCCGTGGTGGACCTCGTACTTCTCCTTCAGGCCCCTGAGGATTGAAATTGTATCCTCGACCGTAGGCTCGCCGACGAAGACAGGCTGGAAACGTCGGGCGAGAGCGGCGTCCTTTTCGACATGCTTGCGATACTCATCAAGCGTCGTTGCGCCCACGCAGTGCAGCTCTCCGCGCGCCAGGGCAGGCTTGAGGAGGTTGGACGCATCCATCGCTCCGTCGGCTTTCCCAGCGCCGACCAGAGTGTGCATCTCGTCGATGAACAGGATGATCTCTCCGGCAGCCTGGGTCGTTTCATTGAGAACGGACTTCAGTCGCTCTTCGAATTCGCCCCGGAATTTAGCGCCTGCTATGAGGGCGCCCATGTCGAGAGCCATGAGCTTTTTTTGCTTGAGGCTGTCAGGCACATCGCCGTTGACGATACGAAGCGCAAGGCCCTCCGCGATCGCAGTTTTTCCCACGCCTGGTTCTCCGATAAGAACCGGGTTGTTCTTGGTCCGGCGCGCAAGGACCTGAATGCAGCGTCTGATCTCTTCATCGCGACCGATCACCGGATCAAGTTTGCCTTCGCGAGCATAGGCCGTCAGGTCTCGCGCATATTTCTTGAGGGCCTCGTAGCTGTCTTCCGAGGAAGCCGTGTCGGCAGTTCGACCCTTTCGAATATCCGAGATGGCTTTCACGAGACCATTCGTCGTGACGCCTGCCGATTTCAGCGCCTCGGCTGCCTTGCCCTTGCCTTTGACGGCGCTAAGCAGAAGCCGTTCTATGGTGATATAATCATCGCCAGCCTTGCGTGCGTCTTCCTCCGCCAGCTGGAAAAGCTGTGCGAGCTCCTGGCTCAGGCCAGCCTGCGAGCCGCCGCTTGTCCTGGGCTGGGAACCGAGAAGCTGCTCCATCGCCTGCTGGGCCTGTTCTGGATTTCCGCCTGCGGCGCGCACCAGGTTGACCGCAAGCCGATCCCTGTCTGCGAACAGCGCTTTGACTAGATGCTCCGGGAGAAGCTGGGGATGACCCGCTGCGAGCGCCGTCGTCTGCGCGCTCTGCACGGCGGCGCGCGCCCGCTCCGTGTAACGTTCGAAGTCCATGGATTTTCGCCCCTGAAGTTTTAGCCGTCCGATCCCCGAGCCTGAATGCGTCTGAGACGTCCGTTCAGGCAAGAGGTAGTGTTGCTTTTATGCCACGCAAGGGGCGGGAGCGTTTGATTCAGAGCAGGAGCTGTTCAGGTTCGCGATGGGCGTTGAACGGCGAAGGGCCTGAGGCGTCGATCCAGAAAGTGAGCGGGTTCCCCGATTAAAGAAGGCGCCGGCCGCGGAGGGGGACCCGCAGCCGGCCTCCAATATTAGCTGGCTCGACGACGACGGATCTCGCTGGCCAGAAAGATCAGTCCCACGCCGATCACAAGTCCGATCCAGAAGGTGGGGGCGCTCGTTGAACCCGTGACCGCCTGCAGGAGGTCGCTGAGATCAAGCTGGAGATTGTTTTCCGACAGCCCGGCCAGATCGCCCTTCATGGCCTCATAGTCCTCGAACACGGGCACGCCGGCCAGCCTTCGCAACGGCGCCGAGAGGAAGGGAGCCTTAAGGCCTGCGACCTGGGCGATAAGCGGCAGTGCCGCCAGGGGAACGAACGCCGCCAGAAAGGGCGACTTGGAGGAGAAGGCGCTGGCCGAGAGGATCCATCCGTAAACGGGCAGAGCCCACCCTATATAGACAGCGCAGAGCACGACGAGGGTGATCCAGACCGTGATCATGCTCGTCCCGAGGTTTGACAGGGAAAGACCTGTGATGCCGGCGGACTGTGCGCTGATAAGGCCGAGAGCGGATATCGCCACCTGAAGAGCGAGGGCGGTCAGGAGTGAGATCCCGAAGCCGACGCCCACGATGGTCGCGAGTTTCGACAGCACCGTCGAGAAGTCGGACACAGGCATGGATTTCCAGAACAGGATCGATCGATCCTTGCGCTCGTCATAAAGGCTGCCTGCAAGAAGAAACAGGATAATGACCGCGGTCACAGCGACCGGAAGGGCGCCTGCGAAGCCGCCGCCAATGGCGACCGCCGTTTCGATCATCGAACGTCCTTCGTCAGTCTCAGGGTTGGGAAATTCGACTGTCTCTCCATTCGAGCTGACGGAAGCGCCTGCTTTGTTCTCACCATCGATGTTGACATCGACCGTACCGTCTTCGTCCATAATTCGGATATTGACGCCAGGATCGTCAGACACAGGGGGCAAAGTCTCGACCCCGTCCTCGGTGGTCACCGAGACGGCGCCATCCTGACCTCTCGCGACTGTGACAGGTCCCTCGGCGGCAGTCACCGTTATCGAGAATTCGCCGGTTTTAACGACCTCTTTCTGATTGCCGGTTTTGACGGAGACCTCGCCGTTCGCCCGCTGTTCGATGACAAGATCGTTTTCCGAGTAGACGGAAAGCGAACGTCCTCCGGTGAACTTGTCGGGATCAAACCCGAATTGGGCCCCTCCCTGAATGTAGCCCAGAAGGCCCAGAGAGATCAGAACTGCGGCGATGATGAGAGGCGTCCAGAGGAGCGCCCCGCGATTGTCCGCCAGGTCCCGGCGCATGAGGGTAAAAAAGGGTTTCATCGCAGACCTCCAATGAGAGGAGAAGAAAGGACTGGAAACGATGGTCGCAGTATGGCCTTCAGGAGGCCCGAGATCTGTTCGAAGCGCATCATTCGCCCTCCGGCTGCGCCAGAGCGACGAAGAGATCTGACAGCCCTACCCGACGCAACTCCCCGAGGGGGGCGAGGCGTTCTGGGTCTGCGGTATCGAAGACATAGGTTGTCCGGCCGAGAAGAGATCTCTTGTAGATGGGGCCGAGAGCTTCAGCTGCAGGGCGGGCCTCCTCGGTCGCATCGACGGCGAAGAACCGTCGCTGGATATCCTCCATCGATGCGTCAAGGGTGACACGTCCCTCGCGGATGAAGATGGCGTGGCTCAGCATCGGCTCGACCTCATCGACATGATGCGTGGTGATGATCACGCTTCGGCTTTCATCAAAGAACTCTTCGATGATCGCGTCGTAGAAGGCGCGCCGATTGACGATGTCGAGGCCAAGCGTCGGCTCGTCGAGAACCAGCAAACGGGCGTCGATCGCGAGAGCGATCGCAAGGTGGACCTGAACGGTCATGCCTTTTGAAAGGGTCCTGATCTTGCCGTTCAGGGGTATCGAGGCCTTTTCGATCCTGTCAGCCGCTTTGCCCCTGTCGAACTTTGGATGCATTCCCACGACCCAGTCCAGGACTTCGTTGACACGCGCCCACTTCGGAAGCGTCGCGACGTCGGCGATGAAGCAGACATCCTTCATAAGCTCGGCGCGCCGGACCATCGGATTGAGTCCGAGCACCGACAGATCTCCGTCGTATTCGGACATGCCGAGCATGCAGTTGAGAAGCGTGCTCTTTCCGGCGCCGTTGGCGCCGATGACGCCGACGATGCGCCCGGCGGGAATTTCCAGCGTGGTCGGCGCAAGGGCGACCTTTGCGCCATAGCGCTTGGAGAGGTTGGAGGCCTTGACGAGTATCTCGCTCATGTCTTGTCCCCGTGAGCTGATTTGAGGAGGTCTTCGAGGGAAAGTCCGAGGCGTCGTATTCGTTCAACCACGCCTGGCCATTCGTCCCGCAGGAAGATCACGCGTTCGCTGGCGCCAAGTCTGGCTCGTGCGCCGGCGACGACGAACATTCCAAGCCCGCGTCGGCGTTCCACGAGGTTTTCATCCGCCAGATCCTGATAGGCTCGTGAGACGGTGAGCGGATTGACCTGCATGTCGATCGCCACTTGTCTGACCGAGGGAAGGGCCTCGCCCTCCTTCAGTCCTCCTTCAAGGATAGCCGACACCACCCGGTCCCGGATCTGTCGCCAGATCGGCTGGTCGTCTCTCCACGTCTGCGCCATGCGGGTCTCCCGGTGAAATGGTCGCGGCTGCCGCGGTCTAAGTGTTAGTGAGTTAGTATACTAACACACCACTCTGGTCAAGTCGATTGCCCGCAGTTTCTTCTGCAGTCTCCCGAAGGGCCGCTGGCCTTGAGGGGAGAGCGCGAACTCTCGTGTTTTTGAAAGGGGTCTTTATGGTGGGGTCGGCGGTCGACTGGACGGGTCTTTCTCGTCGCAGGAGGACCAATTGCCTGGCCGCTCACGTCTGAGGAATCTCATGACCTATCGTCTCTATGGAACTCCAGGGTCTCTCTATACCGGGAAGGTCCGAAGCTATCTCATCCGGAACGGCATTCGATTTGAAAACCGCGCGGCAGGATCCGCGGATTTCCGTGAGCGCATTGTCCCGCAAATCGGTCGGTGGATCATCCCTGTCCTCGAAACGCCCGAAGGTGAGCTGATTCAGGACGGATCTGATATCATCGACTGGTTCGAGGCCCGCCGAGGGGACCGTCAGCCGGCGAGCCCAGAAATGCCTCGGCACGCGTTGATTTCTCAAATCTTCGAATTGTTTGGAGGCGAGGGACTTCTGCGGCCAGCGATGCATTACCGCTGGAACTTTGACGAGATCAATCGTCCCTTTCTCGAGAGGGACTTTTCGGCGTTTCTGGCGCCGACGGGCGCCGATGACGAAACGCGTAAAGGCGTTTTCGCGATGTCCTCATCTCGAATGCGAAAGGCCATGGCGAGCTTCGGGGTGTCTGCTGAGACCATTCCTGCGATCGAGACGGCCTATCTGGAGTTCCTTGACCTTTTTGATCGTCATCTTTCGCGATCGCCCTTCCTCCTCGGGGGACGTCCAACGATCGGCGATTGGGGCCTTATCGCTCCTCTTTACGCCCATCTTGCTAGGGATCCCTATCCGTCCGCCATCATGAAGACGCGCGCTCACAGGGTCTGGCGATGGGTGGAACGAATGAACGCCTCAGACCCTGATGTCGGCGAGTACGTTGAGGCCCGCCCCGAACTCTTCCCGGATGACGAAGTTCCCGACACGCTGCTCAGTCTCCTGCGGTTTGTCGCGACCGACTATCTGCCTGAGGTGGAGGCCTTTGTGACCTTCGCCAACCGGTGGCTGGCCGAGAGACCGGACATGCCGGCATGGGTTTCCGGGCTCGACCGACCCCAGGACCGGGTGATCGGGCAGGTCAATTATCTCTGGCGGGGGCTGCCCGTCAGGGTAGGGGTCTTACCCTATCGGCTCTACCTCCTTCAGAAGGTGCAGGAGGTCTGGGATCGGACGTCCGGTCCTGATCGCGAAGCTTTGGACGGATTGCTGCAGGACACAGGACTGTCGTCTTTCGTCCGCCTCCGAACGGCGCGAAAGGTTGTTCGCCGCAATCACCTGGAAGTCTGGGCGCCTGCGACCTGAAGACCGGTTACAGCGCTCCCAGCATGCGCGCGACGAGCGGATGACGCACGACATCGCGGGCTTCGAGGCGTACGACGCTCGGGCCGCCCTCCAGCGCCTCGAGACGCGCCGCCGCGGGGGCGAGCCCTGAGAGTTCGGGAAGCAGGTCAGATTGGGCGGGATCTCCAGTGACCACCATTTTTGAATTCCAGCCGAGACGGGTCAGCAGCATCTTCAGCTGCACATAAGTGCAGTTCTGAGCCTCATCGATCACCACAAACGCGTTGTTCAGCGTGCGTCCCCGCATGAACCCCACGGGCGCGATTTCAATAAGGCCGTCGGCGGTCATCTGCCGGATCTGACGAGGAGCCATACGGTCTGCCAGGGCGTCATAAAGGGGTCGCAGATAGGGAGCGAGCTTGTCTTCCATGTCCCCGGGCAGGAAACCGATGCTTTCGCCAGCCTCGACCGCGGGACGACACAGAACGATACGCCCAGTTTGCCCCGAACGAAGCGCCTCGACGGCTTTGGAGATCGCGAGATAGGTTTTGCCTGTTCCCGCCGGACCTAACGCCAGGACGATGTCCGAGCGATCGATGGCGTCCATCAGGCGCGCCTGTCCCTCTGAGCGGGGCTGAACATTCTTGACATAGGACTGCTCCCTTCCGTTCGCTGTGGAGACTGGCTGCGTCTCTGCGCCTCGCTGGCGTCGTTTGCCTGAGCGCTCATACGCCTCGTCCGGGTCCCATCCGCCCCTGATGACGTTGAGTGGCGGGGCCTCTTCCCGGTAGGTGTCGGCGCGCACTCCACGAATGTCGGATCGCTTGGTCATGCAGTCACTCCCTGATCGGGTTTGGGATGGGGATGGCGGCGCACGAAAAAGCCGCAGGCGCGGGGCTCTGCGGCTTGTGTGGGGCTCACCGGTCGTGTCAGCCGGATAGGTCGCCATGCCGGGAGGTCATCCCCCGGCGGCGAATACCATCGCCAGGCAGGAGCCTTGTGGCCGGAACTGATTGAGTCTCGTCTCAACACAGGATCTCCTGCGAATCACGACCTGTTCAAGATAGAGGTTTCAGACTTTAATGAAACCCTGAGGACACAGTTCTGAGAGAGGCGGCCCGATGGCGATTTATGAACTCGACGGTGCGGTTCCCGAAATTGACCCAGACACCTGGGTGGCCGAGAGCGCGACAGTGATCGGGCGCGTGCGCCTTCGTCCGCGGGCGAGCGTCTGGTTTGGCGCGACCCTGCGAGGGGATAATGATCCCATCACGATCGGGGAGAATTCGAACGTGCAGGATGGCTCCGTCCTCCACACCGATGCGGGCCAGCCTCTCACCATCGGTCGCGACTGCACCATTGGGCATCTGGTGATGCTGCACGGGTGTACGATCGGCGACAACACTCTGATCGGCATCGGCTCGATTATACTCAATGGCGCCAGGATTGGTCGCAACTGCCTGATAGGCGCAAATGTCCTGATCACCGAGGGAAAGGAGATACCGGACAATTCGCTGGTCATGGGGGCGCCGGGAAAGGTGGTGCGTGAGCTTGGCGAAGCGCAGGTTCAGATGATCACAGCCTCCGCCCATCACTATGTCGCCAACTGGCGGCGCTATGCCTCCGGGCTCAGGCGGATCGGCTGAGGCTGGCGAACGATGTGAGCGGAGCGCTCGCCATGAGCACCTGATGGGGAAACACCAGCCACGGCTCCTTCCCATCAAGTTCGGTCAAACGATGACGGAATGCATGGGCGGGATTGGGCTTCAGTCGTCCATCGTGATCGATAAACTGGCCCCAGTGGGAATAGCCAGTCAGGGTGCGAGGGCCCGCCTTAGGTATCAGGGAGGATACATACTCAGCTGGGAAAATGCGTCGGTAGGCGTCCGTGTTGTAAAGCCAGGACGCGCCTTCGATCGTTTTGGCGAGGGGCTCCGAGGCGTTGAGATGCTCGATCATGGAGGCGAGCTCGGCCCGGCGCGCATGGAGGCGCGATTGTGACAGCGGTCCAGGGCCGGGGCGCGGGTCGCGATGAGTGAAGTGGATCCTGACCCCGCCGGACTCATTCGGCCTCTCGCACGCGAAGCAGCCGAACAGGGTTTGGTTCGGGTCCAGGGCTGGCGGCGGCGCAGACCTGAGAGCCTCGATCAGAAAGGCCTCGACATTCCCTGAGGTATCCAGGCGATCGATCTCCGCAGCGATTGGGCGCCAGCCTTCGGCAGGTCCCTGATCGGGGCGTCCAAGGCCGAGAAGTCTGTGGAATTGGGTGTATGGGAGAAGGATATCTGAAAGCGACGCATTCATGACATTGCGAAGCGCGCATGCGAAGTCCAGTTGAAGGCGTACAAAACCCGGATCGATCTGTGGACTGGATTGCGGCATTTGCGATGATCTCTGAGCGCCCCCGGCCGTCATCCTGACGTCCCCGCTATCAGCGTGACACAGAAGCGACAAGCCGTCGGATCGCAAAGCATAGAGGGCGGGGTGATTGGGGAGATGAGCTAGACTATGACCGTGACGCCGATGTCTCTTCTCGATCTTGTTCCCGTGGCTGAGGGGGCGACCGCCAGCGTCGCGTTGGCCAATAGTGTCGACCTCGCCCGACAGGCGGAGAGTCTTGGTTATTCACGGGTTTGGGTGGCTGAGCATCACAACATGGAAGGCGTGGCCAGTTCAGCCACCTCCGTCGTTCTCGCTCATCTCGCCGCCGGCACGCAGCGCATTCGTATCGGCGCCGGGGGCGTCATGTTGCCCAATCATGCGCCTTTGGCGATCGCTGAGCAGTTCGGCACCCTTGAGGCGCTTCATCCCGGGCGTATCGACCTGGGATTGGGTCGCGCTCCGGGATCTGATCTGGCCGCCTCCCGCGCCCTCAGGCGGCGTCTCGAGAGCGATCCTGACCGCTTTCCACAGGACGTGGTTGAGCTTCTGGGCTGGCTTGAGCCGGCGGCGGAGGGGCAGGCGGTTCGGGCGATCCCGGGAGCGGGGGCCAAGGTAGAGGTATGGATACTGGGCTCAAGTCTCTTCGGAGCTCAGGTGGCTGCGGCTTTAGGACTTCCCTTCGCCTTCGCCTCGCACTTCGCGCCGGGCGATCTTGATGCGGCCTTGCAGACCTATCGAGACCGTTTCCGTCCATCTGCCTATCTCGATCATCCTCATGTCATGGTCGCCGCCAACGTCATCGCAGCGCCGTCACGCGCTGAGGCGGATTATCTGTTTACGTCGCTGAAGCAGGCCTTCGCCAATCTTCGCGCAGGACGTCCTGGAAAGCTTCCTCGTCCGGTCGAGGGGTTAGAGCTCCATCCGGCGCTCGAGGCCGCCATTGCTCAGGCCCTGTCGTGCTCGGCCGTGGGAACCGTGAACGACGTTAGATCGCGTTTGCGATGGCTGCTGGACAGGACCGGAGCGGATGAACTGATCCTCTCTTCGTCCATCTGGGATCACTCCCTGCGCGTCCGATCTCTGCGTCTGGCGTCCGAAGCCATGGGCCTGAGTTGAACGCAGGCTGTCAGGGTGTCCAGCGCCCGGGACGGCCTTTCGGCGAGAAGCCTTTGCCCGGTCGGGCAGGCTTTCCGGGGCGGCCTCCTGAATGGGGTTCGCGGGGGCGTCTCGGGCGCATGTCCGCGTCAGGCGGGGTGCGCGCGGATGAGAACTGGGCAGCCTCGGTGGACCGGCTGGCGGAGGGAGCGTCTGAATTCATCTTCCGGGAAGGTCCTTTGCGGTGCTGAAATCCTGATTTTCCAGCTTTCCCATGACCTGCTGACGATCTGGGCGGCCTTGACGAGCGGTCTGCGCCATCCCGGCCCGCTCCCTTCGGCTTTACCTCTTCGGACAATTGCGGCTGGGAAGCAGGTCGCGAGAAGGCAGGCTCGCCCTGTGAGCGGCGGGATTTCTGAGGTTCTGAGGGCCTGAAGTCCTTCCGCGTATCCTCCGGGCTGCCGGCCTGGAGGCGTTCTTCACGCTGGCGGACGCGTTGGCGGGGGCGCTTTTCCCGAGAGGCCAACGGCGTCTGGGGCTCCGCCTTCGGGCGGTCTGGCAGGCGGTCAGGACCTCGTTCTTTCCCCGTCGCGAGCGGAGCTGTACGCTCTTCAGGCGCGGCGACGTGAGAGGGGCTTTGCGCCGAGGCGGTCCGAACCGGACGTGTGAATGAGGATCGCTCGGAGGATACCTCTCGATCGCGTCTCGGCCGGGGAGGCGCGCGTTCCTCATCTCCCGACGGCGGTTCGCACGGAAGGATGTTTGTCTCGTCCGACACTGTGTCCGCTACGCTGGAGGTGAAGCCCTCTATCGCCTCGCCGATGATTTCGAAGCGGGTCTCGGTTTCGAAAATCCGAATGGCGCCGATATCCTTCTTTTCGACGCGGCCCAGCCGGCAGATGAGTGGCACAAGCCATTTAGGATCGGCGCCTCGTTTCCGACCGGAGTTGAGACGGAACCAGGCGGCGCCCTCGCTTCGCTCTCGCCGGGGGCGTCGCTCGGAGTGTTCAACCGCGTCCGGGCCTTTCCTCCCACGCGCCGGGGGAGGCGGATCGCTGAAGCGTCCGGCCGCGGTCAGGTCCTCCGGCTCGGGCAGGCGTCCCCGAAAGACGCGCATCAGCGTGGCGGCGACCTGCACCGCATCGACGCGCTCAAGCAACATTCGTCCCAGAGCGACATCCTCTTCTGCAGGGGCCTCCGTCAGTGCGGGGTTCTCCAGCAGACGAAGGCGATCTCGGGAGAGAATAGACTCTCTCGAGGGCGCCTCCGACCAGGTCGCCTCGATATTGGCGGAGGCGAGGACCTGCTCGGTTCGTCGTCTCTTGGCCGGCGGAACCATAAGCACCGACACACCCTTCCGGCCGGCTCTTCCGGTGCGTCCGCTCCGGTGCAGGAGCGCCGCCTTGTTTGTCGGCGGATCGGCATGGATCACGATTCCAAGGTCAGGAAGATCGAGGCCGCGAGCGGCGACATCCGTCGCAACGCAGACCCGCGCCCGGCCGTCCCGAAGGGACTGGAGGGCATCGGTTCGCTCTCGCTGACTGAGCTCCCCGGACAGCCCGACGACTGAGAAGCCGCGATCGCGGAGGAAGCCGTGCAGACGCCGGACAGCCTCTCGGGTTGAGCAGAAAACCAGAGCTCCGGGGGCCTCGAAGAAACGCAGTACATTCACGATCGCCCTGTCGATATCGTGGGGCGCCACTCTGAGGATCCTGTACTCGATGTCTCTGTGAGGCTCGCTATGGCTGGTTGTATCGATCCGAACGGCGTCGCGCTGAAATCGTCGGGCGAGAAGAGCGATGCCGCGCGCGATTGTCGCCGAGAACAGGAGTGTGCGGCGTCCTTCAGGCGCTGCCTCGAGAATGAACTCGAGTTCTTCCCGAAATCCGAGATCGAGCATCTCATCGGCCTCGTCGAGAACAACCACCGAAAGTTCAGACAGATTCAGATAGCCCCGCTCGAGGTGGTCGCGTATGCGGCCGGGCGTTCCCACGACGATATGGGCGCCGTCGGCAAGCGCTCTTTGCTCCCGTCGAGCATCCATGCCTCCGACGCAGTGGGCGATTCGCGCGCCGGTGTTTGCGTAGAGCCACGCCAGCTCGCGGCTGATCTGCATCGCCAGCTCGCGCGTGGGCGCGATAATCAGGGCCAAAGGCGCTGATGCGGGAGGAAGCTCGGGAGATGTGCCGAGAAGACTGGAGGCCATCGCCAGCCCGAAGGCCACGGTCTTGCCCGATCCTGTCTGAGCCGAGACGAGAAGATCGACGTAAGGACCTGCTGTCTCCGCGGCCTCCAGAACCGCCTTTTGAACGGGTGTTGGAGCTTCATAGCCGCGACTGCGAAGAGCGCTGTCGAGCGCGGGATGGCTTGGAGGAAAGGACATGAGGAGGATGGCTTCTCTGAATGGGAGGCCCCGGAGGTCGCGACAGGCGTCTCGGGTCGGCGTCGGCCAGCGCCCTTTAGCGCATTTGGGGGCTTAATCCACTTGCAATTGGCCGCTGGGGACGATCCGGCGCCTAATCACGCATGAATTCTTCCGTTCCGCCGCCGCGGCCGTCTTTCGGTCCGTGTCTTTGACGGTATGGTGCCCCAGTGTCAACGCATCGTCACAGGAGCGCCTCTTGAGCCAGTATGAATTCATCAAAACCGAGACCGACGGTCGGGTTTTTATCGTCACGATCAATCGGCCGGAGGTGATGAACTGCCTTCATCCAATGGCGAACGCCGAGATGGCTGATGCCTTTGATCGATTTGCGGCGGATCCTGAGCTTTGGGTCGCTATTGTGACCGGAGCCGGAGAGAAGGCGTTCTCGGCGGGCAACGACCTCAAGTTTGCCGCCTCAGGCCAGAAAGCTTCGATGCCAGCAGCTGGTTTCGGCGGTCTCACCTCGCGGTACGACCTGATGAAGCCGGTCATCGCCGCCGTCAACGGCGTGGCGATGGGGGGAGGGTTCGAGATCGCCCTGGCTTGCGACATTATTATCGCGTCCTCGAACGCCCGTTTCGCGTTGCCCGAGCCGCGAGTAGGCTTCGCCGCGCTGGCCACCGGTCTGCACAGGCTTCCCCGCCAGGTTCCGCTCAAGAAGGCCATGGGAATGATGCTCACCGGTCGGCACGTCCTGGCGGAAGAGGGGGAACGGATCGGTTTTGTCACCGCCGTCGCTCCGGAGGGCGAAGCGCTGTCGGAAGCCAGGAAGTGGGCGGCCCAGATCCTTGAATGCAGCCCTATGGCGATCAGAGCGACCAAAGAGGCGGCGATCAGGGGATTGGATACGGCTGATTTCCGAACCGCCTTTGAGGCCCGCTATGAGGGCATTCAGCGTCTTCTGGCCTCGAGCGATCACAAGGAGGGCCCGCGTGCTTTCGCAGAAAAGCGCAAGCCCCAGTGGAAGCTCGAGGTCTAGACGATAAGACGGATCGCCTGCTTCCGCGCTCTCAATCGGGAGGTTCGCGGAAGCAGGCGCCTCAGTGCTCCGCTGGTCCGCCTGCAGGTCCAGGTCGTTTCATAAGCGGCACGAGCAAGATCATTGCAGCGAAACAGATCGACATGGTCAGGAACAGGTTGTTGAAGGTCATAACGCTGGCTTCGATCTGGAGGCGGCGGCCGAGTTCTATCAGAGCCTGACCTTCTGGGTTGACGACCCCTTCCGCCGCGAGACGCAGTTCCGCCTGATGAAGGAATGACATGATCTCGGGCCGTGAGATCGACATGCTCGATCCCAGCTCCTGTTCATGCAGGTTTGAGTAGAAAAGCATCAGCGTGTTGAGGCCTGCGAGACCGACGGCCCCGCCGAGGTTGCGGCAGACCGTGACAAGGCCTGTGGCGTTGGGAAGCTTGTGGGGAGGCAGGGTGCCCAGGGTGATGAAGTTGGATGGGACCATGCACATGATGAGCCCGGCGCCGCGAAAGATCTGTGGCCACATGAACTCGGAAAATCCGGCGTCCGCCGTGAGAAATGAGTTCCAGTAAAGCCCGATGCAGGCGAGCGTCAGGCCGATCGCCAGCACGATCCGGGGATCGATTTTTCGTATCAGGGCTCCGGCGATCGGTCCGCCCACGAACATCGCCAGACCGCCGACGCTCATGATCTGTCCGATCTGAAGGGAGGAATAGCCCCTGACCGCGCCGAGAAAGAGAGGGGTGAGATAGACTGCGCCAAACAGGCCGAAACCGATTGTAGTGGCGGCAAGAGAGCCTATTGCGAAGTTGCGGTCCCTGAAAATGGTGAGGTCTACGACAGGATTGGATCGGCTGAAGGCTCTGTGAAAGAAGATACCTCCTGCGACAATACAGACGCCAATCCATAGTGTTAACTGGCGATCCTCAAGCCATCCGGACTTTGGCCCTTCTTCGAACAGCCATTCAAAAGACCCGAGAAACAGGGCCATCGCGGACAGTCCGATAAGATCGATATTGCGGATCAATGAAAGATTGAGCCGCGTCCGCGGGATACAGACGCTGACAGTGAAGGCTGCGAGGACGCCTGGAATGACGTTGACCAGGAAAAGCCAGTGCCAGCTGAGATTCTCGGTAATCCAGCCGCCGAGGGTGGGGCCGATGGAGGGGGCGAGGGTTGCGACCATTCCGACCGTCACCTGCTGCAGCATGGAGCGGTTCGGACCGAACAGGCTGAACGCTGCGGCCATTGTGGTTGGAATCATCGCCGCGCCGAGGAAGCCCTGGAAGACGCGAAACACGATCAGGCTGTTGAGATCCCAAGCCAGCGCGCACAGAGCGCTGGATGCGGTGAAGCTGACCGCGGAGATCATGAACAGAACACGCATCCCGAGGGCGCGATTGAGGAGACCGGAGAGGGGAATGCCGATCACCTCGGCGATGAGATAGCTGGTCTGGATCCACGCGATCTCCTCGGCGCTGGCGGATATCCCGGCCTGGATCTTTGCAATTGATGAGGCGACGATCTGAATGTCCAGGATCGCCATGAACATGCCGACGACCATCGCCAGAAAGCCGATGTTCAGTCGTCTGGCTTCAGCCGAGCCCGGAACGGGCGCGACGGTCGCAGAGGCAGGGGGGACGGCCACGCGCCTAGCGCTTCTCAGGGCGCGCAGACACGGTGACCACCGCTGCAAGTCCCGAACGCATCAGGCCGGTCGACAGCGCATCGGGCGCGATCGCGATCCTGACGGGAACACGCTGCACGATCTTGGTGAAATTTCCTGTCGCCGTATCCTGAGGAATAAGACTGAAGGTCGATCCTGTCGCCGGCGCGATGCTCTCTACAATTCCCGAAACCTTCAGCCCTGGGTAGGCGTCGATGGTAAGAGAAGCGGGTTGGCCTGGCTTCATCGTACGGACCTGTGTCTCCTTGAAGTTTGCAATGACGTAGGCCTGGCTCGCCGGCACGATGGCGAGAGCGATCTGCCCGGGCGAAAGGAGCTGGCCTTGCATGGCGTTTCGATTTGCGATGACCCCGTCGATGGGGGCGCGGATCTCTGATCGTCCGAGGTTGAGTTCGGCGGCCCGCAATCGGGCTTCTGCAATCTGAACGAGAGCGGTTGCAGATCTTGCCGCAGCCTCGGCGACGCTCAGATCCTGGCGGGCTTGATTGACCCCAGCCCGCAGGCTCGTCAGCTGGCTCGCCTGAGCGGTGACCGCCGCCTGAGCCTGAAGAAGCTGGGCGCTCATGGAACGCTCCGCCGCTACGGCCGCCTCCATTCGGGCTCGCGGATACCATCCCTTGTCGGCCAGATCCTGGTAGCGGCGCAGATCCGACGCCGAGAGATCCGCAGACGCCCGCGCCGACTGCTCTGCCGCGCGGGTTTCGGCCAGTGTGTCGGCCTGGGCTGCGGATCGTCCTTCAGCCGAGGCGATGGCTGCGCGCTGGGAAGCGATTCTGGCCCGCGCCTGAGATTCATCCGCTCTCGCCCGTTCCAGCCCCGCGCGCGCTTCGGCAAGGCCTGCCGCATAATCGTCCGACTCCAGGGTGATGAGGAGGTCGCCGCTCTTCACGAGCTGATTATCTGCGACATGGATGGTCTGCACATAACCCTGGACCTTGGAGGCGACCTGGGTGATGTCGGCGCGAATGTGTGCGTTGTCTGTTCTGATCTCAAAGCGGCCGTTGACGAACCAGTTGAGCGCTAACCCGAGACAGAGTACCGCTGCGCTGATGGCTCCCGCCGGGCGCATCTTACGGACGAATGCAGCCCTCGCGTCCTGTTCTGCCGGCTGAGGAGACGCTGAATGCCCTTGAGGGGGGGCGGGGGGAGCGGCTGTGATGGGGTCTGCGGTCATGCTGGAATGTTCCGACTGCGATCAGGGGAGAGCTGGGCGTTTGGGTGGGCGACGGCATCAGACCATAGCGCACAACAGTGTAATCTGCGTTACGGTTACTTGGGTGTTTAACCCTTGGACTCGCTACGACAGCCGGTCGGTTAGCCATGACTGATCAGGACCCGCCTGGAGCGGAGCAGGACGAAGGTCGGGCAGGACTGCGTCGAGCCGCCTTCCTGAAGGCCGCTCGTGAGGTTTTTCTCGAGCATGGATACGATAATGCGAGCATGGCGGAAATCGTCAGGCGCGCCGGCGGCTCTCTATCGACGCTCTATGCCCAGTTCGGAGGCAAGAAGGGCCTGTTCGAGGCCATGGTCGACGCTCGCGTCGAAGAGCTCACGGAACCGATGGTTGTCGAGCTTTCGGCGCATACTCCGATCCGGGAGGGGCTTCAGCGCATCGGCGAGAGGTTCATGGCGAGGCTCTCTGAACCTGACGCCCTGAATGTCTTCCGCCTGATGGCTGGTCAGGCGAGGACATTCCCCGATCTTGCCGGAGGCTACGCTCGTCGAGGTCCCGAGCGGATACGCTCGGCATTGGCGGCGTACCTGAAGGACCGGGCTGAGGCCGGAGAAGTACGGATTGAGAACTTTGATGTCGCCGCCCAGATATTCTTCGATCTGGTCCGGGCGCGCATGGCCCTTCGAACCTTGTTCGAGCCTGATTATCACCCGAGCGACGCCGACATCCGGGAGGCGGTCGATCGTGGCGTAAGAGTTTTCCTCGGTGGGGTAGAAGCCCTGGCGCCTTAAGCTTGCGTTATGTCTTGCACGGTTCCCAGAGGTATTCGACCGGGCGTGTCCCGTCGAGCATCGAGACAGTGGCTGCAAGACCGGCGCGGCCGAGGGATCGGTAGGTAATCGCCTGAGGATAGCTGTGGCCCGAATTCTCGAAACGGACAGAAAGAGACGCCGGCTCAGCCGCGGCCGGCGGGGTCGGTTCTGTGAAGGTGATGGGTCGCAGGCCGTCCGGAGAAGATGTGTAGGCGGCCCTCGGGGCGCGAAGATCGATCCGGGCCTGTTCGAAGAAGCTCAGTTGATCCCCGTTCATCGTCACCGCATGACCGAACATCACTGATCCAGCCGGGGCTGACCAGACCTGTGTGTTGATCCCGTCCGCCGATCGCCAGCAACCGACCATCCATCCCAGCCGTCCCAGTGTGGCTGGGTCAGGCGATGCGGCGCATCCGGCGATCATCGCCGACCCGATCATCGCGGCCGCTGATGCGCGCATGGCCGCTGACGGAAATGATCTCATCACAGGTCTCCCTCGAAGACGTCCTGCAGGCGTCTCTTGTCCGCCTGAAAACGATAACGGGGGAAGGATAGCCACTTCCGAACGCCGCGTCACGCGGCGTCACCGTGTCTCTGACGCCGAGGAGATAGACGGGGGTCGCGCGTCCGGAGTTCCGGAAGAGTTCACCCGTGCGACATCGCCTCCGGAAGGATCCGCCGCAGGGTCTGTGGAGACGGTGAAAAGTTCGTTCCGGGTCCCGTCTCTGAGCGCATCGATCCGGTCGCGCTCCGCCAGGAACGCTTCCAGCGGCTCTCCCTCGAGCTTCCGCCCCGTCGGCAGTTTGAGGCTCATGGCGTTAACAGGCTTGTTGTTGATGTAGACCTCGTAGTGAAGGTGGGGGCCCGTTGAACGACCGGTCGTTCCCACGTAACCGATCACCTGGCCCTGTTTTACAACCGCTCCGGGGCGCATGCCGCGGGCAAAACCCTTCATGTGCGCATAGGCGGTCTGATAGCCGTTGGCATGGCGGATCCGGATGTAGTTTCCGTAGGAGCCGAAAGGACCGGCCCGCTCGATACGGCCGTTTCCAGCGGCGTAGATGGGTGTTCCCGGCGGCGCCGCGAAGTCCGTCCCTTTGTGAAGCTTCGTGTAGCCGAGGATCGGATGACGGCGATTGCCGAAGGACGATGAAAGGCGCGCGCCGTTGATTGGCGTTTTCATCAGGAACTTCTTCGCGCTCTGGCCGGTTTCATCAAAATAATCCACCTGACCGTCATCCGCCGGGGTGAACCGGTAGAACTGTTTTTTGAGAGCTTCTCCGTCCATCGAGGCGTAAAGCAATGCACCGGTCTTCACCGGCTCGCCACGCTCGTCGACATAGGTCTCATATAGCATGGAGAAGGTGTCGCCGGAGCGCATCTCACGTTGAAAGTCGATGTCGTATCCGAAGACATCGGCGTAATCGACGACCTGCTGGTCAGTCGCACCTTGTGAAAGAGCGGTCTCGTAGATCGATTGTTCGATCTGTCCCGCAACGTAGTTGATGCCGGGGGTGAGCTTGGCGAGAAGTTCATGGGAGACCCAGTCGCCCGACGTCGTGCGAGACACCAGCACCTGACGCTCCGCTTCCGGGCGAAGCGAAAGGCCCGTGAGACGAACCTGGCCGTCGGCAGGATCCGTTTCCAGCCACGCCGTCACGTTTTCTCCGGGGCGCACTTTGCGCAGATCCATGAGCTGGCCGGCCGCATAAACGGCGCCGTTGGCTTCCTCTCTCGGCGCGCCGATACGATCGAGCAGACCGCTCAGGGTCTCATTACGCCTGATGGATAGGGTTTTCTCGAGAGGAAGGTTATTCTCGAGATGGTCGAAACTTGTCAGCGTCGACAGCAACGCCCTCGGATCCGGCAAGCCGCTTGTCCCTACGGAACCGTCGGATCCTGCTGCCGAGGCGGCGAAGATGAGGCCCGATCCAAGAAGAACAGCCGCAGTCGCTCCAATACCCCATTCGAACAGCGTATGCTTCATGGGGTCTCCAGATCGTTCCCGAACAGATCGATGATCCGGCGGCCGAAGCCGCTGATCTCATAAGTCGTCGCAACCCAGACGCCGATGCAGTAAAGACATTCTGCTGGTTTTGCACAAGATGGAAAGTCCGAACTACAGCATATGACTGAAAAAAAGCTTAGCTCAAAAGGCGGAAAACAGCTGCGTTTACCAAAGGTTATGGTTGCCGTCGGTCTGGTGGCGGCAGGATTTGCGGTGCTCTGGGCGGTAAGGAAGCCTGCAGCGCAGGGCCTGATCGAGGTTATGTGCTCACGTCTTGATGTCGCGTGTTCAGCGAATATTGCGAGATTGGACTTCGGCGGTATCAGTCTGCGCGCGCTTAAAATTTCTGAGGTTTCGGGCGCGACGCCGATCATATCCATCGATCGACTGGGGGTCGACGTCGACTGGACGGGCGGGCCCATCGCCCTGCGGCCGTCCTGGGTGGGCGCCGACGGCGTGCGTGTCCGTGTGGATCTTCGCGGCGGGCCGCCTCTGGGGCGCCTGACCTCCGCGGTCCAGACGTTTCTGAACCGCTCCGATCAGACGCAGGTGAATGCGCCGCCCCGGATGACGGTGTCAGATCTTCATCTCGGTTTTGAAACGCCCCTCGGTCTCATCGAGACGAGCGGAGGATTTGTGTCTGTCGGCCCGGGCGCCTTCGAAGGTCGTCTCGCGGCTGATGGAGCCAGTCTGGAGACAGATCACTCGAGGCTCGCTCTTCGCGACGGCGAGGTCCGGTTTCGTCGTCAGGGTGATGATCTCTCCATAGACGGACTGTTTCATGCTGATCGTCTCGATCTGCCAGGGGTCCGGTCAGAGGCGCTGGAGTTGAGCCTGACCGCCCGACAGGATCGCTACGGGCTTCGGGCCTCCTGGAGCGGTGCGGCGGGGGCAATGGATGTCAGCGGCTTCCGAATGTCCGGCGCCCGCATCCGTGGAGAGGCCGACGGCGCAGGGATCAATCTCTCCGCCCCCTCATTGTCAGCATTCGTGCAAAGCCTCGACGGCGTGCGTCTGGAGGGTGAGGGCGGGGAGGGCGGTGTCGGCGAACTTTCATGGGATCGTTCCCGACTGCGTCTCGATCTCGCGGAGCGCGAGGGCGAGAAACGGATTGGAACGCTGGATGTCAGGCTTGAAGAGATCGCGTCATCAGGCCTGTCAGCGGAGACAGGAGCCGTTCAGGGACGTGTTTCCGTGTCGACGGCGCCTCGTAGTCTGTGGCCGGTTCGCCTGGACGCTGACGGCGAGGTGAGGATTGGCGGTCTGACTGCTCGGCCCGAATTTCGGGAGGATCTGACGCGGGTGTTCTCGCCCCTTGCGGCAATGACATCGCCTGGGATGGGCAGTGCCATATCCGACGCCATTGTACGCGCGATCCGGAAATCTGATATCGAAGCGCCGTGGTCTGCGCATCTGGACGAGGCAGGGTTTCAGGCCACCCTGAAGGGCCCCATGCAACTGAGCTCGCTCTATCCGTTCAATCTCGACATCAGGGCGCCAGACGCCTCGCCTCTCGTGATGAGCTGGAGCCCCTCGAAAGGCCTGTCGTGGGGCGTCGCCGCAGAGGTTGAGACATCAGGCGAGGGTCCGCGGGTCGATATTCTCATCCGTGCCGAGGGAGATCCCTCCCGTGGAATAACCGCCGAGATCGATGGAGAGCTTGAGCCATGGCGGATCGGCGGCGGCCTGCTCGAAGTCTCGCTGGATGCGATGCGCCTGTCGAGGTCCGGGAACGCAGGTGCGGCGACGGGCGGCGTGGCGCTTTCCTACTCGGGAGAGCTCGTTTCGGGCTCGATTGAGAACGCGCGGCTTGAGGCGCGCATGAACGCCATCTGGTCGGGATCGGGCTCGGTAATTGATGCTGTCGCGCCGCCTGATCTGTCGTGGGATCGTTTAAATCTTGGCGAGGCCGTCATCAGCCAGGGCTCCGCGCTGTTGCTGGTCGACGGTCCTCTTGCGCAAAAGGGTGGCTCTGTCTGGGCAGGCGACGGACGCCTGGTCTTTAAGCCGATGAAGGCGGAGATTGCAGGAGCGTCCGGCGTGATGACGCCAGGGACTGTCGCGATCGACTGGACATTCGGGGAGGCATGGGCTGCGCGGCTGTCGATGGAAGCCTCCCGTCTGGTTTTAGAGGGAGGAAACGGGACGATCGAAGCGGATTTATCGGGCCTGTCCGGATCGATGCGGATGGGGAGGGAGTGGTCGCTGAACGGAGGGGTCGAAGGCGGAAAGGTGCGCACGGACACCCTGCTTGCCGACAGTCTTGAGGGACGTTTCAGGCTGCATGGAGACAAGGACGGTTTCGAAGCCGATCTTCGGGATGTTATGGGCGAGATAAGTGATCCCTCCGAGGCGGAAGACCGGATGTTTGAGGCGGTTCGCTTTTCGGGACAGGCAAGCGTGTCCCGGGACGGCTTGGATTTTTCTGCGGTCACCCGGCTCACAAGTCCTGACCTCGAGCTCGTAACCTTGTCGGGGCGACATGATTTCAGATCCGGACACGGAAAGGCGCGCATCGCTCCGGCAAGACTTCAGTTTCGTCCAAGGGGATTCCAGCCCTCCGATCTCTCGGCGCGCCTGAGAGGCCCCGCGAACGTGTCCGGCCAGGTCGAAGTGTCCGGAGAGGCCTTATGGTCGAGCGATGACTTCAACCTTTCGCTGTCGACTGAGCTTCAGGGCGTAGGATTCGCCATCGCTTCGGCCGGTGTGTTTGAGGACGTCTCAGGACGCATTGAGATATCCGATCTTTTCGAAATGCGCTCGCCCCCCGGCCAGACGATACGGATAGGCAAAGTCACCTTCGGTGTTCCCTTCGAGGATGGAGATATCCGGTTTCAGCTGCTCGACTTTGACACGCTTCGCCTTGAGGCGGCTCAATTCCCCTTTGCCGCCGGCGCAATAGTTGTTCGTCCGATGGACTATGAGTTCGGAGCGGATCGAAACCTCATCGTCGCTGAGGCTGACAGGTGGGATCTCACGGAAATGGTTAGGCTGTTTGGCGTGCCGGATCTTGAGGTCGAGGGGGTATTGAGCGGCACGATACCCTTGTCGTTCACCACCGGTTCAGCGCGAGTGGAGGACGCTGTCCTTGAGGCGTCTGGAGAGGGCGGCGTGATCCGATACACAGGGGAGGCTGGCCAGGCCGCCGGCGATGCGGATCCCAACGCCAGGCTGGTCTTTGAGGCGCTCGAGGATTTTCGCTACAGCCGTCTGCGGGTAGGGCTCATGGGCGACATCACGGGTCGCATAACGCTCTCTCTCGGGCTGCTGGGGAAAAATCCGGGAGTTCTTGGAGGAACAGATTTCGACCTCAACATCGGAGTGGAGAGCGAATTGATGAACCTGATCCAGTCCTTTCAGTCGGACAGAGGACTGAGTTCGGTGATCCGCGCAGCGCCGCCTTTGGCGAAGAACGAAGAGAGTCCGCTCCCGAGGGATTGACGTGGACGAATGTGGATAGGAGGTTGGTAACCATGTCGGGCATGTCCGTGGAGCGTTCGATGACGATACGGAGATCGGCTTGGTCGTCGATGGCGATAATCTTGATCGCAGGGGGAGTGGGCTGCACTCCGACAATCCGGATCGCAGCGCCTGACAAGCCGATCACGATCAATCTCAATGTTCGCATCGATCAGGAGGTGCGTGTTCGTCTGGACAAGGAGATCGAGGATCTGATCGCTCAGAACCCCGATCTTTTCTGAACCCGGCAGGATGGAGTGGATCGTGACCATATTCAGGATTGTGATGTCGGCGGTCGTCCCGTTCGTTTTGGCCGGAGCGCTGGCGACGGCTCAGGCTCAGGACGCTGCGATTGAGCGGGCCAAGACCGACCGCATCATCGGCGAGAGCTATACAGGGTATCTGGCGGTCGTTGACCCGTCCCGGATGTCCCCGGACCTGAAGCGTCGGCTTGAGCAGATTAATGCAGGTCGGTTGGCCGCCTATACCCGCGCCGCCGAGCGGACGGAGCAGAGCGTCGCCGTGATCGCGGCGTTGAGCGCCGAGAAGCAGATCTCGAGAGCGGGCCCAGGCGAGGCGGTCCTTCCGGGGGACGGGGAGCCCTGGACGATCAAGCCCTGAGGAAGATGCTGACACATCCAGGCCGTCCGGGCCGGGCGAGGGGGCCGTGGGGGCGGTAGAAGTTAGGCTGAAGGGCTTAACTTGGATCTTGGGGTCAGGCCGCCAAATCAGTTAAGGTCGCGATTCTGAGATGCAGACGCTCCAAGGTTCGCGCCATGATCGATTCTTCCAAGCTTGCATCCTATCTGGCCTCCCGGATCTTTCATGATCTCGTCTCGCCGCTCACAGCCCTCATGAACGGGTGCTCGCTTGCGTTCGATGACGACATGGGCATGAGCATGCGCGCCGAGGGCGAGAAGCTCATCAAGGAAGGCGTTCAGGGGATCGAGGCGAAGATCCAGTTTATGCGCTTTGCCGTCGGGTCTCAGGCGCTGACGGATGACCTGGCGGATATCCATGCGGCCAAGTTGTTGTTTGATAAGATTTTTTCAATTCACAAGTCGAGGCTCGACTGGCGGGTGGAGCCGATTGGGGTCACCAATCTTCAGATGCGCGTTCTGATGAACATGACGCTTGTTATGATGGAGCCTGTCGCTCGCAGCGGCGTGGTGACGGTTTCTGCGCGTCGGGAGGGGGCGGGCTTCTGTCTGGAGGTATCCGCCGCAGGCTCGCCCGGGGAACTAAAACGTGAAGTTCTTGAAGGTCTTGCCGGGCGTCAGCCCGAGGGCGGCTGGGGGCGAGGGGGGATCCAGCCCCTCTTCACGCGTCTGATCGCTGAAGAGATCGGATACGCCCTTCAGGTGCGCTCGAGCGAGGCCGGTCCGGTACTTTTTGCGCGTGGACCCGCGATTAGCCCCTGATTTTGCGGTCTACGCAGCGATTTTTTAACTTCCATAGCGCTAGGTCAGCCAGACTAGGCCCGGATTTCGGGTCGAAAGCTGATGGGCGTGAAGATGGATGATCTTCTGAGGGAGTTTCTGACCGAGACGGCGGACAGCCTGGAGGTCATTGACACCGAACTTGTGAGGTTTGAAAGCGATCCGGACGACAAGGATACGCTGAATAACATCTTCCGCCTGGTGCACACCATTAAGGGAACCTGTGGTTTCCTGGGGCTGCCGAGGCTCGAGGCTGTCGCGCATGCCGGAGAGACCTTGCTGGGCCTCTTCCGTGACGGGACGCTCAAAGTCACCCCCGAAGCGGTGACCCTCGTTCTCGACTCCATCGATCGGATCAAAGCTCTGCTCAACCATCTCTCAAATGAGCAGGTTGAACCCGAGGGCAATGACCGCGACATCATTTCGCGCCTTGAGGCTCATGCCGAAGGCGGTCTGAACGCCGCCGCCGCCGCGCCGAGGGCGCCCGCCGCGCCGCCACCCGTAGCTCCGGTCTCCTCGGAGCCTGACTTTTCTGAGGATCCCGAGCTCGCGCAGGCGGCTGGGGTGACCACGGGCCGCTGGGATCCTGACCAGCAGCGCTACCTTCGCCCTGGAGAGGTCTCGATGGCCGAACTCGAGGCGGCCTTCCTGGCCACTGAGGGGCCCGCTGAAATCAAGAACGCTAAGCCTGCAGAAGCCGAAGAGGCGGAAGGGAAGAAGGGTGCGATCAGCACCAACGCCACCATTCGCGTGAATGTCGATGTCCTCGAAAACCTCATGACGATGGTTTCCGAGCTGGTGCTGACGCGCAATCAGCTGATGCAGATGCTTCGCACCGTTGCGGACAGCGAGTTCAAGGCGCCGCTTCAGCGGCTCTCGGGGATAACCGGGGAGTTGCAGGAATGCGTGATGAAGACCCGCATGCAGCCCATCGGATCGGCCTGGAAGAAGCTTCCCAGAATTGTTCGCGACGCCTGCCAGGATCTTCACAAGAAGATCGAGCTGGTCATGGACGGGGAGGCGACCGAACTTGACCGCCAGGTTCTGGACCTGATCAAGGATCCTCTGACCCATATGATCCGCAATTCCTGCGATCATGGGGTTGAATCGCCGGAGGATCGTATTGCGGCAGGGAAGCCGGAAACCGGCACGATCAAGCTTCGCGCCTACCATGAAGGCGGGCATATCATCATCGAGGTCAGCGACGATGGCCAGGGCCTGAAGACCGAACGGATACGCCAGAAGGCTGTCGAGAAGGGCATTGTCGACCCGCTCGAGGCGCACGTGATGACCGACGCTCAGGTCCATCGTCTCGTCTTCGCTCCGGGGTTCTCGACCGCTGCGCAGGTGACCAACATGTCCGGCCGCGGGGTTGGCATGGACGTGGTCAAGACCAATGTGGAGCTGATCGGCGGTACGATCGATCTTCGCTCTCGCAGAGGTGAAGGAACGACGTTCAGCATCAAAATCCCGCTCACCCTTGCGATCATTTCGGCTCTCATCATCGGGGTCGGCGAGCACAGATTCGCTCTGCCCCAGCTCTCCGTTCTTGAGCTCGTGCGCGCCGGACCTCAGTGTGAGCAGAAGATCGAGTTCATCAAGAACACGCGCGTTCTTCGTCTGAGGAACCGTCTCCTGCCGCTGGTCAGCCTCGAAGGCATTCTGGGTCTTTCGATGGATGGATCCGAGCCGCGTGCTGACGAGCTGGCCTACATCGTCGTGATGCAGGTGGGCGATACGCGCTTCGGTCTGATCGTTGATCAGGTGTTTGATACGGAAGAGATCGTCGTCAAGCCTCTCAGCAAGCGTCTGGGCTCGGTTGCGCAGTACTCAGGAGCCACCATTCTGGGCGACGGCGCTGTCATCATGATCCTTGATCCGGGCGGGGTCGCCAAGTCGATATCGAACCTGGAGACCACGATGCGGCGGGTGAATCAGGAAGAGGCGTCTCGTTCGAGCAACGACTATGTCGCCGGCGAGAAGACAACACTGCTGCTGTTCAGCGCTGGCGGTGAAGAGCCGAGGGCATGCCCGCTCAACCTTGTCACGCGCCTCGAGGACCTCGACGCCTCGACGTTCGAGATGACTCAGCGCGGACCCGTGGTTCAGTACCGTGGTCGATTGATGCCGCTGGTTCACGCAGCAGGAACCCACGCTCTCAGGAGCGAGGGACGTCAATCCATCCTCGTATTCTCTCAGGGCGAGAGCGTGATCGGCCTTGCAGTCGATGCGATCCTCGATATCGTGGAAGACAATCTCACCATTCAGCTCAGCGACATGTCTCAGGGCGTGCTTGGAACGGCGGTCCTGAAGGGCAAGTCCACTGAGATTATCGACATCAGCTACTATCTCACTCAGGCCGATCAGGGCTGGGCGGAGGCTGCGGCGCAGGGAGAGCGTAAGGCCAAGAGGCAGCGTATTCTTCTTGTCGATTCTCATCCCTTCTTCCGCAACATGCTCGCCCCTCTGGTCAATGCAGCCGGCTACGACGTAGTGGTGGCTGAAAGCCTCGAGGACGCACAGACAAAGCTGGCCCGGGGGAACGTCTTCGATGCGGTCCTCGCGGATACCGACCATCCCTCGAAGATGGATCAGTTCCAGGCCATCGTCGCTCAGGGCGGCAACGGACCGGTTATCCCGCTCTCGAGCAGGAGCGAGGCGCCGTCGACCGTTCTTGGCCCGGCGGTACCTAAATCCGATCGTTATGCGCTGCTGGCCGCTCTCGACAGCGCGCTTAGGTCACGAGGAGAAGCGGCATGAACGAGCGTGAGTATGTGACCTTTAAGATAGGCACCCAGGTCTTCGGCGCCAGCGTTTCGGAGATCCACGACGTCTTTCGTCCATCCAACACCACAACGGTTCCGCTCTCCGCTCCGGAAATCGCGGGAGTTCTGAACCTGCGTGGACGGATTGTGACCGCGTTTGACGGTCGGGCTCTCCTTGGTCTTCCGCCTAAGGAGAAGGATGACGGTCGAACGCTCGCCATCGGCGTGGAGCGCGATGGAGAAAGTTTCGGTCTGATCATTGATGAGATCGGCGAGGTTCTTCGGCTGGACGCGGATAGTCTGGAACAGAACCCCGTCAACCTGGATCCGGTCTGGGCGAGCGTGTCGAGGGGCGTTCACCGTCTGGACAATCGCCTTCTCGTGATCATGGACATCGATCGCATGTTGTCGCCGCCGGGCGGCGACGAAATCGCCGCAGCGGCTTAAAGACGACAGGAGTCACCCAATGAAACGTTGTCTGATTGTCGACGACTCGCGTGTCGTTCGAAAAGTTGCTCGCCGGATTATCGAGGATCTCCATTTCGAGGCCGTCGAGGCCGTTGATGGAAATGAGGCCCTGGAGGCGTGCCGGGATAACATGCCCGATGCCGTTCTTCTCGACTGGAACATGCCGGTCATGAATGGTCTGGATTTCATCAGGGCCCTGCGGCGCGAGCCCGGAGGAGAGCGTCCTATCGTCGTCTTCTGCACGACGGAGAACGACATGGCTCATATCGCCGAGGCGATACGCTCAGGCGCTAACGAGTACATCATGAAGCCCTTCGACGCCGAGATCATCGAGTCGAAGTTTGCTGAAGTGGGTCTGGTCTGAGTCTGGACGCCTGTTCGAAGGGGTAGGGCCGCCCGTAGGCGGCTTCAGAGCTCCCGGATCAGGCCCGTCCCGTATAACCCTGAGGTTGCGGACTGTGTCTCTAGCGGCGCCTAATCTGAAGACAGACCGTCGTATCCGCATCATGCATGTGGACGACAGCGCTGTGGTGCGCGCTCTTACCCGTCGCTGGATCGAGGAAGATCCGCGTTTCGAGTTGGTGAGGAGCTGCATTGACGGCGAACAGGCGATCGCTCAGGCGGCGACTGCGAAGCCTGACGTGATCATACTCGATGTCGAGATGCCCAAGATGGATGGGCTTGCGGCGCTGCCGGGGCTGCGCAAGGCCGCTCCCCAGGCTCGTGTGATCATGGCCTCGACGCTCACCTCACGCGGCGCATCGACCACGGTCAGGGCTCTCGGCCTTGGCGCGGCCGATTACATCGCCAAGCCGGATTCGAAGATCCTCGGTTCCGCCGACACTTACAGACGCGAACTCGTTGAGAAGATGCTGGCGCTGGGGGGCAGGGCGGTCAATCCAGTGACGCCAGCCTCTCGCAAGTCAAATTATCAGCTCAGAACGCCGACAGTGCGAACCGGGCTCGCCGGTCGTCCGAGCGTCATGGTGGTGGCGTCATCAACAGGCGGCCCGGCCGCGCTGCAGGCTTTCCTGGGACCAATCGCAAGACGCATCTCGGCTCCGATCCTGATCGTCCAGCATATGCCGAGGTCGTTTACGAAAATCTTTGCTGAAAAGCTTGGCGAGCATGTGGGCCGCCCCTGTCGTGAGCCGATCGATCACGATCCGATCATGCCAGGATCGATGTTTCTGGCGCCGGGCGACTTTCACATGCGCATCGCAAAATCTGCGCGTGGCCATGAGATTCGTCTCGATCAGGGGGCGCAGGTTCATTTCTGCAGGCCCGCAGCTGATCCATTGTTCGAATCAGCCGCTTCCATTTATGGCGGACGGGTGCTGGGCGTAGTGTTGACAGGCATGGGGTCGGACGGCGCTGCCGGATCCGGTCGCGTTGTCGAAGCCGGGGGGCGGGTGATCGTGCAGGACGAAGCCTCTTCGGTTGTATGGGGCATGCCGGGTTCGGTCGCTCAGGCGGGATACGCCGAAGCGATCAAGCCTCTGCCCGAGTTGGGGTCGATGGCCCTGTCGATTATGAACGGAGAAGGCTAGTGAACGCGCAGGACTTCGAGTTCATCTCCTCTCTACTCAAACGTCGGGCAGGCCTCATCCTCACGGCGGACAAGATGTATCTTCTCGAGAGCCGGCTCGCGCCTCTCGCCCGCAAGGAAGGATTAGCGTCGATCGACGATCTGGTGCGGGTCGTCAGGTCACGGAGCGAGGAGAGGCTGATTGCGGACGTGGTCGACGCGATGACCACGAACGAAACCTTCTTTTTTCGGGATAAGACCCCCTTTGAGCATCTGAAGGATGGGATCTTTCCGGCTCTCTCTCAGGCGCGTCGCGGATCCAGAATACGGATATGGTGCGCGGCCTCGTCCACTGGGCAGGAGCCTTACTCGATCGCGATGATGCTCGACCAGAACCCTGCAATGACGGGGGGCGTTCCCGTGGAGATCGTGGCGACCGATATCTCCGAGCGCGTTCTCGAACGCGCTCGTGCGGGGTTATATACTCAGTTCGAAGTTCAGCGCGGCCTGCCGATTCAGATGCTGATGCATTACTTCACCAAACAGGATGATCAGTGGCGTCTCTCCGAGCGCATTCGTTCGCAGGTATCGTTCCGCAAGCTGAATTTGATGGAATCGATGGCCGGCCTCGGCAAATTCGACGTCGTCTTCTGCCGTAACGTGCTGATCTACTTCGACGGTCCGACTAAGAGCGATGTGCTTGGCCGGATAGCGGCCCAGACCAACGCCAATGGCTATCTCCTCCTCGGAGCTGCGGAGACCGTAATCGGTGTCAGCACGGCGTTTGAAGCCCAGCATGACCGTCGCGGCGTCTACAAGGTTGCTCAGAAGGGCGTCCGCGCGGCTTGACCCGTGGCGTTGTCTGGGGTGGTCGGACGTCGAGCTGACCTGAGAGGGGATTGTCCGTTTTAGGGCGGGGGATATCCCCTGGGAGCGGCCGGGACGCGACAACCTGCCCCTTTCTGTACATTCGTTAATACTCTTGCCTGCGACAGAGAAAGGGACTAAGCGAGCCCGTCGTTAGCCTCACTGACGCTCAGAGTTCGTTAAGTCTGCGCAGTTTATGACGTATCGGTAAGTTTAAATCGTCCTTTCAGACTGCGTGGCGCACCCGGGTCCCGAATGCCTAATAAATGCGATGATGTCGCCCGCCTGAAGCGCCTCGAACAGCGCCTGGACCGGCAGTTTTCTCTGTTTGGAATCCAGTTTGGATTCGATGGTGTGATCGGCCTGGTTCCGGTGCTTGGAGACCTTCTGACCTCGGGCCTGGGCCTTTACGTGATCGTGGAGGCGCGAAGACTGGGAGCGAGGCGCTGGACCCTGGCGCGCATGGTGTTGAACTGGCTGATTGATACCGGGATTGGAGCCGTTCCCGTGATCGGCGACTTGTTCGATATCGCCTTTAGGTCGAACTCTAAGAATGTCCGGCTCCTCATCGGCGATCTGGAGAAGCGTGCGGGCGAGCTTCGGGAAGTCAATCGCGAGGCGCTGCGAGCGGCCTAGCCTCTCTGAAGCCCGTCTTGCTTGTCGATTGTTCCTGCTTCAATCGCGCTCGACAGGGCTGAAATCTGCTCCTGAAGAGAGAGAATTTGTCGCCCCAGCGCTTCGGAGCGGGCGACAATGTCTCGGTCCCGCATATCTTCGACCTTGTCGTGCAGAAGCATGATTTCCAGCTCTGCTCGGAGATTGACGACGTAGTCATGCTCGGCCGCCGCTCTATCCTTCGCAGATTGTCGGTTCTGGCTCATCATGATGATCGGAGCCTGAAGGGCGGCGATCATCGACAGGATCAGGTTCAGGAAGATGAACGGGTAGGGGTCGAATGCGAGGCCAGGACCGGACAGGGCGGCGTTGAGGCTGATCCATGCCAACAGCCCAGAGAGAAAGCCGATGATGAAACGCCACGATCCGCCGACTTGGGCCACAGCGTCCGCCAGCTTGTCCCATTTGGTCCGTCCGTCGGACAGCTGGGGGTCTATTCCGCTGGGACGCTGGTCGGCGATCAGATCGATCGCGCTCTTTTTCTGAGGGCTCAACGCCTCATAATCGGCGTCCAGAAGATCTCTGGAGAGGCGTTGACGCAGATCAATCATGACGTGAACGGCCTTTCCCGTTCACGAGGGATTCCCGTCGGGTCAGGCCGCCTGTTCCGCAATCCTGGGGTCCGGATCGCGCAGAACGTATCCGCGTCCCCAGACAGTCTCGATGAAGTGATCTCCACCGGTCGCCTGAGCCAGCTTCTTGCGAAGCTTGCAGATGAACACGTCGATGATCTTGAGCTCAGGTTCATCCATCCCCCCGTAGAGGTGATTGAGGAACATTTCCTTGGTCAGCGTCGTGCCCTTGCGCAGCGACAGGAGCTCGAACATCTGATATTCTTTGCCGGTCAGGTGCACCCGCTGATTGCGGACCTCCACCGTTTTGGCGTCCAGATTGACGATGATCTCGCCGGTCCGGATGACGCTTTCCGCATGGCCCTTGGACCGACGGACGATCGCAGTCATGCGCGCAATCAGTTCGTCTTTATTGAACGGCTTGGTGATATAGTCGTCTGCGCCATATCCAAGGGTTTTGACCTTGGCCTCGATGTCGGGATTTCCGGAGAGGATCAGCACCGGCGTATTAACGCGCGACATGCGAAGCTGCTTGAGCACCTCGTACCCTGAGATATCCGGGAGCCCCAGGTCCAGGATGATCAGGTCGTACTCATAGACTTTGCCGAGATCGACGCCGTCTTCCCCCATGTCGGTCGTATAGACGTTAAAGCCTGCCGCCTTGAGCATCAGTTCGATGCTACGGGCCACCGCTTCATCATCCTCGATCAGCAAGACCCGCATCAGCCTCTCCCGAATCGGCCACGCCTTACGTTGGCATAGTTAACCACCGCATTAGGCCGACTAAAGGTTAATGATTTCCTCTCAGCACCCTCGGCCGATTCAAGAAAATTAGCGTGATTCTCTGTGTTGTCGCGATGGAAAGCGATCAGCCGGCAAATTTTGCCGGGTTAATGAATCGTCAACCCGACCCGGTGTCTGACTGAGTCTCGGCCCGGTCTTGCGGAGGCCGGTGGAGACTTTTGGCGATGTTGGCTTCGGCGATCCGCGAGACCAAAGCGCTCAATGCGCTTCATTATGAGGGCCGCGTAACGGCGCTTGAAGGGCTTCGTATCGAGGCGGCCGGCCCGCCTGAGGCTTTGCGACTGGGGGCGCTGGTGCGCTTCGGCGATCCGCAGGGGCCTCGTGGCGAGCTGGTGGGATTTCAGGGGGAGCGGGCAGTTGTTCTGGCTTGCGACCCCCTTGAAGGATTGAGGCCAGGCGCGCGGGTTCTTTTCTCTCAGGGCGGAGATGCGGTGCGGCCGTCCGCGGGCTGGCTGGGCCGCGTCGTTGACGCCTTCGGCGAGCCTCTTGACGGGCTGGGGCCGTTGGCTGGCGGTCCAAGTCCGCGCCTGGTTCGGGCCGCGCCGCCGAGTGCGCAGATGCGCGCCCGGGTGGATCATCCTCTGGCCCTCGGGGTGAAGGCCCTCGACGTTTTTGCGCCATGCGCCCAGGGACAGAGACTGGGTCTGTTTGCCGGGTCGGGGGTCGGCAAGTCGACGCTGATGTCGATGCTCGCCCGAAGCGCTGACGCGGATGTGGTGATTATCGGCCTCATCGGCGAGCGGGGACGGGAGGTGAGGGAGTTTGTCGAGGACACTCTTGGCCCTGAGGGCCTGAAGCGATCGGTGATTGTCACCGCGACCTCCGATGAGGCCGCTCCCCGTCGTCGGCGCGCGGCCTGGATGACCCTCGCTGTGGCGGAGTACTTCCGAGATCAGGGTCTTCGCGTCATCTGCTTTCTCGACAGTGTCACACGGTTCGCCATGGCGCAGCGCGAGATCGGCCTTGCCGCTGGCGAGCCTCCGACCACCCGTGGGTACACCCCCTCTGTCTTCGCCGAGCTCCCTAAACTTCTCGAACGAGCAGGGCCAGGTCTCGCTGTTGGCCCTGGGGAAAAGCAGGGTCACATTACAGGTCTCTTCACCGTGTTGGTGGATGGCGACGACCATAACGAACCTGTCGCCGATGCGGTTCGGGCTATCCTCGATGGACACGTCACTCTGTCCCGTTCGATCGCTGAGCGGGGGCGTTATCCCGCGATCGATGTTCTTAAGTCGATCTCCCGGCTGTCTAACTCCCTTCATTCCGGCGAGCAGGCAGCCCTGGCGCGGCGAGCCCGACGCCTTATGGCCTTGTATTCGAACATGGAGGAGCTGGTCCGGATCGGAGCCTATACGCGCGGAGCGGACGCGGAGGTTGATGAAGCCGTTCGGGTCTGGCCGAGGCTGGAGGCATTCCTCGCGCAGGATGTTCGTCTGGCGTGCCAGCCGGACATCGCCTTCGCAGAACTCGCGGCAGCCCTCGCGGACGCCCAGCCTTCTCCGGGACCGCCAGCCGTCTCTGATCGGATACGCCGTTGAGAACGCTCGAAACGCTTCTGAAGCTGGCCCAACGTCGCCTGGACGATGTTGGCATTCAGGCTGGGGAGGCTGCTCGCCGTCTCAACGCTCTAGCGATGAAGCGCGACGACCTTCTCGAACGTGAACGCGCTGAAGTGGAGGCAGGGGCCGCTGACCCTGCGACTTTCCATCTTGTTTCGGCCTATCGACAGCGTGTGAAACTGGCTTTGGCGGCTCTTGATGTGGAGATTGCGGAAGCGCAGGCGACAAGCCTTAGAATTCGCGAGCAGCTGACAGTCGCCTACCAGGAAAAGTCGCGCTTTGAGCAGCTGGTGGAGCAGGCGCTTCAGCGAGAGACGCTTCGCCTTGAGGCGCTGGACCAGGCGGCGCTTGACGAGGCGGCGATCAACCGGGTTGGCAGAACCTGAGAGACGGTTTCCCTATCGCAAAAAGTCGCTGGTTGGCGTCCCCTAAAGACGTTCGCGGGCCTGTCGGTCGACAGGACCCGCGGATGTCTCCGGTTTAGGCACTCTGCGCGACACCCTCCGCGCCGCCGCGCACGAGCGCCTCGGCGATCTGAGCGGCGTCGAGCGCCGCCTGAGCCTGAGGGTCGATCGACACCAGAGTTTTCTGTTGGCGGATCGCCTCGCGAACCTTGGGGTCGCGCAGAACAATACCCGCCATGGGCGGCCGGAAACCGAGAAAAGTCTGACTGGCTCGCGCCAGCGCTTCATAGGTTCTCCGACCCGCCACTCGCGTGTCGGCCATGTTGATAGCCAGCCAGGGCTGGACGCTCGGAGCATAGCCGCGCAGAACCTTGATGAAGGCGTAAGCATCGGTCATCGAGGTCGGCTCGTCTGTCGCAACGACCAGGCATCGGTCGCAGGCACGGGCGAGGCGCATAACATTGTCCTCGATCCCTGCGCCGAGGTCGACCAGGACAATGTCGTACTGCAGGGAGAGAGCCGTGAGGCCTGCAGCGAGGCGAGAGGCCTCATCGGGCGGCAATCCCGCAAGAGCTCCAGAACCCGACCGCCCGGGCAAGACGTCGAAGCCGCAGCTTGCGCCAGCTCCGCCATTGATGGGTGTAACGGCGTCTTCAAGTTCGACCCACCCGGCGATGACGGCCGCCAGGTCTGTCTCCGGCGCGATCCCGAGCTGGACGTCCACATTGGCGAGGCCGAGGTCCCCATCCACAAGAAGGGTTCGTCGACCCATCTTGGCGAAGCTCGCCGCAAGCGTGGTTGAGAGCCATGTCTTGCCCACGCCGCCCTTTCCCGAGGCCACCGCAATCACGGAGGCGGGCGCCACGCGCGCGCGGGGCTGCCGGCTTTCGGACTTTCTGAACGCGAAATTCATCACGCGGCTCCCTTGAGAAGTTCCGCCTCGGGGGCATTGTCCAGCAGCAGCTTCGCCACTCGCGAAGCGGATGCCGGAACAAGACCTTTGAGGGCATTAGGCGCTGAACCTAGTTGAGCGATGCTTAACCGAGATGAAGAAATTGCTGCGATCACCCCCCCTCGTCGACGGACCGCGTCCAGTCGAGTGAGGATCGCCCGTCTCACGCCCAGCTGAGCGAAGGCGCGGGCGTTATCCTCCATCTCCATGGGATTTCCGTCTGCGGACATAACCAGAACAGGCTCCACATTAAGTCTAGAAATCAGGGTATTGAGGCGCTTCATGTCGTCTCGGTCCACAGGGTTGAAAGGCGGGCAGTCGACGATTGCTCTTCGGCCCAAAGCATTACGTTCATCGAGGATGCGCTGCAGGGCGTCCGGCGACAGCGCCACGGTCAGGGAGGGCCGCAGCATTAACGCTGCAAGCTTTTCAGCCTGACCCGCGGCGTCGAAGTCGGCGGAAACAGCCTCCAGCGGCGAATCAGCGTCGGAGAGCTGCAGGACCAGCTTCGCCGCTGCGGTGGTCTTGCCCGAACCAGGACCTCCGACCAGCAGGATCGACTTCTCGGGATGGGGCTGAAGGGGGGCGAAGGACAGGACCCCTTCGAGGCCAGCAGACAGCGCCCCAAGGGGCTCCGAACCTGCGCCGAGGCGGCTTCCGGCTTCCGCCACCATCTGAAGGAAGCCGTCGGGAGCGCCGTGCCATCGAAGCATGGTGCTCAGCTGATCCCGCGCCGCATCGAACATCGGGCGCACCTCGGCGAACTTGGGCGCGGCGAAACGGTGGTTGAAGGATCGGTCGACCGCGGCTCGTATCTCGACGATCCCATCCTCCTCCCTTGTCGACAGGATGACGGCGTCCTTGCCCATCTCTGCGCGCATGAGCGCCCTGGCCTGTTCCAGCGTTGGAGCCGAGAACATCTTCATTTTCATCGGCGGTCTCCTTCTTATTATTATGATCGCTTCAGACTGATCCCGCCGAGCGCAGTCGCGCCTTCGGGTGAATTTCGTTTTGTGACATCACGATGGTTTGAGGCCGGAATCGTTCAACGAGCGAGCGTACATAGGGACGTATGCCGGCCGAGGTGAGAAGGACTGGAGTGTCCCCCACCTGCGCGGCTCGTTCAAAGGCCCCGCGAAGGTCGTTCACGAACGCATGCAGGCGCGAGGGCTCGAGCGCGAGCTGGCGATCGGAGCCGGACCCGATCAGCGCATCGAGGAAGGTCTGCTCCCATGAAGGGGACAGGGCGGTGACGCACAGCGTGCCCGAGCCATCTGTGTTGGCGTTGCACAGCTGCCGTGCGAGCCGGGCCCGGACATGTTCCGTGACCGTAAGCAGGTCTGTCGATGAAGCCGAAGCCTCGGCGATCGCCTCGAGGATCGTGCCGAGATCGCGTATCGAGACACGCTCTCTGAGAAGGTTTTGCAGCACGCGCTGGACCCCCGAATAGGTGATCTGTCCGGGCGTGATGTCGTCGATAAGAGACTTCTGGGCTTTCGGAAGATCCTCGATCAGGGTCTTGACGCCGCCGAAGGTCAGCAGATCAGCCATGTTCTCCTTCACCAGTTCGGTGAAGTGGGTGGTCAGCACGGTCGCCGAGTCGACAAGAGTGTATCCTGAGACGGCCGCTGTCTCACGCGTCGCCTCGTCGACCCAGATTGCAGGGAGCCCGAAAACCGGCTCGTTGACCCGCTCGCCTGGCAGGCTTGGCGCTGAGCCGGAAGTGCTCATAGCCAGATGCATCTGCGGCTTGAGGCGGCCGCGACCGGCGACAACTTCCTTGACCAGGATGCGGTAGTCTTCCGAATCGAGCTCAAGATTGTCGACAATGCGCACTTGCGGCACGACGAAGCCAAACTCCGAGGCAATCTGGCGACGCACCGCCTTGACCTGATCGGTCAGTTTTCTGCCCGCGGTTTCATTGATAAAGCCCAGAAGCCCGAAGCCGAGTTCGATCTTGAGCTCATCAACGTTCAGGCTGTCCTTGATCGGAGGTTCAGCCACTGTCTGGCTCCGCGCCTGGTCGACTTTTGATTGCTGCTCAGCGTCGGATCGAGCACGTTCAGCGGCGAAGTTGCGCCATGCACCCCATCCTGCCGCTCCGGAGAGAAGAAAGAACGGGATCATGGGCATCCCTGGCAGAAGACCGGCGAACAGCGCCGTTCCCGCCACCATCGCCAGAGCCCGCGGGTCTGAGAAAAGCTGAATGCCGATCGCTTTGTCTGCGGCGCCTTCAACGCCTGCCTTCGAGACCAGCATGCCTGCAGCGATGGAAACGATCAGGGCAGGGATCTGCGAGACGATGCCGTCGCCGACAGTAAGGGTCGTGTAGGAGTTCGCCGCCTCCTGAAAAGGAAGTCCCTCCTGGGCGACGCCGATAATCATGCCCCCAATGACGTTGATGAAGGTGATGAGAATGCCTGCGACCGCATCTCCGCGCACGAACTTCGAGGCGCCGTCCATGGCCCCGAAGAAGTTGCTTTCGCCTTCGAGCTCCTTGCGTCTCTTTCGTGCTTCATCCTCATTGATGAGGCCGGAGGACAGATCTGAATCGATCGCCATCTGCTTGCCCGGCATAGCGTCGAGGGTGAAGCGGGCGGCCACCTCGGCGATCCGTCCTGAGCCCTTGGTGATCACGACGAAGTTGACGATCACCAGGATGATGAAGACCACGACCCCGATCACGAAATTACCCTGCATCACGAAGCCGCCAAAGGCTTCGATGATGTTGCCGGCGGCGTCCGGTCCCTGGTGTCCATGGGCCAGAATGAGTCTCGTGGTGGCGATGTTCAGCGCCAGGCGCAGGAGAGTGGCCAGCAGCAGGACGGTAGGGAACGCGGAGAATTCGAGAGGCTTCTGGATGGTGAGCGCGGTCATGAGGATCAGGACCGAAAGGGTGATCGAGATCGCCAGTAGAAAATCAAGCAGCATCGCCGGAATTGGAACGATGAGCATGATAACAAGAGCCATCACGCCGGCGCCGAGAGCATACTCGCCGCGTGCGAACATTTTCGTAATGGCGTTGAGGTCGAGGCCTCCGCCTGGGGTGGATTGGGTGAGTGTCGCCGTATCAGCCATCTGGTTCACCCTGCCGCCCGTGTTTCGCCCGGCGCGGCGATATCAACGCCTGCGTCCTGATAGGCCCTGAGCTTGTTGCGCAGGGTACGGATGGAAATTCCGAGAATATTGGCCGCGTGCGTCCGGTTGCCCAGACAATGATCGAGTGTGGACAGGATGAGCTCCTGTTCGACTGCCGCTACAGTCTGGCCAACACGGACCCCGTTCATGCTTTTGAGGGCGCTTTCCGCTGCCGCCACGGCGCGTTCCGCTGCGGCGTCGAAATCGCTAGATGGCACAGGACGGCCCTCGGGCGTGCGAAGCGCTTCTGCAGTGATCTCGTCCCCGCGAGCCAGCAGGACCGCGCGATGCATGGCGTTCTCGAGCTCTCGCACATTACCCTGCCAGGTCGCAGTCTGGATCCGTCGGCGCGCATCCTCCGAAAGACGCCGGGCTGGCATGCCGTTGGCATGCGCGTACTTTTCGAGAAAGAATTCGGCGAGCGCGAGCACGTCCTGAGGTCTTTCCCTCAGAGGAGGGATATGGAGGTTGAGAACGTTGAGGCGATAAAGCAGGTCCTCGCGAAAGTCTCCTGTACGAACCGCTTCCCTGAGGTTGCGGTTTGAGGTGGCGATGATGCGGATGTTGACCGGTATGGGCTTGCCCCCTCCCACGCGGTCGATTTCACGCTCCTGAATCGCTCTGAGAAGTTTGGCCTGAAGGCGAGTATCCATCTCGGAAATCTCATCGAGCAGAAGAGTTCCGCCGTCGGCCTCTTCAAACTTACCGATCCGCCGCGCCACAGCCCCTGTGAAAGCCCCCTTCTCGTGACCGAAGAGTTCACTCTCCAGAAGGTTCTCAGGAATGGCGGCGCAGTTCACCGAAATGAACGGCTTGTCTGCTCGCCGGGAGCGGCGGTGAAGATGGCGCGCCATCACCTCCTTGCCAACGCCGCTTTCGCCAGTGATCAGGATCGAGGCGTCTGAGGGAGCGATCTGTTCAGCCAGGGACTTCAGTTCAACCATGATTGCGTCCCGGGCGATCATGGGACGGTCGTCATCCGCGATGGCCGACAGAACCGCCGCGATCAGCTCCTGGTCGGGGGGGAGGGGAATGAACTCCCTTGCACCCGCGCGGATGGCGGACGCGGCCATGTCCGGGCTTGTCCCAACGCCGCAGGCGATAACCGGAGCGACGATCCGCTCCTGCTGCATCGCCGATACAAGCAGCGAGATGTCCTCATAGACATCGACCATGAGCAGGTCAGCGCCCTTACCTGAACGAAGCATATCAAGGGCGGCCGAGATCGTCCCGGCATGGATGACCTTGGCGCCTCGATCGAACGCGATTTTTGTCGCGTTGGAGAGCTGGCCGGCAAGTTGGCCAATGATCAGAACGCGCATTCGGCGTCTCCAAGGTCAGATCGGTTGAAGGAGATGAACGCGATCATGTCAGCCGTCCGCATTCTTGATGATTTCAGTCATCGTCACGCCCAGGCGATCATCGACGATCACGACTTCCCCTCGGGCGACGAGTCTTGAATTGACGTAGATATCGATTGCCTCACCGACACGACGGTCGAGCTGGATGACTGAGCCGGGACCGAGTTGAAGAAGATTGGAGACCTCCATCTGTGTCCTGCCGAGCACCGCCTGAACGAGGACAGGGATGTCAAAAACCGGCTGGAGATCTGACGCCATCTTCTCCTTCTGGCCGTCGCTCTGACTGACGCCGACTCCCATGGGAGAGCCTGTTGGAGAGAGTTCGGGAAGATTGAGATCGCTGGGAGGCATGTCGGTGTCTCTCTCTTATGCGACAGCGAAAAGGTCGAGCTGATCCTGGACCGGGTCTTGGAGGCGGTCGGCCAGAAGCGCCTCGATCGCTGCCTCAACATGGTCGCGGCTGAAGCCCACCAGACCCTCTCCCCATTCGACCTGCCAGTCGCCTGGCTTTGCTCCGGGGTCTGCGCGAAAGCTGATGGAGCTGACCCGCCCTTCCTTCTTGAGCTGTTCAAGTCTTCGTTCGATGGGGCCCACCGCGTCGGCTGGAGCGGAGACGACTATCGAAGGCGCACCCTTCAGCATCCTGACAGCCTCCGCCACGGCATCGACAGCCATCTGGGATCCATGAGCATCGAGGGCGCGGCCTGCGATCTTTCGCGCAGCGATCAGAGCGAGTTCGGCGGCTTCCTGTCGCAGAGCCTCGGCTATCCGGACGATCTGCGGATTGACCGGGGCAAGCTGACGGATGACGCGATCGACGGAGGCAAAGCCCCGGGCCTGCGCCATGGCTTCGGCCTCGGCGCGCGCCGAGGCCGCCAAAGTCTCAGCCTCCGCACGCGAGAAAAACTTCTGCGCAGGTCCACCCACGACATCTCCGTGGGGCGTGAATTCCGTGTCGAATGCGAAGGCTTTCACCAGATGCTCCGATTAGGCGTCAATAGATCAGTTCGTCCGCTCCGCCGCCTTCGGCGAGAACGATCTCGCCATTTTCGGCGAGAGCCTTTGCAGTGTTGACCATGTCCTGCTGAGCAGTTTCGACATCTTTGAGCTTCACTGGACCCATTGACGACATTTCATCCCGAAGCAGCTTGGCGGCTCGCTCCGACATGTTCGACATGAAGAGGTTGCGCATTTCCTCGTTTGCACCCTTCAGGGCGAGACCGAGCTTGCTCTTGTCGACATTTCTCAGAAGCGTCTGGACGCCTCCAGGATCGAGCTTTGAGAGATCCTCGAACACGAACATCAGAGAGCGGATGCGATCGGCTGCGTCCTTGTTCTTGGTCTCCAGCATGGAGATGAAGCGTCCCTCAGTCTGGCGGTCGAAGTTATTGAAGATATCGGCCATCTGCTCATGGCTGTCGCGCTTGGAGGTGCGCGCAAGGTTGGTCATGAACTCCGAGCGCAGTGTGGATTCAATCTTTTCCAGAATTTCGCGCTGAACCGGCTCCATTCGGAGCATTCGCTGAATGACCTCTAGCGCGAAATCCTGCGGGAGGGACGTCAGAACGCGCGCGGCATGGTCTGACTTCAGCTTGGACAGAATGACGGAAACCGTCTGCGGGTACTCATTCTTGAGATAGTTCGCGAGGACGTTCTCGTTCACATTGTCGAGCTTGTCCCACATCGTCCGTCCGGCGGGACCGCGAAGCTCCTCCATGAGAGATTCGACGCGCTCGGGCGGAAGAAACTGCTGGAGAAGCTTCTGGGTGTGCTCATAGGAGCCAACGACCGATCCGGCGCTGGACAGACGGCCGACGAAGTCCTTGATCAGGAGCTCGACCATTTCGGCCTGCACCTCGCCGACATTTGACATCGCCAGCGAGATTTCCCGCTGCTCGTCCTCTGCGAGACGCTCCCAGATCGGCTTCGCCTCGACCCCGATCGCCAACATGACGACCGCGGCCTTTTGAGGTCCAGCCATCTTTGCGATTGTCGCCATGTGCTCGGCCGTCCGGGCCGCTGTCGCCGTTTCGGCCGCCGCGGTTGCGGCAGCGGCCTGCTCACGTTCCGCCTTCGCTGCTGACGCCTGGCTCATGCCGCTCGATCCGGGTTCTGATCAAGGAGCCAGGTCCGGATGATCGTGCTGGATTCGTCCGGATACTGGTTCACGACCTCTCCGACCCGTTTGATCGTCGAGGCGCGGACCTGTCCGGTCACCCGAGCCACATCAATTCCCATGTCGAGCTCCGGCTCCGGCTCGGGGGGAGGAGGGGCGGCCAGGGCGCGCCCCTGGGCCTGCGGCGCGGTCTCCTCGGGCTTTGTGAGCAGACCTCGAACCAGCGGGCGCAGCACGAAGAATACAAGAGCGAGGGCTGTGATCAGAAGGGCGCCGATCTCCCCCCCTCGCACAAGATCAAACTTGTCAAAATCGAATGCTCCGGGCTCCTCGGCCTCAACCATGGAAACCTCCGGACGTGCGAAGGATATGTTTTCGACCGTAACGGTATCTCCGCGCGCCTCGTTGAAGCCGATCGCGGACTTCACCAGGGTGGAGATCCGCTGGAGTTCTTCGGGCGTCCGGGGCTCAAAGGTGGCGGGCGCTCCCTCGACACCGGGCACCCGGCGATCGTCAACGACGACCGCGACCGAGATTTTCTGGATGCGCCCGCCCTCGATGATTTCTGTGCGGGTGCTCTTCGAGATTTCGTAATTCACCGTCTCATCGGTTCGAGACTGCTGCCGCTGGCTGGTCGGCGGGGGAGGTGCGGCCGGTTCTGTCGCAGCGGCGGGATCTGCGCCATCAGGAACATTGTTGGCGACGGTCGTCTCATCGCCTGGCTCGGTCTCGACGTCCGACGAAGTCTCCTCCACGCTTGTGGAGGAGCGCAGGACCTGACCCTCAGGATCGTAGGTTTCGGCGCTCTCGGTAATCCGGTTGTAGTCAACCTCCGCGGACACCTGCACGCGCGCGGCCCCCGGACCGGCGATGTTCTCCACAAGTTCGGAGACCTTGTTTCGGAAGTTATTCTCCAGAGCGACCTTGCGCTCGTCCCCGTCTCCGCCGCCGAGAGCATCCTCTGAGCTCTCAGCCCCGGCCGCGAGCATGCGGCCCTGATCGTCGACCACCGTGATGTGCTTCACCTCGAGACCGGGCACGCTGGTGGCGACAAGATTCCGGATCGCCCGCACCTTATCGGCCCCCATTTCTGAGCCTCGAAGCGAGAGTACGACTGAAGCGGTAGGGGGCTGGTTGTCCTTCTGAAACAGGGGGCGGTCAGGGAGATTAAGATGAACCCTGGCCGCCTTCACCATATCAAGAGAGGAGATGGTGCGCGCAAGCTCGCCCTCAAGGGCTCGGATTTTGTTGATATTCTGAACAAAGCTGGTGGTGCCCAGCGCCTCTGTTTTGTCGAAGATCTCCCATCCGACCGATCCTCGGGTGGGGAGGCCCTGTTCTGAGAGCATCATGCGGGCGTCGTCGACCTGCGCCCGGTCCACGAAGATCGCAGATCCGCCCCCTTCGAGATTGTAGCGGATGTTCGCAGTATCCAGTCGGCCGGCAATTTCTGCCGCCTCCTCGAGGTCAAGGCCAGAGAAGAGCAGCGCCGTATCGCCCTCTCCGCCACGAAGCATGATAACCCCGAGGCCGCCGCCGACCAGTGCGGTGACCGCTAGAGCCGCAGCGATTCGCATCCGCCCGGAGCGCGCTAGATTTGCAATGAGATCAGTGGATTCGGCCATGATCGCCTGGAAAAAACTGTCTGTCGCACATTCGACTAGGCAGGAATTTCCCAGCGTCGCGTAAACGTAACCTTAATGAGGGTTACCAAATCCGTTCAGAAGTTAAGAACACGGCGCGATTTCGCCGCGTTCCTGTGAGCTCTCAGCGATAGTTCTGGATCCGTGTGGTTCGAAGACCTTTGACCCCATGGCGGTCATAGAGGTGCTCCCACCCGGCGAACTCTTCGCCTGTGAGTTCATAACGTCGGCAGGCGTCCTCGATGGTGATGAGGCCGCCGCGAACGGCCGCGACAACTTCCGCTTTCCGGCGTGTCACCCAGCGTTTGATGCCAGGAGAAGGCAGGTCGTCGAGGGTCAGTTTGCGCCCGTCGGGTCCGACGACGGCGGCGCTCTGCACATTGTGGCTGAGCATGGAGAGCTCCCTTTGATGGTCTCAATACCCCAGACCATAAGGGAGGCGATTTAAGGCGGCGCTGAGCTGTGGCCGCCGGTTTTCCGTAAAATTAGAGGAAAGAGAAAACGGGCCGCTGACCATGATCGGCTTCCCGCCGGCCGACCTGTTTCATTGCGGGTCGAAAACGGCCTCCGCGAGGCCGTTTCAGGCGTGCGGAGGCCAACAAGTTACCTGATTTCAGTCAGTTATTAACGCTTGAGGCGGATGAGCTCGTCAAGCATTTCATCAGCCGTCGTGATTATTTTTGAAGACGCTGAATAGGCTCGCTGGGTGATGATCAGGTTGGAGAACTCTTCAGCCAGGTCAACGGTCGAGCTTTCAAGCGCTCTGGGCCTGATGTCTCCTGCCCCGAGCGTCCCTGCTGACTTCAGAGAAAGTTCTCCCGTTTCAGCTCCGATCCTGAAGACGCCCTTCTGTTCGGCGAGAAGGCTGTCGGGGTTATCAAATGTGGCGACAGGGATCTGATAGATTCTGCGGACCTGACCGTTCGAGAACAAAGCGTTGACCGAACCGTCTTCTCCCACTTCCACCGAAGAAAGCGAGCCGAACGCTGTGCCGTCGGTCTCTGTGTCGTTCAGCACCGAGTTCGCATCGAAACTGGTCAGTCCGCCGATGGCGGCCGATCCGTCGATATCAAGGGCGATGGTCTGTGTCGCAAGGCCAAGCCCCGCAGCCCACTGAGGGCCTGCAGCGGCCCCGTTCTGACTGATGGTGATTGAGTTTGGCAGCGTTGAGGTTGCGAGGTCGATCTGTCCGAAGGGGGTGAAACGGATGATGCCCGTCGCGAGCTGTCCGTTGACCAGGCCTCCGCCGGACACGACGTCAGAGGAGGGAAGGTGAACTTCGGCATGCCAGGCGTTTGGACCCTGCTTTAGAAACGAGACAGTAAGCGTTTTCAGTCCGCCGCGGCTGTCGTAGATCTGGATCGGCGCCTGAAAATCTGCCGTGACGGCGCCGGACGCCATATTGTTGGTCGCCGCATTATAGGTCGCCGCCGCTGCGGAGATCGGCTGCGAGGAACGCAGATTGGCCGAGAGGCTGACAGAGGTGGTGGCGCTTGCCCCCCCGACGACCCCTGACACTCGGATCGGTTCAAGATCGCCCAGATCCGTCGGGCTGGCTGTGACCTGACCAGCTGCGTTGACGGGCCATCCCTGAAGATAAAAGCCCGCTGAATTCTGGAGGTAGCCGCTCTGATCGGGGCCGAACTGTCCGGCTCGGGTGAAATAGAGCGGGTCGGACGCCGCTCCGATCTCTGAGGAGGAGCGGACTGAGAAGAAGCCGGCGCCGGAAATAGCGAGATGAGTGGCGACGCTCGAACTCTGAGGCGCTCCTTGTTCCGAAATCAGCTGCGAGTGAGCCGCAAGGACGCCGCCTGCGCTGTGGGAGGTCGAGCCCGCACCCGCGTCGAGAAGCGAGACGAAGTCGTTTCGAACACGTTTGTACCCGACGGTGTTCACATTCGAGATGTTGTCGGAAATCGCAGCCAGAGCGCTGGCGTTGGCGCGCATGCCGGATGCGCCGGCGAGCATGGCGGAGTTGATGCTCATAGGGTCTGGCTCCGATTTGAAAGTTCAGAACTGCAAAAGTCGTTCGGATCGAAAAAGAGGAATGAACGGGCAGGCGTTTCGTGGAGTTAGGTCCGGGTCAGCCGTCGGATGTCGGAATAGGAGAAGATCCCGACCGGGGTGGTCAGGGCAGGTTCTCCGTGGGTGAGGTCGACCCCGGTGATGTTTGCGAGCACGGCCTGTTCGGCGGAGATGGGATCTCCTGCAGACGTTTTGGCCGAAATCCTGAGAGTGTAGACCCCGGGTCTGGCCTCGGCGCCTGACGAGGTCTGCCCGTTCCATGTGAAGCCATGGCGCCCGGCCTCGGCTGCGCCTTCGGCCGTAAAGACCGTCCGCCCACTTGAATCCAGTATGGCGAGATCAGCGCTCGCCGCATTCTGGGGCAGGGAGTAGAGGAAGTTGATGGGGTCGCCGGAGTACTGCGCACTATCGCTGGCGATTTCAGCCTGCTGACCAAGATAGCCTGAAAGCGAGGCGCCCGCTGATGAGCGCGTGGCGGAGATCAGCGTTTCAAGTTGCTGATTGGACCGGATCTGTTGTTCGACTCCGGAGAACTGAACCAGCTGCTGGGTGAACTGAGTTGAGTCCATCGGCTCGAGAGGGTCCTGGTTCTGTATCTGCGCTGTCAGGATCGTCAGGAAGGTGTCGAAATTGTTCGACAGGGTCATCTTGGATGCTGTCGACGTCGACGCCGTCGGCGAGGCCGTCGAAACAAAGGAAACCAGATCCGTCATGATCTAACTCCATCAGGCCAGAAGATTAAGGCGCGCCGGACGCCAGGAATAGATGAGGCCGGGGGCTTCCGGCTGCGGTCCTCGGAGCGGATCGCTGAGGCTAGTGGCAGCCAAGGGTCGTTCGAGTGCCGGGCGATTGCCACGCTCGTTGGAGCTCCCGGTCTGGGCCCCGCCCGATCCGCTGCGCTCCTGTCTGTCTTCTGATAACTCGAATCTCAGGCCGCCTTCGGCCAGATCCACTCCCGAAGAGGCGAGCGCCTGTTCGAGGGCCTTTGATCCGCGGATGAGGTCGCTCAGAGCGGCGCTGTCATGCGCCGCCAGCACTGCATGCACCTTCTGGTCGGCGCCGATTTCGATGCGGACGTCGACCCTGCCGAGCTCGGCCGGATCGAGCCGGATGTTGAACTGCTGAGCGCGTCCGTCAAACCGCTCCACAAATCGCACATAGACCTGGACGGCGGCGCCCGGCGCCTGGGCGAGTGCAGGGTGCGCGGGGTTGGATGGTGTGGCGCCGCCCGTGCCTGAACCCTGCCCCGAGAGCGCTGCACCGGTCGAGGATGAGCCGACCGGTCCATCGAGGGAGGCGGAGCTGAGACCTGATAGATCTGGCGCTGGGGCAGGCGTCTGAGAGGCTGCCTGAGGGAGCGGGGTCGCGCCGCCTGAGCCCGGGCTGCCGGCTGCCCCCGTCATGTCCTTTGAAGGCCCTGTTCCCGGGGTCGCTGACTTCTGGCCGGAAGATGTCGCAGCGTCCGACGGGCTGGATGGATCGAGTGAGGCGGCCTCTGCGGCGCGCATTGCGCCGGGCCCGGCGGCTGCATCGATCGCGGCGTCTGACATTGCGGCTGACAAGGTGGGCGTCGTTACGAGACTCTGGCCCGTCAAGGGCGAACCAGTCGGGGTGCTGATCGTGACCAGAGGGGTCGGGGTGGCGCCAATCTCCTGTGAAATGGCGGACCCCATGTCGTCCCCGGCGACTGGCTCGTCTGGCGCCGGGTCGGCGAGAATGAGGGTCGTCTCCCCTGAGACGGCGGCCCTGCCCTGAGCCGAGGAACCCGTTGCCGAAGGCCGTTCGGTCATCTCTGCGGGGTCTTCCCGGTCGAGCATCTCCGAGAAACTCATCTCTTCTTTTTTGCTGGGCGAAACAGGCTCCTCCGCCCGTCGCGCAGCCTGGGGCTGCGGCGAAGCCGGACGTGTCGGGGTGAAGAAGGCTTCGCTCAGGCTCATGAGTGCGGATCGCATCCGTGGTGTTCAAATGGAGGTTCCAACGGGACCTGAAATCTACCTGCAACCCGCGGGCCAATTTCAGGGCAAGAAAAAAACTATATAAAACAGTTAAATAGCCTTCAGGGTGCCGGCGCTCGGCAGATTCTCCCCGGTCTTATGCGGTCGAAGGGGCGGCAGAACTTGCCCGGCGAACGGCGCGGACGTTCGCAACCGGCATCCGAATTTCCACTTCGTGATCCCGCTGTTGGGTCGGCTCGCAGTTCATCTCTTCCGTTGTCGCCAAAGGCCGGAGGAACTGGCCCGTTGCTTGCTTGGTTAACGGGGAACCCGAGAGTTCGATCTGGACGGTTCAGGTCAGGCAAGGCGATCCGTGAAATTTTCTCTATTTTATTCAGTAAGTTGGAATGCGCCGGATCAAGGATCCCGATCCTGCCCGGCTCGGCAGAAACTGCCGGTCGGCCACACTGACAGGGCCCAGAGCGACCAGGACGACGCGCGAGCGCAGATGACGAAGAGGCGAGCATGAGCATAGCCGGCATCATGGGAAACGGTCTGTCCGCTCTCTCGGCGAACCAGCAGGCGCTGCGCGCCGCCTCGACCAACGTCGCCAATGTCAACACAGAGGGCTACAGCCGGCTGGATGTTCAGTTCGTCAGTCGACAGAACTCGGGCCTCGGCGGCGTCGAGGTCGAAGTGTCCCGTGTGGCGAACGCCTATCTCGCCGCAGCCGAGATGCGCGGCGCGTCGGAGGCCGGCGCCGCCTCCATTCTCGCGGAGTTCATGGATCGCGCTCAGGGTCTGATGGGCGATCCCTCCAACCCCGGAGGCGTTTTTTCCTCCATGGATCCCGCCTTTGGCGCTTTTGGAGCGCTGGCCCTGGATCCGTCATCGTCCTTACGCCGATCGGAGGCTTTGTCGTCGGTCCAGACGCTGCTCTCGGATTTCCAGCGCGCGTCCGATCAGATCGCTGGCCTTCGGATGGAGGCCGACGGTCGCGCTGGGGAGGTGATCGAGGAAGCCAATCAGCTGATGAGCGGCATCGCCCGCCTTAATGGGCTCATTCAGAAAAACATCCTTGGCGGAGTGGATGCATCAGGCGCGCAGACCGAGCAGTCCGTGATGCTCGACCGTCTTGCCGAGATCATCGACATTCGGGTGAGTTCCCGCTCGACGGGCGGAGTTCAGGTGAGAACGACAGACGGCGTTCTGCTTGTCGATGCGGATGCGGCTCGCCTGGCTCCGGACAGCCGCACGGGGGGCGACTATCCCGGCGTCGTTCTGATCGCTCCGCGTTCATCAGCGGAGACGCCATTCTCTCCACATCTCTCGTCAGGAGAGCTCTTTGGTCTTCTCAAGGCCCGCGATCGGGAGCTCTCGGATCTGGCCGCCTCCTTCGGGGAGCTCGCCGCCGGCGCCGCCGAGGCTCTGAACGCGGCGCACAACGCATCAACCTCCCTGCCGGCGCCCCAGGCGCTGACAGGCCGGAACACAGGTCTCATCGCAACCGATCGGCTGAACTTTTCCGGTGCGACGAACATCGCGCTGGTGAACGCCGACGGAGCGGTGACCCGTAACTATCGGATCGACTTTTCTTCGGGATCGATCACCAGTGATTCCGGGGTTGTGACGTCATTTGCAAATTCGATCGGCGATTTTCAGACCGCGCTGAATACCGCGATGGGGGCCAACGGCGCCGCGACATTCGCCGCCGGACGATTATCCCTGTCCTCGGCGATACCAGGGTCGGGTTTGGTCGTGTCCGACGATCCTGCAAATCCTGCGTCACGGGCGGGAAAAGGGTTTGCGCATGCGTTCGGTCTCAACGATCTGATCACGCGCGACCGACAGCTGTCCTATGAAACAGGACTCTCGGGAGCCGACCTCCATGGCTTTCAGGCGGGACAGCAGATCACCTTCGCCGTCCGCAATGCAGACGGCGCAGTTGTCAGGCGCGTGGATCTTACGGTCGGAGGCGGAGCAAGCGTCTCGGCCCTGCGCTCTCAGATAGACGCAGCGCTTCAGGGGGTCGGTCAGACCTCATTCGACGCATACGGCAAGCTTCGTCTTGTCAGTACGGACGGCACAAGCCGTATTGACGTTTTCAACGACGGCACAAGCAGAGGCGACACGGGATACTCGCTTTCGGATCTTTTCGGTCTTGGCGAAAGCCTTCCGGCCCAGCGGGCGCGAGGTCTGGCTGTGAGAACCGATATTGTCTCGGATCCGTCCCGGCTGTCGACGGCGCAGGCGGATCTGGCAGGAGCTCTTCCAGGCGCACGGGTGGTGTCCAGGGGAGACGGCCGCGGAGCCGGGGCGCTGGAAGAGTCACGAACGGTCCAAAGACGGTTTGCCGACGCCGGAGGTATGGTGGGGCAAACCTCGTCCGTGGACGAGTACGGGGCCCGCCTCGCCGGATATGCAGGTCTGCGCGCTCAGTCCCTCGAAGCCTCGCGTGCTGGAGCTGAGGCGGTTCGTGACGAAGCTCAGCAGCGCCGCCTGAGCGAGGAGGGGGTGAACCTCGATGAGGAGCTGGTCAACATGACCACGTATCAGCAGGCCTACGCGGCCGCCTCGCGACTGATTCAGGCCGCTCGCGATCTCTATGACGTCGTCCTTAGGATGGTTTGAGAGGATCAAGTCTCATGAACCGCATTGCTTCCGTAATGATACCACAGTCCTCCATGCTCGATCTCGCGCGGGCGCAGAAATCACTCGTTGAGGCGGCCCGTCAGAGCTCCGAACAGACCCGTGAAACGGATCTCAAAGGGTACGGGCGCCAGAGCCAGACACTGGTTTCAGCCGGACGCATGCTGGCCCGCACGGAGAGCCTTCGGTCTGCGGCGGAGGAGGTCAAGACAAGAATGGAGATTCAGGACCTCGCCCTTGAACGCGCATCCGACGTTATGTCGAAACTCCGCGGAGGCCTGTTCGAGAACATCAGTCTTGAAAACGGCGCCAATGTAAGAAGTCAGCTCGAGGAGGCGTTTTCGATTGTTCGTGACGCCATGAACACCCGCCTGGGGGATCGGTATCTGTTCGGGGGAGTTCTCAACGATCGCCCGCCCGTCATCGCCGAGAGCCTCGATCAGCTCGCAGCGAATCCACTGACCTCCTCGATCCAGCAGGGAGCGGCCCCGCAGGTCGTTCGAATCGAGGAGGGGCGGACCATGAATGTCGGGGGTGTCGCCTCCGACATTGCTACGGACGCTTTGGCTGCGATCAAGCGTCTGGCGGAGTTTGACGCCGGGCCTTCTGGTCCCTTTGGTCGCTCCCTGACCTCGGCGCAGAGCGCCGCTCTTCAGAACGAGCTTTCCAGTCTTGGCGCCGCCTTCGACAAGTTACTGATGGCTCAGGCGCAGAACGGCCGCCTGCTTAATGATGCGGACGCAGCGATCAAGCGCCATGAGGATCAGGTCCAGACACTGAATCAGGCGATGGGCGGCATCGTGGAGGTTGATCTCGCAGAGGTGGCGGTCCGTCTCAACCAGGCTCAGTTCGCCTATGAAAGCTCCGCCAGCGTCTTCAATATTCTGAAGAGTATGTCCTTGCTGAACATCCTTAAATAGGCGCGTTACCGACGCTGCGGTTCGGCGGCCTTTACCGCCTCTCCGTTCGGCGCGATGCGCAGGCGATCAGGACCATCCCAGATGATCACCTCGCCACGGTGCAGGAGCGCTGCCTGCGCCCAGCTCCGGATCTGAGTGAGGAAGGGCTCGCGTCGCCACGCTCCTTTTCTGTCCTTATCGACATGAATGATGATCCGCCCCGGCTCGAACTTGACCAGCATACGCGACCGCTCCGGTCGCCATGCGTCGTCAAGTCCGGCATCGAGCACCCATCCGCAGTAGAAGGACCTGCATTCATCCGGTCTCTGATCATAAATCCGGCACCCGTCTCCGATGGTGCAATGGGTGCACCATGTCTGCGCCGGCTTTTTGACGGAGGCCGCCTCCGGAAGCTTGCAGCAGACGGTGCAACCTTCACAGGAGCGACCTCGGGCGAGAGAGGGAATTGCGGTCATTCGAGCTCTATTGCGCCGTCCAGCCGCCATCGATAGGCAGCGCCGCGCCGTTTATCTGTGCGGCGGCGTCGCTGATCAGAAAGACCGCAAGGGCTGCGATATCCTCGGTTCGGACAAACTGTCGGGTCGGCTGAGCGGCGAGGATGACATCTCGTATGACCGCCTCCTCGCTGAGGTTTCGCGCCTTGGCGGTGTCTGCGATCTGATTTTCCACCAGCGGTGTTTTTACATATCCCGGACAGATCGCGTTGACCCTCACGCCGAAAGCGGCGCCCTCGAGGGCGGAGGCCCGCGTCAATCCAAGCAGGCCGTGTTTGGCCGCGACATAGGCGGATTTGAAGGGGGAGGCGACCAGGGCGTGGGCCGATGCGATATTGATGATCCGTCCCCATGCGGCGCTTTTCATCCCAGGGAAGGCCAGTCTTGTCGTATGGAAGGCGGCGCTGAGATTGAGGGCCAGGATCTGGTCCCACTTCGCTGTTGGGAAGCTTTCGATCGGGCTGACATGCTGAACCCCGGCGTTGTTGACGAGGATGTCGACAGGGCCCAGTTTCGATGTCGTGTCTTCAAAAAGCTGCTCGATATCATCGGGTCGAGTGAGGTCGGCGGCCGAGTACGCGACCTCGCACTTGCTGGACGTCGCGATCTCACGGCGAAGCGTCTCGATCGCATCCGGAGACCCGAAGCCGTTCAGCATCACCTTGCATCCGGCTTGAGCCAGGCTGCGGGCGATCGCTTCTCCGATTCCGCTCGTGGACCCTGTGACAATGGCGGTCTTTTGCATGCCGCTCTCCTGCGGATCGTGCGTGATGGTTCTGGTGAGTGGATCGTGGGACGAGCCGGTGTCAATGGGGGGGCGGCGTCAGCGGCGTCCGCCCTCCAGGATTCCTCGTAGTGAAGTGATTGAGCTGCCGTCCTGCGTGTGCGACACTTCCGCGGTCTTTGGCGGATTTGGGATGTAGCCATGAAGTCGATCGTCACTCGCTTCGCGTCCTGCGCGGTTCTGGCACTGGTCATGTCGAATGCTGCAAAAGCGCAGATCGCCTGCGAGAGCCTGAAAGGTTTGCAGCTGCCCGACGTAAAGATATCGGATGCTGTCCCAGGCAATGCTCCGGCTCCTCACTGCAAGCTCACCGGCGTGATTGGCAGGGAGACAAACTTCGCGGTCTGGTTGCCCGACGCCTGGAATGGCAAATTCGTGATGGGCGGTCAGGGCGGCTTTGCGGGATCGGTGGAAAATCAGGCCCTTGCGCTAGGCGCGCTCCAGAAGGGATACGCGACCGCTGGCACAGATACGGGCCACAAGGCCGCCGGAGCTGACGGGTCCTGGGCTTATGGGGAGATGGAACGCGTCGTGAACTATGCACACGCCGCGATTCACCGGGTCAGCGAGGTGTCCAAGACGGCGGTTCGCGCGCGTTATGGCCGTTCTCCAGAGAAGTCCTATTTCGCCGGATGCTCAAACGGCGGACGTCAGGGTTTGATGGCGGCGCAGCGGTATCCTGATGATTTTGACGCCATCGTGGCCGGCGCGCCCGCTCTGGATTTCACGGGTATCGCGGCGACCTTCGTGAATGTGACCCGGAAGATGTATCCCGATCCGCGCGATCTTTCCGCGCCCGTCTTGAATCAGGCTGACATGTCCGCGATGGGAAAGGCGGTGCTCGCGACCTGCGACAAACTCGACGGACTTGAGGATGGCGTGATGGCGGATCCTCGCGCCTGTTCCTTCGATCCGGCTCAGCTGGCTTGCAAGGGGGCGAACGCGGACGGATGCCTATCCAAGCCGGAACTTGCCGCCGTGAGGGCCATTCTGGATGGGCCGAGGGAGAACGGGAAGGCGTATCATGTCGGCTTCCCCTTCGGCGGCGAAACGAACCCGGCCGGCTGGCGGACCTGGCTTGCTGGAGCGAAGAACGCTGTTGCTCCCGGCGTGCCGAGCCTGGCGTACGGCTTTGGCGTTGGGTTCATGAAGTATTTCGTCAAACAGGACCCCGATTGGAGTTATCTCAGCCTCGATCTGGGGAAACTGGCGGGAGAAGCGGCCTGGCTTCAGAAGACGATGAGTCCGACGAACTCCGATCTTTCGGCCTTCCGGGCTTCGGGCGGTAAGCTGCTGATGTATCACGGCTGGTCGGACGCGGCATTGTCTCCCTTGATGTCGATCCGGTACGTTGACGGGGTCTATGCGCGCGATCCCTCAGCAAGAGAGGACGTGAAGTTGTTTATGCTGCCGGGCGTTCTCCATTGCCAGGGTGGGCCGGGACCTGACCGTGTGGACTATCTCGATGTGCTTGATCGTTGGGCGACTCATGGAGAGACCCCGTCCGAGCTGACAGCCTCGTTTTCCTCGGGCGGTTCGCGGCGCGTGTGCGCCTATCCCTCTCAGGCGGTCTACAGGGGCGCTGGCGATGGTCGAAGCCCGGATCATTTCGAGTGCAGATAGCATGTGGATTTAGACGCAATGGACTTGGACGCTGATGGTCGAATGGCGGCTTGCGGGCGGTGACTGACAGCGTACCGCCGCCCCCCGTTCGTCCCGCGCCTGAGGAATGCTGCCGGCGCGGATGTTGTCCCTGTATTTTCGACTATTACTGGGATGCGCTGTCGCGATGGGAGGAAGTGGTACGTTCATTAGGTCTTGATCCGGATGTCGAGCTGGCGCGATGGACGACACAGACCTGAGAGGCGGCGGAGGGTTGGAAGGTGATCGCTCGAGGCGATCGCAATTGAGGTTCAGCGTGAAGACAGTCCCCGACGCGGCGCGTCCCGGTTGCAGGGCTGATATGGCGACGTGGCGTAGGCGAAGGTGTCAGGATGAGTTTGCGGTCTTTTGTTCGGTGCTCGGCCCTGATCGGGCTTGGCGTGGTCTCGGGCTGTGCGCAGCCCGCCGTTGACACCGCTCCATCGGCCGTGGGGCCTCGTCCAGCTTTGCCGGCCCCGCAATCATCCATTATTCCAACAGTCCGCACTGCCAAGCCGGTCGGCTGGGGAGCCGATGAGACGCCTCAGGCGCCTGCCGGCCTGACGGTGAGGGCGTTTGCACGCGGCCTTGAACATCCGCGTTGGCTGTATGTCCTCCCGAATGGAGATGTGATCGTTGCGGAAACCAATGCACCTGCGAAGGCGCCCGGGACAGGGGGGATAAAAGGCTTTGTCGCATCGCTCGTCATGAGTGGGGCGGGGGCCGGCGTGCGCAGCCCTGACCGTATCACGCTATTGCGGGATACGAACGGTGACGGTGAAGCCGATGTACGCTCTGTCTTGCTCTCTGGCCTGCGCTCGCCCTTCGGAATGGCTCTGGCCGGGGAGCGTCTCTACATCGCCAACACGGACAGCATCAGGTCCTACCCCTATTCTGACGGAGTGCTGTCGATCGATGATCCAGGCAGGCATGTCGCCGATTTGCCGGGCGGACCGATCAATTATCACTGGACCAAGAACATTCTTGCGACCCCGGATGGGACAGCGCTCTACGCCACGGTCGGGTCCAACAGCAACATTGGAGAAAGTGGGCTCGACAACGAGCAGGGTCGCGCCGCTGTATGGAAGGTGGATATAGCCAGCGGCGCTGGCGTCCTGTTCGCCACGGGGCTGCGAAATCCAAACGGTCTGGCCCTTGAGCCGGAGACGGGCCGTCTCTGGACGACAGTAAATGAGCGAGATGAACTCGGGCCTGATCTGCCGCCTGACTATCTGACGGCTGTGACAGAGGGCGCTTTTTACGGCTGGCCGTATAGTTATTTTGGCAGGAATGTCGACACTCGCGTCAAGCCGGCGCGGCCTGATCTGGTGGCGACCGCCATTGAACCGGACTACGCTCTGGGCGCCCACACGGCGTCCCTGGGTCTGGCTTTCGCTCCTGGCGGGGGGCTGGGCGATGCCTTTTCCGAAGGGGCGTTCATTGGCCAGCATGGCTCCTGGAACCGCTCTCCTCCAAGTGGATACAAAGTGGTCTTCATCCCATTCTCCGAGGGGCGCCCCTCAGGGGCGATGGTTGACGTCCTGACGGGATTTCTCAATGAGCGACAGGAGGCGCGAGGGCGGCCCGCAGGCGTATCCTTTGGAAAGGATGGCGCGTTGCTTGTGGCGGATGATGTCGGGAATGTTGTCTGGCGCGTATCGAAAACAGCCCCCTGAGGGCCGGGGATATCGGATCAGCCGCTGTCAGCGAAGTGCTCCATGGCGGCTTCGATGTCGTCAAGAGCGTGCGCGATACGGTCCCTGTGGCCTCGTTCGGCCCGGGGCAGGTAGGTCGGCTGAGTGACGGCAAGGTGGCGGATGATGTCGCAGGCGCTGAGCGCCAGCGGCGGAGCTTCCCGTAAATCGAAGCTCCATCCGTCTTCGCTGAAATGGAGAAAGGTGTTTCGAAGCTCGACGAGGGCCGAGAAACGCTCTTCCGCCTCAGTCTCGAGGGGCAGCTGATAGGGAGGCGGGAGGAACTTCCGGTCACTGACCC
>CAIKWZ010000008.1 GCA_903831255.1 uncultured Alphaproteobacteria bacterium
CCGGCGCCGGCCATATCGAGATCTTCGGCATGAGCGCGTCGCAGTTGAACGCCCAGATGTTCGACGACAGCGGCCAGCGCGCCGCGCTTGTCGACCAGATCCGCTCGATCATCGACCAGACGAACGCTCCCTGACCGTCACGGACCCGGAGCAGCCCTCCCGGCCGCGCGCGCGTGGCCGGGAGGGCTATGTGCCTAAACCATTCCCCGGCGGCCGTGGAGCCACCGCTCCAGTTGGGATCAGGGTACCTGGCCTGCTCGATTTTGCCGTTGCACGCCTGTCTCAGGGCCTAAACCCAGTCAATGCATGGCGTTGGCCATGTGGTTGAATTAGTCTATTTATTTCCAAGGGATCATCGCTGACGGGAAACCCACATGCTGGCAATTCGGGAGTATCTCGCCTCTGAAAAGCCGCGCCCCTACTATTTCCGAGAGGGAATTGGGTTTTCTGAAGGGCTTGTCGCGCTCGTGAAGGCCCGGGGATGGACGCAGAAAGGTCTCGTCTACGACGATGGAGACTTATTGACGTCTTTGTGGGGAGGCGATCTCTCCGTTCAGGCGAGCAAGCTGTCGGCAGCGTCAGCGCCCTACGTCGTTGTGTCGCTCGGCTCGATCTTGAGGGCTGGCGGCGATGCGGCGGGTTTCAGTGCCGTGACTGAACGGCGTCCAACCGAGGCAGGTGAAGCGTCCATTGGCGTATCTGCCGTCGAGTCAACGACGCAGGCGGCCCTGCAGCTTGTACCCGCCGGGGCCTTTCTATCCGACGATCGTCAAGCACTGCTTCTTCTGTTCAGCGAACCGTTCAACCCACGATCTGCCTCGGTTTCAACATTCTCGCGCGACATCGCGGACGCCGCGTCTGCGCTTTTGGGCGAGATTGAGCAAGGCGGCATAGCAAGCCTGACAGGGATTGTCGCCCTCAGAAGCCCTGATCCAGCCCCGCCGACCTACACTGATCAACCGGGCGGTCAGACCCTCAGCGTCGTGTTGGTCGTGGCGGGAAATGATGCCTCTGTTTTCAGCGCGACTGCGTCGGTCCCTGTGTTCCAAGACGTGGGAGGATTGGTTTATCACTGGAAAAGCCACGCCCTCATGAGTGGCGTGACGGCAACGGTGATCGGCGATGGAAGACTTTCTTCTGACGGCGTGTCCCCGATCGAACTGCGTGGATTATCTTTCGATGCATCCGGCGACATGCAGTTCGAGGTTTGGGTCAATGCAGGACCCGGTATCGAAAACATAGATTTCAGTATTTCTGTGGACAGCGTCGTTCCTGTCACTTGGGCAGAAACGTCTTTGCCGGACTGGATCGTTCAAGTCAACGTAGTGCCCGGCGGTGTTGCCTTCGCAGGCATCGGAAACACTCCGTTGACGGGGCTTGTCAAACTCGGGGCCGCGACGGTCGATCTTCCCGGAAACTTCGAGACGCTGCGTATTGATCTCGATTCGGCGCAATTGGGAGACGACGCAATTCTACCTTTCGCGACGCAGGTCTCGCGTAGTGCGACATCGTCGTCCGGGAGGTATTCGTTCGAGACCCTGGTCGACGACACGTACGGCTTGACGCTGGTCCGGAGTACAGATGACACGGGCGTGGCGATCAACTCACAGGATGCATTGGCAACCTTGAAGATCGCCGTGGGACGAAATCCGAACGCCGATCCTGATGGGAGCGGGCCTGCACTGCCGAGCATCCTGTCTCCCTATCAATTGATTGCTGCAGACGTAACGGGCGATGGACGTGTGAACAGCCAGGACGCGCTTGGCGTGCTGAAGATGGCGGTACGCCGCAGCGACGCACCGGCACGGGAGTGGGTTTTCATCAATGAAGATGAGAAGTTTTGGAATGAAGAGACCGGAACGCTATCGATCAGCAGACATTCGGTTGTGTATGACAAGGGAGCATCCGCGTTTGATGCGGCACGGTCGAATGACATCAATTTTGCTGGCGTTCTGAAAGGGGATGTCAACGGAAACTGGCGATCGCCGGATGTGGGCGTGGCGACGCTCGGTTTGGGTCATTTCGAGGCCTTGGCCGATCAATCGGGGGCGCCGCTTGGGATTTGGGGTATCCAGGATATATCCGGGTTCGTGGTCGATGGGTATTTGCACGGATCGACCGTTTTCCGAGACGTGAACGGTAATCGGCAATTGGACACGGACGAGGCGTCGACGGTGACCGATGCCGCCGGTCGCTTTGCGCTTGCTCCCAGTACGCTTCACGGTCTCGTCGCGACAGGCGGGGTCGACATCTCGACCGGGTCCGCCTTCACGGGCGTTCTGGCGGCACCGGCTGGCGCAACGGTTGTCACGCCGCTCACCACGTTGCTCAGCACCGGGGCGGTGACACAGGCGCAGATCCGCTCGGCGCTGGGCCTCGCCAATGTCGACATCCTGACGGTCGATCCGATCGCGACGAACAACGTCGCGCTGACGCGCGCGGGTGTCCAGGTCGCGAACATCATGTCCGCGGTGGGCGGCGGTGCCGCCGGCAGCGCGGTGGCGGCC
>CAIKWZ010000009.1 GCA_903831255.1 uncultured Alphaproteobacteria bacterium
CGGGTGACCAGCGGCAGCCAGGTCGCCATCGGGACGATCCAAAGCGCGGGCCAGACCCACCAAAGGCCAGCTACGGACAGAACCGCAATAGCCGCTCCGTTCACGACCCAGAAGCGCAGGCCAGGCCGGTCAGCCACGCGGGGAGGCTTGAGGGTCTCGCCGCGGACCCGGGCGCCCAGCCTCTGGAGAGCCGGACGAATGCGTTGCTTGAAAAAAGTCTGTCCGGTCAGATCCCTGATCGCCTTGCGCGTCAGAGATCGTCTCGTTGTTGGAAAGGGAGCCGACAGGGATCGGTCGGGATCCTCCTCCTGTTCAGTGTATTTGTGGTGTGCGAGATGATAGGGACGATATCGCCTGAGGCTTCCTCCGACGGGCCCCCCGCACAGCCATTCCGCCATCCAGTCATTGAACCTGCGGTTGGGGTGAAGCCCCCCATGGGCCGCCTCATGTTCGAGAATGCCGAGGCCCAGCTGTCTCGCCCCGATCAGAACCACGGCCAGACCGTAGGTCAGGACGTTCGGCCACAGGACGAACAGGCCGCCTGCGCCGATGATCACCGCCCAGGCGCCGAGAACAAGCGCGGGGCCGCGCCAGAATGAGGGGGCGGACAAGCGATTCCACTCTTCCGGAGTGAAGATTGTCTTCGGGTCTATGCGAGCGACAGCTGCCATAGAATGGTTCTACATTAATTCCATGCGCGAGCGAAGGGATCCTTCGCCGGCATGCCTGGAAATCGTTCGCGGGAGGCTATGGGCGTCGGGCCGGAACATCGCTATCTCCCTCGATCAGGTCCGGTACGTTTCCTGGACAGGCGGAGTGGTCGATGACAGCGAGCGGTTTGAGAGAGTTTCTGGCTGATCCCGCGGGCGACGGGCGGCCGGCGGATCCGGCTCTGGCCAAACTCATCGAGGCGATCTCGGACTCGTGTCGGACGATCAGCTATCTCGTCTCACGCGGCGCGCTTGCCGACGTTCTGGGCGCCGCAGGGACAGGTAATATTCAGGGTGAGGAGCAAAAGAAGCTCGATGTCCTCGCGAATGAGGAAATGGTGGCCATGGCCAGAGCTTCCGGCGTCGTGGCTGCGGCTGCCTCAGAGGAGGAAGAGCATGCCGTGCTTCTTTCCCCTGCGGCGCCCTACCTGCTCCTGTTTGATCCTCTCGACGGATCCAGCAATGTCGATGTGAATGTCTCAATCGGGACGATCTTCTCGGTCCTTCCGTCCCCGGGCGAGGTGCCCCCGGGGAATATCGACGCAGTCTTTCTCCAGCCCGGGAGGAGACAGATCGCCGCCGGCTACGCCCTCTACGGGCCCCAGAGCCTTCTGGTCCTGTCCCTCGGCTCGGGGGTTGTGACGTTCACGCTTGATCCGCCGACCGGGCAGTGGGTCCGGACCGCAGGTCCGGCGCGCGTGCCGGAGGCGACGCGGGAGTTCGCCATCAATATGTCGAACATGCGCCACTGGGACAAACCGGTCCAGGACTACGTCGCCGAGTGTCTGGCCGGAACTGGGGGGGCGAGGGGGAAGGATTTCAACATGCGTTGGATCGCTTCCATGGTGGCGGATGTGCATCGCATCCTCTGCAGAGGCGGTGTCTTCCTTTATCCGTGGGATCGACGGGAACCCGGAAAACCGGGAAAGCTCCGTCTGATGTACGAGGGCAATCCGATGAGCTTCCTCATTGAGCAGGCCGGCGGTCGGGCTTTCGACGGTTGCGGGGATATTCTCGAGGCTGTTCCCACCGGCCTTCATCAGCGAACGTCCGTGATGCTTGGGGCGAAGGAGGAGGTCGATCGCCTTGAGGTTCTGCATCGCTCCCAGGCTGCGCCACGAACCTGAGTCGCTCCGGGAGCGTTAACTCTCCCGGCCATTTGCCAGACCTTATCGCCTGATTTCAGGACGTTTCGCCTAAGAGCTGTCACTCTTCCGTCACACAGCATGGTAAACTGGTCACTTGCCGGGCGAAAACGGCTTATTCCGTTTGAACCTCGTCAGCGCCCCGCCCATTGTTTGTCACATCTGTGATTGAGCAGGCGCCCGAGGGTGGGCGCGCAGCAAACCAGGGGATGGTTTTATGAGAGTTACAACGAGACTTGCGGCGCTCGCCGGGGTGGCCCTGTCGGCTATCTCTGCGGCTCAGGCTCAGCAGGCGCCGGCGCCGGCTTCCAAGGGCGATGTGGTGGTTGTCACCGGGACCCGCGTTGGAGACCGATCGGTTCTCGACACTGCGGTGGCCGTGGACGTTCTGTCCGCCGAGGCGCTTGAGAAAGTCGGCGTTGCGGAAGTCAACCAGGCGCTCGCGATCAGCCTGCCGTCGTTCAACTTCCCCCGTCCGGCTCTGGCCGATGGAACGGACACGATCCGTCCGGCGGCTCTGCGAGGCCTCGCTCCTGACCAGACCCTCGTTCTCGTCAACTCGAAGCGCCGTCACGCCGCCTCTCTCGTGAACGTCAACGGCACGATCGGCCGCGGCGCATCGTCGGTCGACCTCAACACCGTGCCGACCGGCGCGGTTCAGGCGATTGAAGTCCTTCGCGACGGCGCCTCGGCTCAGTATGGCTCCGACGCTATCGCGGGCGTGATCAATGTCCGTCTGCGTGAGGCCAGCGATGGCGGCGCGGTGACGACCTCTTACGGCTGGCGCCAGTCGACCTATGAGGTTCCGGTGACCGCTCCGGTGGCGGGCCTTCCGATCACTGTCGGCGCCACGAAGTCCCGCGATGTCGAGGACGGCGAGGTCCTCACCGTTTCCGGCTGGAAGGGCCTTGCCCTCGGCGAAGGTGGGTTCCTGACCATTTCGGGCGAGTACAAAACTCAGCAGCACACTGAGCGCAGCGGTTTCGACACCCGTCAGAACTATCCGAAGACCTCGACGGGCGCGTTCGATCCGAAGGAAGCGACCTTCAACCGGTATAATGCGTGGACGGGCGAGCCTGAGCTCGACCAGTACACCGTGTTCGCCAATGGCGGTTATGACCTGAAGAGCGGCGCCGAGCTTTATGGCTGGGCGAGCTATCAGACCCGCGAATCCGTGACGGCCGGCTTCTTCCGCCGCGCCCTTGACGATCGCAACACGATCTCGATCTACCCGGACGGCTTCCTGCCGAAGATCAACCCGACTGTGACCGATGCGTCTCTGGCGGGCGGATCGCGCTGGACGGCCGGCGAGTGGGACATGGACGCCTCCCTCGTCTGGGGCTCCAACAAGATGGACTTCACCATCATCGACACGCTGAACCGCTCGCTTGGCGCATCCTCCAAGAAGTCGTTTGACGCCGGTGGGTTCCAGCTTGACCAGGTCGTCGCCAACCTCTCCGGCGTGCGCGGGTACGATGTGGGGCTTGCATCGCCCCTTAACGTCGCGGCCGGCGTCGAGGCCCGTCAGGAAACCTACCAGATCTTCGCCGGCGAGCCGGACAGCTACCGCAATGGCGGCGTTCTGCTGCCGAGCGGTTCGCCCACGGCCTCGGGTGCTCAGGTGTTCCCTGGCTTCCGCCCCGCGAACGCACTTGAAGAAAGCCGCACGGCGGTTGGCGTTTATGTCGATCTTGAAGCGAACGTCACGGCGAACCTTCTGGTTTCGGGCGCGGTTCGCGCCGAATCCTATTCGGATTTCGGCGAGACGGTGACCGGCAAGCTCGCAGGCCGTTATGATTTCTCCGACGCCTTCGCTCTCCGGGGTTCTATCCAGAACGGCTTCCGGGCCCCCTCGCTCCAGCAGCAGTTCTTCGAGACGACCTCCACTAACTTCATCGGCGGCATTCCGTTCGACATCACCACCTTCCCGGTGACAGACCCAATCGCGGTCGCTCTCGGCGCCAAGCCGCTTGAGGCTGAAGATTCGGTCAACTACTCGCTCGGCGCTGTTATCCAGGCCGGCGCGTTCAACGTCACGATCGACGCTTACCGCATCGATGTGAATGATCGTATCGTCCTGTCGGAGAACCTCACCCAGGCCAACGTCCGGGCATTCCTCGGAACCAAAGGCTTCATCGGAGCCGGCGGCGGTCGCTTCTTCATCAACGGCGTCGACACCGAGACGCAGGGCGTTGATATCGTCGCCAACTACAGCACCGGCGAGACCGATCTTGGCAAGTTCGACTTCACGTTCGGCGCGAACTTCTCGCAGACGGACGTGACGGCGATCCCGGCCATCCCGGTCCTGACCGCTCTGAGCCCTGCGCCGGAACTCTTCGGTCGGGTGAACGTCAAGACCTTCGAAGAAGGAACCCCGGCGGACAAGTTCACCGGATCCGTCGACTGGTCGATGGGGCCCTTCGCCGCCACGGTTCGCGCCGTGCGCTACGGCGAAGTGCTGGTGCCGAACGCCAATGCAGCGCTCGACGTCACGCTCTCGCCGCGGACGCTCCTGGACCTTGAAGGCCGCTGGTCGGTCAACGACATGGTCACCGTGTCCGTCGGTGCGGACAACCTGTTCGACGAATATCCGGACGCGTTCCCGGCTTCTCTCAACTCGACCGGCAATACGCCGTTCTCGACGTATTCGCCCTTCGGATACTCGGGTCGGTTCGTGTACGGGAAGGTCAACTTCGCGTTCTAAGGTCCACCCAGAGGCTCTCGGGGATTTTCTGAGAGCCCTGGCCTGAAATACCGAGCGCGCGCAGCCAGCTGCGCGCGCTCATTTTTTTGGGGCGTTTGATTGAACTCCTTGTCGTCGCCTGTTTCCGCAGACAGTCTGTGTTGCGTTGACTGTTCAGCGTCCGTTCAGATGGAATCGGATGACGTTGGAGCGCTCGTGTTCAGGGAGTGAAAGATGAAGCATCCGCTTATGGTCTCCATGCTGGGGCTTTCCGTCCTTGCGGCGTGTCAGATTCCCGAAAGCGACAAGCCTCCGTCTCCTCCGGATCCGCGGCAGGGCGCTGAGGTCTCGCGTATCTGCTTTGCAAGTCAGATCCGGAGCTGGGAGAGCCTCGACAGGGACTCGGTGATCGTCGAAGCCGGGCGTGACAAGAAATACAGGCTTGAGCTGATCGGCGCCTGCCAGCCCGATGACGCCTTCACCTCCATAGGATTGATTTCCCGCGGCGGCGGGTCCTGCCTGACGCGAGGGGACAGTCTGGTCACGGACACGCGATACACGGGCGGACCGTGTACGATCATGAAGATCTATGAGTGGAACCCGGATGCAGCGAAGCCGGCTGAGAAGGACGTCGCTGCGCCTAAGACATGACGTTTCAGGAGAAGGGCCGTTCCGGCCACCAGGGGAAGAAGGTCGGCATGTCGCCGGACACCTTGTCAGGGTAGACCGGTTGGCGTTTTTCCAGGAATGAGCTCACACCCTCGCGCGCGTCCGCCTGCTGACCTCTGGCGAAGATCCCCCGACTGTCGATCTTGTGGGCCTCCATCGGGTGGTCTGCGCCGAGCATTCTCCATAGCATCTGTCGGGACAGGGCGACCGAGACCGGTGCCGTGTTGTCGGCGATCTCCCTCGCCAGGGCTCGGGCGGTGGGCAGGAGGTCGTCCGGGCTCACCACGCGCGAGACGAGGCCGCGTGAAAGCGCCTCGGCGGCATCGAACACCCGACCGGTGAAACACCATTCGGCAGCTGCGGAAATGCCGACGATTCTGGGAAGAAACCAGCTTGAGCAGGCTTCTGGCACGACGCCGCGCCGGGTGAAGACGAAGCCGAAACGGGCCGCCTCGGAGGCGATTCTGATATCCATCGGAAGCTGCATGGTCGCCCCGACGCCGACAGCGGGGCCGTTCACCGCGGCGATCACCGGCTTCAGGCATTCGAAGATACGAAGGGAGACTTTGCCGCCCCCGTCCCGGATGCGTGGATCGGCTCCATCGGGCTGGGATCCGTCCGGCGCATCGCTCACCGCCTTGCTGAAATTGAAGGTCTCGGCGCCGCCGGAGAGGTCGGCGCCCGCGCAGAAGCCTCGTCCGGCGCCGGTCACAATCACGCATCGCACGTCATCGTCAGCGTCAATCCGGTCAAAGGCCTCGATCAGTTCATCCTGCATGGTCTGTGTGAACGCGTTCAGACGATCGGGACGGTTCAACGTGATCTGCGCAATGCCGTCTTTGACGTCATAAAGGATGTGCTCGAACGATTTCGACATGGTCTGCTCCGGTCTGGGCCCCGAGGAAGGCGACAGGCTAAAGGATTTTTCCGGATGTTAGGAGGCCGTCCCTGTCCTCGCGAGCGGGATTTTCGTGATGAGTGGGGGGCTTTGGGCTTTGATGGCCTGTCAGAGGGCGCGGAAGACGGCCGCCAGCTCCTCGTTGTCGAGCCGCGCGCCGATCTGGTCGCGCGCCTTTTGGCTACGCTTTAAGCGACCGGCGTCGTCGTCAAGCAGATCGGCCAGACGCGCGGCGAAGGCGTCGGGACCTTCAACGGTGTCGGCGAGATCATCCAGCGCCCGTCCAAACCCTTCCAGGGCCACCGGGTAGGCGATGCAGGGCATGCCCAGACGAAGATACTCTGCAACCTTGATGCTCACACCGCTGGCGATGCGGGTCGGCGCCAGTCCTATTGAGGCCGGGCCGCCGATCGAGGCGAGGTCTCCGACCCTTCCGAGCGCCCGCACGCCTGGTCGGGTGTGATCGTCAGGCGTCATCACTGAACAGGTCGATCCTGCAATCCAGAGCTGGGCCTCTGGGCGTCGGGCGAGAACCCGGGGCCAGATATCATCCAGGAGATGGCGCAGCGCATCCGTATTGCCCGCGTGCCGCGTTCCAAGAAAGACTGCGCGCGGTGTCACGTCATCTGTCCGCACATCCGGGTAGTCCGGCACATCCGGACGCATCCAGACGCCTCTTGCTCCTGGTGTCAGAGGGCTAAGGGCGGCCAGCTCATTTGCGGAGGCGTAGATCTGAACGTCCGCCGGCCGCACCCAGGCAGCCTCCTCCTCAAGCGAGATATCCGCGTGGTCGGGGGCTTCTCCACGCGCCCTGAAGGCCTGCGCCCGCAGGGAGAACAGGTCATGCAGGAACACCGATTTTACGGCGCCGCTTTTCATGACATCGAGGACAGGCGCGAGGTTCGAATACTCTGCAATGACCAGCGCGCACGCATGACGGTCTGAGGCCGAGGCGAGGCTTGAGGCTTCTGTAAGGTCCAGAGGCGCTGACAGCAGGCTTCGGATCGGTACGTGCCCGCCTGTCCGCCTGCGGGCCTCGCGGAGCAGGCGAATGATGAAACGTCCCCATACGGTCGGCGAGAGGGATATGTAGACCTCGCCGATCCGAAGGCTTTGCGGACAGACCACCTCTCCGATCTCCGCCTGCACCTGAGGGTGAATGCGCATGAATGGCCGATTGCCGAAGGATCTGCGGGGAGCGAACACGACCCGGACAGATAATCCGCCCCGCCTCATGGTTCGCAGGAGAACCAGAAGGTAGGCGGTGTTGCCGGCGTTCATGTCGTCGAGCTGGCGAGCCACAATCAGGTTCGCCCATCGCGGAGCCGGCGAGGCGGTTCCCTCTGGGCGCGGCCCTGTGTCTCCCGGACCTTCCTTCTTTCTGACCGTCATATCGAGGTTAATCTCCGCAAGAGATGGTCCTTGGCCTCGGCGCATGTCTTTTCCTGTGGTCCGGACCATGCAAGACCATGGCCGCGACGCCGCTCGCCCATAGTCCGTCACTCGGAACCGGGGCGAACGCGGGCTACAGTGATCTATCCTTGAAGCAGGGCTTCTGAACACCGCAATGATCAAACAGGGTTCCACGCAGGACAGCTCGGAGGGAAGCGTCCTTGACCCAGCCCCGCTCCCCGGGAGCGAGGCAGGTCCGGCCGATCGCGTCGGGCGCGGGCGCCGGCTTGCGGCCATCGGCGGCTGGGCTGTCCTTCTTGTGGCTCTGATTGTCGCTCTGGCGGGGACGCTTGCGGCGACGAGACGGGCCTATGTCACTCACAGCATCGTCACCGCCAGCGGCCAGGCGGCCCTCGATATTCTGTCGCGTCCGATGCCCCGAGGCGCCTCAGCGGACGCCTATGAGGCCTATTCGGAACTCGTCCTGGCGGCTGACCCCCTGGCGATCGACCTTGCCGCGCTCGCGAGCGAGCAGGTTCTTGAGCGAGCGAGTGATCGTCCGTTCGTCTGGGCCCGGCTTGCCTACAGTCTCTCTCAGTCGGCGACAGACGGCGGGCCGCTGCCCGCGCGCGCCGTTGAGGCCCTGGCTCGTTCCATGGAGCTGTGCGCGGTCTGCAGCGCGGACCTCGTCCGATGGCGGCTCAATTTTGTTCTCGCTCATTGGCGGAGTATCCCAGACAGTCTCAGGCGACAGGCCTTCCGTGACGCCGAGAGTCTAAGGCTGAGCGGAGAGGACGCCGAGTTTTTCGCTGATCTCCGGGCGATAGCTCGTCGTGATGGGATCCCGTTTGACGCCTATCGTGAGGAGGCGGCTCGTGCGGTCCCCGGACAGCGGCAGGTGTCTGATCCCGCTCAGGCCGTGGCCCCTGGTTAGGCGCCATGCCGGGAGCGTCACGATGATCGCAGGGACGTCTGGGGAGGAGCGAGAGAACCATGGAGGTCATTGAAGGGCAGGCGAACGCAGAGGCGGAGCACGTCGTCGCGAATGGAGGGCGATCGGTTCAGGGGCGCGATGTGCTGGCGGCCATTCCTGTTCTGAACGAGGCGTCCCATATCGAGACATGCCTTCGGGATCTTCTGGTCGGGGATGATCGTCTGGCGGACGTTCTGTTCGTTGTGGCCGACGGCGGCAGCACGGATGGAACGCCTGATCTCGTGAGAGAGCTGATGAAGGTCTATCCGAATCTGCGCCTGGTCGAGAATCCCGCTCGTTTGCAATCCGCCGCGGTCAATCTTGTCGCCCGGCGATTTTCCGAGGATCGACGCGTTCTGGTCCGTTGCGATGCCCATGCCCTTTATCCACCCGGCTATATAATGACGGTCGCCGACAGCCTGGTTCGCCACGGGGTTGAGTCCCTCGTCACACCGATGGATGCGATCGGTCAGACCTGCTTTCAGAAGGCGAATGCGCTCATCGTCGACACGCCGCTTGGATCCGGCGGTTCCGCCCATCGCGGAGGACGACGATCAGGCTTTGTCGACACGGGGCATCATGCCGGCTTTGATCTTCGTTCGTTTCTTGAGATCGGCGGTTATGACGAGACCTTCTCGCACAATGAGGACGCAGAGTACGACCGCCGGCTGCGAGCCGCGTCCGGTCGCATCTTTCTCGATGCGGAGATCCGGCTTCAGTATTTTCCCCGTTCAGGCGCCAAGGCGCTTGCGCGTCAGTACTACAATTACGGTCGGGGGCGGGCGCGTACTCTTCTGAAGCACAGGGACGTCCCGCGCGCCCGGCAGATGATCCCGCCTTTTGTCCTTCTCGTCTGCTGTCTCAGTCTGGCGATTTCACCTCTATGGCCATGGAGCCTTTCGGCTCCCGCCGGTTATGTCGCCGCCCTTTCGTGCGCGTCGATCTGGGGCGCGCTGAAGCTGGGCTCGCCTTGCGGATTGTTTGCCGGGCCCGCCTCCGGGATCATGCATATGGCCTGGGCGGCAGGGTTCTTCCGGCAGGCCGCGCTCCTCGGTGCGCGCTCCGGGCGCTCCGCCGCCGGGGTCTCATCCCCGGCCTCTCGCTGACGCACGCCTCAGGGCTTCTGCGCTCTTGCCTTGAAGGCCGTCATGGGCGTTCCTCAGACATCTCGTTCTGCGTCAGGAGGTTTATCTGAGCGCTCCGCCTCTATCCCGTCTTGATGTCACGGCTGAGGAAGCCGCCCGGATCCGCGCGGCTGTCCGCTCCGCGGATCTGTCCCTGCTGGGGCCTCATCAGGTTCGTGCTGGAGCGGAGCATGTGGACGGGCTGATCGCTCTCTTCAAAGACACGGCCGTTTCCGATCCCATCTACGATCTCCCGCGACCTTTCACTGTCGAGGTCATAGGGCGGTGGGTGGATGAGGCCCGCAAACGCCGGGAGGCTGGTGAGGCGCTGCTGGCTGTCAGCCTCGATGAGAGGGGTCAGGTGGCGGGCTATTCCTACTTCACGGTCTGGCCCGAGCTGTCGGCGGCGGAAATTGCAGGCGCCCGCCGGGCGGATCTTCAGAACAGCGGCGAAGGCGGGCGCGGAGCTGCGCGAAGTTTCGGGTGGATGTTTGAGCATCTCGGGGTGCGTCTGATCGGGCTCACAGCCTCCCTCGACAATATACGGTCCGCCCGTGTGATCGAGGCTGCGGGCTTCGCTCCCATGGGCGAGCGGCGCAGCGTTCGGCCCGACGGCTCCGAGCGCCGGTCACGTTACTGGGAGATGACCCGGGAGAGCTGGCGCGCACGCGCCGTTCGGTCAGAAGAACGTTGATTTGCGTTCGCTGATCTTTGACGAGGCTCTGCGAAAGAGCATATCCACGAGCTCTTCGGTGGTCTTTCCTCTGACATCGACCGAGGTCGCCAGATTATTCTCGCGCAGAACGCGCCGGATTTCATTCGGCTTCAACCCGGAGAAGACCGAATAGAATTTGGATTTCGAACCGGAGGCGGCGAGGAGATAGGGGTTCGCCAGATCAGCCTTGAGTTCGTCTCCGAACACCACTTCGCCACCCAGCGCGCGCGTGAGACGCTCGGCCAGCTTCGGGTTTGAACGAACTTCCGCACGAAGCTCGTCAAAGAAGCGGTCGAGATACTCCGCGGGGGTCAGTCTCTTATCTTCTGCCATGTCGCGCCTGTTCTCTGGCCAAGAAAGTCGGTGAAGCGTTCTGCAAGCCGTCGGACGTCCGTTCGGACGCCGCCATACTTTCCCTTGAATGTGTTGTAGCTGTCGGGAGCGGCCCGGTCCATCGCGTTGAGGACATGCACCGATTCCGGGATGACGGGTCCGAACCAGCGATCTTTCAGGTAGATGTCCCGCAGGTCTGCAACGATCTGGCGCGAATAGCGCGTATCCCGGAAACGCGTGATCAGGATGAAATTTCGGGACGGCAGGTCAGGCGCGATGAAGCGTCCTACCCACTCAGAAAACTGCTTGGTTCCCCATGTCGATACGCTGTCGGCGATGGTCGGCGTGAGGAATACATCGGCGATCGACAGGCCTGCTCGCGCGAGGGGCGAGAGGTGAGGCGGGCAGTCCAGAAGGATCACGTCGTAAAGCGGCAGGAGGGGCTCGAAGGCCGCTCGAAAATGCTTTGCCAGGGCTTCGGACAGCGTCGTGGGAGTGCCGGATTTTCCGTACCACTCCTCCTCGAGGGTCAGTTCCGACATGCGCAGCTTCGGATGCGACGGCAGAATGGAGATCCATCCCTGCCGTTCGTCCTGCTCCTCGGCGATGCGGAGTTCTTCCAGGGTCACCGCATTGGGCATGATGAACGGCGCTGCCGATGGCGGGGCGCCCGCCATGAACTGGGCGAGCAGATGGTGTCCGCCCTTTCCCTGTTCGGAGGCGTCCTGGACGCCCTCTTCGGTGAGGAGCATCTGGCTCGAGTTGGCCTGTGGATCGAGATCGATCACAAGAACATGCATGCCGTAGAAGTAGGCGAGGCCGTCGGCCAGCATGACGGTGGTTGTCGACTTGCCCACGCCTCCTTTCAGGTTGGCGATCGCTGCGGTGATAGCTGTCATGGGGCGACTCCGCTCCGGGTCAGGTCCGGAGCCGTTGGTAGGCCGGCGTCGGACCCCGGTGATGGAAATGATCGGATCGGATCTCTAACCGGGGAGCGTCCGCCCGCACGCTGCGGGATATCTGAGCCTGCAGCGATTCCAAGAAGGAACACATAAAGCCATCCGATGACGGGCGTGTCGAGGGAGGAGGATGTCAACGCCCAGAGGAGCATCGCCGCGCCCGTCGCCAGAGCCATGCGCGAAGCGCTGCGTGCGAAGCGGGGCGAGGCCTGGTTCGGAGTGATCGGCTGGTGAATGAAGATAAGTCCCGCCGTCATTATCACCGTCCCCAGGATGCCCCACTCCACCAGATGATGGATGAGGGCGTTTCGCACGCCCCCGGGAGATGCGAGGATCGATGCATTGCTCAGGGTCATCGACCGATCGGCAATTTCCCGAATGGACCCCGGGCCATGGCCCGTCATAAGCGCTTCCGGAACGGCCCCCAGATAGATGCTCCAGCGTTGAGTGGCGCTGGTGGCGAAGCTGAATGGTTCTGTTCCAAGCGTTTCCATCGGAAGGAATGCGGCTGCAAGGCTCGCCAGGCCCAGCGCCGCGGCGACGGCCAGACCCGGAACGGATCTCCTGACTTTCCGATCTTCGGCGGGGCGCATGAAAATCAGCAGACAGATTCCCGCGAGGGCGGCCAGCACGCCTTGCGCGGATGCGCACAGAATAAGTCCTGTCAGGGATACGCCAGCCAGCAGAAGCGCGCCGACGCCGCGGTGAATGAGTTCCTCCGTCCAGATCACCGGCGTGATGTCGAGCCTTGGCGCTCGTCCGTGAATCTGAAGGAGGCGCCCGGCCGCCACGATCAGGAACAGCGTGAAAAGAAGCGGGATGTCGGCCGGCGATGCGAATGACCCCAGAAGCGTGTCCCGTGGAGGGAGTGTCCCGTTTGATGCGGTGACCAGGCGCACGCAACAGAACAGGAATGATGTCCAGATGACGGCGTCCACTGCAAAGTCGGCGTCGACGGGCCTGCGGGCTGTGAGCGCCCCGATCAGCCAGATGCCGCCTCCCGCCAGGCCTGCCGCCGCCGCAGGCGCCGCCGGCTCGCCATGGATGACGATCAGAAGGGTCGCCGCCAGTGTTGCAAGAACGGCTGCAACGGTCAGTCCCGGAGTGATGAACGAGGGTCCCGTGAGCGCTGCGACGAGGACGGTGAGGACAAGAAAGGCGCCTGACATCGACAGGCTGATGAGAGGGGAGGATGCGCCGCCCAGAAGCTCTGCCGCCATAAGGAGAACCGCCAGCGCGAGAACCGGTACGGCGATCCGTCGCTTGAGACGAGAGGACCTCCTGGCGCTCATCGCGCGCGTTCCGCGGCTGTCAGCAGGGATGTCCCATGCAGCGGCGTCGTGGAGAGACCGAGGGCGCCTTCAATCACGCCGCGAAGCTCGCCCTCGGGCTGGATGAACACGTCGTCCGGCAGAGACAGAAGCTTCTCTCGCCGTTCAGCGATGACAGCTCTTGTTTCAATCAGCTGCGCGATAAGCTGGGGGAGAGATAGGCCAAGGTCCTCGGGAAGCGTGAAACCGGCTCCCACTGTCTCAATCCATTCCGCTGTCCGGGTTCCCTGTGGGGCTATCGCCGGAACGCCGTAATATCCGCCCTCGTAGAGGCGGTTGGGAAGAAGCCAGAGCGAATTGAAGCCGGCTTCCATGAAGTCTCCCGCCCAGACAACGTCCAGACCGGCATAGATCCGGCTCAGATCCTCCGGCGCCTTGTAGCGACCATGAAAGGTCATGCCTGGCGTTTCTGAAACACGCTCATGAAAGTCAGGGATCTCAGTGAGAGCCGGCATTCCATGGAGGTCTATGTGGATTGCATCGCCGAACTGACGGACAAGCGCTCTCATCAAGTCGAGGCTTCGTGCGCATCGAAGTACGCCCACCCACCCGATGCGAAGCGGACCTGTGCGCTCCGGGGTCTGTCCCGGGCGAGGACCGTAACCGGTTCCCGGCGCCATCCGGTTCTCAACCAGGACGGCCGGGCAGATGTCTCCGTAACGCGCTTCGAAATGGCGACGGATGAAGGCGTCTGATGAAACGACGAGGCGCCTGCAGCTCCTGAGGAGGGACTTTTCGATACCCCTCATCGCCGATCCGATCGGATCGGATCGGGTCAGAAGCCGATGAACGTCCAGACATTCATAAACGACCGGTGTGGACAGTCCCGCCCAGGACCTGGCGAGAAAGGCCGTCGCCAGCATGTCCAGATTTCGCGCATAGATCACGTCCGAGGACGCCAGCAGACCCTTCTGGCCCGCGGCGATGCGGGCGCCCGCAAAGATGCGAGCAAGTCTCTGGAGGTAGTTTGCGTCGAAGGTCCTTCCAAGATCGATGTCTGTTTCGTCATCGCGCGCCGTATCGCTCCGGCGCATCATGAACCGCACCACCTCGAGGCCGTCCCGCCGAAACCCCTCCACGCGCCGCCGCACCGCGGCGTCGCCCGCATCATGTCCGAAAAAGGCGATACGCATCATCACCGGCGGATCTGCAAAAGCCACGCCCCGTCGCAGGAGGCGATCGGGCAGCCGGAACGGGTTATGCCTGTGCTTCGGGGCCGCTGTAACCGTCTTTCTCTTTCGGGTTGAAGGCTTTTTTCTTTTCCATTCGTTTGACGCAGTATCGCATGTTCGCCATGCTGGACCGTCGCCGTCTCCGAGGGTAAGGGGGCGAAGGGCGTCTTCAGGGGCGGTCCTCGCCGGCCAGCGACGTCAAAGGGTGATCGGGTGACCATCGGTCTGTCTCGTCTTCGGGAAGCGGCCGCCGACGCCATCCGGTCCCTCCTGGAGGATTTCGGAGCGTGGGTGGATAACCTTGCCCGACGCATGGCTCGGCCCCTGCCTGAGCGCCGCCCGGTGTGGACGCCTGGTCGGACCGCCTCGATTCCTGACGGACGGCGGGTTTACGCGGTGGGCGATATCCATGGACGGGCCGACCTTTTGTTCCGTTTGCTCAAGGTCATCGATGAGGATGTCAGCCAGGGCGGCTTCTCCGGAAAACCTGTCCTCGTTTTTCTGGGAGACTATGTCGACCGGGGATTTCAGTCGCGAGATGTCCTGGATGTGCTCATCGCGCGAGACATGGCGCGGTATGAGACGTACTTCCTTAAAGGAAACCATGAGGCGGCGATGCTGCAGTTTCTTGAGGATTCCCGGGTTGGACCCAGATGGGCCGAGTTCGGAGGGGTGGAGACGCTGGTCTCGTACGGCGTACGTCCCCCGCGCAACCGGACCAGTCCTGAGGAGTGGGAGAGGGCGCGCGAGGAGCTGGCCGGTCTGGCGCCGCCCTCTCATCTGGAGTTTCTCAAGGCCCTTCATCTGAGCGCGCGGATCGGGGATTACCTTTTCGTCCATGCAGGGGTGAAGCCTGGCGTTTCGCTCGAGGATCAGGCGGAACGGGATCTTCTGTGGATCCGAAATGAGTTTCTGGAAGATCGTCAGCCTTTTGAGGCTGTCATTGTGCATGGTCACACGCCTGCTACGAGGCCCTATCGGGATTCCCGTCGCATCGGTATCGATACGGGAGCTTATCTCAGCGGCCGGCTGACGGCTGTGCGCTTTCAGGGTGAGAGTGTGGAGTTTTTCATGACAGGTTCACGTGTCGAGACCGGGCCTGCGGCTCAGGGACAGTCGGGGGGGCGAGGATGATCAGCATCAAGAAGGGAATTCTGGCGTTCGCCAGCGCGGTCGTTCTCTGGGCCTGCGCAACGCCGGCCCCCGCTGATCCGGCGCCCAGAGCGCCCGAGCAGGTTTCCGCTGCGCCCCAGGCGGGGCGTTCAGCCAGTCCCTCCGGGGCGCCAGCCGGACCTGCGGCGGGTCTTGCCGAGTATCGTCTGGACAGCGGCGATCAACTCCGGATCACGGTGTTCGGCGAGCCTGACCTTTCGGGCAATTTCATTGTCGACGGGCAGGGCGTGATCTCAATGTCGCTGATCGGCGAGGTCACGGCTAAAAATCTCACCATTCGCGAACTTCAGCGTCTCATCGAGGTCAAGCTGAAGGACGGCTTTGTCCGTGAGCCGCAAGTGAGTGCGGAGGTGATGAATTACCGACCGTATTACATCCTCGGCGAAATCAACAAACCTGGCGAATATCCATATATATCAGGACTCACTGTGATGAACGCTATCGCCAGCGCCGGGGATTTCACCTACCGCGCTGACAAGCGGCGGATCTTTATCAAGAGCACAGACAGTCCGGATGAGCGTGAGCTGACGCTGACCCCTTCGACGCTCGTCAAGCCAGGGGACACAATCCGGATCCGGGAGCGCTTTTTCTGATCCTTTCGCTTCATCTCCTGAAGGGCGAATCCCTTTGACGCCGCCCGACCGGCGGGGTCTTTCACGCCTTTCAAATTCCGGCGACGGGGGCGGGGCGGATTGGAATGGGTCGGCGTTGCGAAGCGGTGCAGTCAGCTTGGGCGAGATCTTCGTTCTGTCGGCTTGCTTGCGGAGCGGCTTTTGTGACCCTCCTGGTCGCCGGCCTGTGTCCCGCGACGGCACAATCTGCGTCAGGCCCTGAGAGATGTCCGACTTCCGCGGACCTCTCCGTGCAGGAGGTCTGTGCGGGGGGGGGGCGGGATGGATCAGGGAGCCTCGCCATGAAGCCGACCGGAGGGGCTGAGGACATTCTCCGGGAGGCTGTGTCTGAGGCGAGGAGCCGGACGAACGGCCTTCGGTTCAAGGTTGAGCCGCCGCCGAGACGTCTCACGGAAGGGGAGAGGCCGAGGACTTGATACTCCTCAATCGTCGCCTGTGCGAACCGTGTTCACGGGGAGAAGGCGGCCCGGAACTTGCTGCATCGAGAGTTAAATGTGTGGTCGTAATGCTAATCCGGGTCTTGTCGATCCGGACGGACAGGGGTGAAGGTTCATGAAATCCGTTGTTTCCTCGCTGGCGCTGGCGTTAGCCCTCGCCGGTTTCGCTGCGGCTCCGGCAGTCGCCCAGGCAACCTCTGGTCAGTTCGATCGTAATCGCTATGTGTCAGCCGCCGAGCGTCCGCAGCCCGAATTTGACCCGCTCCCCCTTCGCGCCGGAGCCTTCGAAATCCGGTCTCGTCTCGGGCTCGCGGTTCGATCCAACGACAATATCTATGCAGAGGCCTCCAACACGACCGAGGATGTGATCATCGGAGCGACCCCGGAGCTTGAGCTCAAGAGCACCTGGTCGGTGCATGAGATTTCCGCGGGCGTCCGTGCGGATCATCGGGAGTATCTCGATCAGGGCGAGGAATCCTCTACCGATTTCACCGGTTTCCTGCGCGGTCGGCTTGATGTGACCCGCGAGTTCTGGGTGGGCGGGTCAATCGACGGCGGGCGGATCACTGAGCAGCGCTATGAGCCGGCTGCGCGCACAGGCGCCGATCTGACCGAATATGATCGCGCGGACACCGCCCTTCTGGCGGCTTTCCGTCGGGATCGTTTTCAGGTTGAGGGACGCCTGGGTTCGGCGTCCAGCGATTTCGACACTGCTCAGAGTTTCCGTGATGTGACTGAGACTTATGCGGCCGGACGGGCGTCCTACGCCATCTCTCCTGACGTCGCGGTTTATGTCCAGGGACGGGTATCCGACCAGGATTATGACTTCGTCGGCTCAGCTCTCAATCCCAGCCGTGACGGTCGTCGCACCACGGGTCAGATCGGCCTCAATTTCGAGCTCGCGGCGCCGTTCCGGGGGGATATCGCTTTTGGCTATGTGGAAGAAGAGAAGGATGCGCTTTCGCGTCCTGACACGAACGGAATGAGTGTCGACGGCCGCCTCGAATGGTTCCCGACCCAGCTCACAACGCTTACGTTCACCGGCCAGCGCGACATCTTCGATCCCGGTCTGGTTAATTCGAGCACCGCCTACAATACGTCGTTCGGGGTACGCATCGATCATGAGCTTCGACGCAATGTGCTGCTGTTCGGAGAGGCCCGGTCCCGGAGCATCGACTTCCAGGATATCGATCGTACCGACGATCAGGGTGAGTTCGGGATTGGTCTGGGGTACAAACTCAACCGCCGTGCGCGCCTCGATCTGTCGTACATGATGCGAACTCAGGATTCGAGCGGCCTTCAGTCGGAGAGAGACTTCGATCAGAACATCCTCAGCGCAGCTCTCGTGATCTATCCTTGAGGGATTGTCGCCGGGCGTTGGGGTTAAGGGGCTCACCCTGACCACCCCTGCCGAGGATCGGAGAATGTCGACGTGAACATGCCCTACTCACCGGACGGGTCTTCGGTTTATCCGGCGGGTGGACTTGCGCCCTCGGAGGCTCCGGGCGGCCTTGATCTGCAGTCCGTCATCCGGGCTGTCCGTCGTCGACTTAATCTCATGGCAGGCGTGTTTCTGTGCGTCTTCGCCCTGGCGACGCTGTTCACTCTGACCCTGAAGCCGCGTTACACGGCCACCTCGAGCGTGATCGTCAACACTCAGAGCGCCAAGGTCATCGATATCGGAGCGGTGATGCAGGGCCTTGCGCCCAACAGCGCTGTCATCGACACCGAGGCGGAGATCCTCAAGAGCCGATCGCTTCTGTCAAAGGTGGTCAAGCGGCTGGATCTGGTGGAGAATCCTGAGTTCAACCCGGCTCGGGTTCCTCCCTCCGGAATGGATCAGTTCAAGAACGGCCTCAAGTCCTTCATCAAATCGGTGCTGCCTGGCGGCGGGGATGAGGCGACAGATGAGGCGCTGAGCGAAGAGGACATCCTCAAAGCCGAACAGGCTGAACTCGACGGTGTGATCGCCGCGGTCCAGGGGGCGATTTCGATCAATCGGCTCGGTCCGACCTACATTATTGAAATCAATGCGACGAGTTCCACGCCCGACATGGCGGCGCTGCTCGCGAATACGGTCGCGGATGTCTATCTCGACAATCAGCTGGAGACGAAGTTCGATGCGACGCGTCGGGCCAAGTCGTGGCTGGATGATCGTGTTGTCGCCTTGCGTGACGAGGTGCGTGAAGCGGAGAGCAAGGTCGAGGCTCACAGGGCGCGTACGGGCCTCCTGTCTGCGGAAGGTTCAACCCTGACCGAGCAGGCTATCCGGGATCTCAATGCGCAGCTGACCGTGCAGCAGGCTGATCTGGCCGAGAAGCGGGCCAGACTTCAGAATGTTCAGAACCAGCTGGCCGCCGGCGGCGGGGTCGATACGATTTCGGAGGCTCTCGCGTCAGGGAATATCAGCGCCCTTCGTGTTCAGCAGGCAGAGATCCTTCGTCGGAAGGCGGATCTCAGGGCGCGCTATCTGGACGGCCATCCTGATGTCATCCGCGTTCTCAGCGAGGAGCGGGACGTCGAACGCCAGATCAGCGCCGAACTGCAGAGAATTGTGTCCGCCCTTGAGCAGGACGTTCTGGTCTCCCGCGAGCGGGTGAATGCGCTTCAGTCACGTCTGAATTCGCAGAAGGGCGAGCTTGCGGTCAATAACCGCGCCAGTGTCGTGCTGAACGAACTTCAGAGGGACGCGGACGCCAGCCGGGCGCTTTATGAGGAGTTTCTCAACCGGTTCAAGGAGACGAGCGAGCTTGACGGCATCACGGAGGCCGATGCGCTGATCAACGCCTATGCGGCGACGCCGACGGGCCCAAGCTTTCCCAACACCACGCTCAACCTTGCGCTGGGCTTTATTCTCGGCGCCGCACTCGCCGGTCTCGCCGGACTGATTGTGGAGCTTATGGATAGCTTCTTCTCATCTCCTGAGGATGTGGAGCAGTACACGGGGGCTCCCTATCTGGTTTCTGTGCCGCTGCTGGCGCCTTCGGGAACCTTCGCAAAGGCCCGGATCAAGCCTGCGGATTACCTTCTTGAAAAGCCTCATTCCGGCTACGCGGAAGCCTTCCGGAACCTCCGGGCCTCCATTCTCTTCGCAGATGTCGATCATCCGGCGAAAACGGTCGCAGTCGTCTCTTCTCTGCCGGATGAGGGAAAGACGAGCATGACCTACTGTCTCGGCCGAATGGCCGCCATGTCAGGCACGAAGACGATCGTGATTGATGGGGACATCCGGCGCCGCCAGCTCACCGAGGTTTCCGGCGTTCCCGCCGAGGCCGGTCTTCTTGAGTACCTTTTCGGCGAAAGCCGGCTGTCTGATGTGATTGTGACGGACGAGGCGACCGGGCTTCATATTCTTCCGCTGGCCGACCGTAAGCATACGCCGAAGGATGTCTTTGGCAGCCGCGCGTTCGATGCGCTGATGACCATGCTGAAACAGACCTATGATCTCATTATCATCGACACGGGCCCTGTTCTGCTCATGGCTGAGACCCGCGTGGTGACGCGCAAGGTGGACCAGGTTGTCGTCGCCGCCCGCTGGCGCAAGACCAATCGGGCGACGCTCCGGGAAACCCTCAAAATCCTGCGCGAGTTCAAGGCCAATGTGGCGGGTGTGGCGCTGACCTTTGTCGATCTCCGGCGGCGCGGCCAGTACGCCTACACAGCCGCCGATTACAAAGCCTACCGGAAGTATTACACGGATGACTGAGGTCGTCCCGCCGGTCCCGGTTAAAGGCTGTCGAACGCCTGCCGCAGGTCGGCGATCAGGTCGTCGGGTTCCTCCAGGCCGATGCTGAAACGCAGGAGCGGCCCTTCCAGTCCGACGGATGCCGAAGCGGCTCTCTTCAGCTGGGGATCGCAGTGAATGACGAGGCTCTCGAACCCGCCCCATGAGAAACCCAGTCCGAACAGTTTCAGCTGGTCAAGAAACTGAGATGTCCGTCCGGCGAGGTCGGGTGATAAACAGCATCCGAACAGGCCGGCTGCCCCTGTGAAATCCCTCTTCCACAATTTGTGAAAGGGGTCTGTCTCGAGGGCTGGATGCAGGATCCTCGCAACCTCCGCCCGACCCTGCAGCCAGTGAGCCACTTTGAGACCCGAGGCGCCGTGTCGTTCGAGACGCAAGGGCAGGGTCCGCAGGCCTCTGAGGATCAGATAGGCGTCGTCCGGAGAGACGCTGAGGCCCAGATCGCTGGCGGCGTCCTTAAGTTTTGAGGCCAGGCGATCGCTGCGGGTGAACAGAGCGCCGCCGAGCGTGTCGGCGGATCCGCTGACATACTTGCTGGTCGACTGGACCGATACGTCGATCCCCAGTTCGATCGGTTTGAGGAAAACGCCTGCGCTCCAGGTATTGTCGATCACCGAGATGACGCCCGCCCTGCGGCAGACAGCTGCGATCGCGGGCACATCCGCGATCTCGAAGGTGAGAGAGCCGGGGCTTTCGAGAAAGACCAGCCGTGTGTTGGGGCGGATACGTGTTTCAATATCGCCGCCGATGGTCGGGTCGATGTATTCGACCTCGCATCCCCATCGTCGAAGAAACCGGTCGCAGAAACGTCGCGTCGGTCCGTAGACGTTGTCGCTCACCAGCACATGGTCGCCCGGCTCGGCGAACGCCATAAAGGGCAGCGTGCACGCCAGAAGGCCGGAGCTGACGAGGGCGCAGCACGGCGCATTCTCGAGCTCAGACAAGGCCTCCTTCAGGGCCCTGTGCGTGGCTGTCCCGTGACGTCCGTAGGTCCATGTGTCAGGGTCGTAGAGATCGTCGGCGGAGGCCACCAGGACGGTGGACGCGCGCTGGAGAACGGGGTTGACGCCTCCCTGGGTCAGGGCTTCGTCCCGTGCCGCATGAGACAGACGCGTTGCGAGGTGATCAGGTTTCTCAACCATACCTCAGAGCGACGCCACCGGGGCGCCGCTGGCGGGATCGCCCCACTCACACCAGGATCCGTCATAGACGGACGCCGTCTCACAGCCGCAGATCGCCTCCGCCAGAGCGAGCACTGCTGCGGTGACGCCCGAGCCGCAGGTGTTCACGATCGGGCGGGTGAGGTCGACGCCGCTGGATGCGAACTGAGATCGCATTTCATCGACGGGCAGAAAGCGGCCGTCAGGGGCCAGCAGGCGCGTATAGGGAAGGTTCAGGGCGCCTGCCATGTGCCCGCGACGCAGGCCCGGTCGCGGCTCTTCGGCGGCTCCGGTGAACCGCGCGGCCGATCTCGCGTCGAGGACCTGCGCTGAGCCGGTCTCCAGGGCCTTCCCGACCTGTTCGAGATTACGGACCAGATCGGAGCGCATACGGACGGTGAAGTGACGATCCGAGTGGGGCGTCGGGGGGAGGTCCTCAATGTCTCCTCCAGCCGCCTTCCAGGCTTCAAAGCCTCCATCCAGAACGGCCACATCGTCATGCCCCATGGTCCGGAACATCCACCACACTCTCGCCGACGCCATGTAGTTGTTCTGATCGTAACAAATGATCCGATGACCATCTCCCAGACCCAGTCTCCGGGCCCTGGATGCGAACTTTTCCGGAGAGGGGAGCATGTGGGGGAGCGGGTTCGTCGTGTCCGCGATATCGTCAATGTCGAAGAAGCGCGCGCCGGGAATATGATGGGCGGCGTAGGTCTCCCCGCCGGTCTGCGCTTCGCCAGGTCTGAATGTGGTCATGTAGGTTGCATCCAGCACCCGAACATCCGGAGCGCTCAGATGCGATTTCAGCCACTCGGCCGATACGAGAGGGCTTTCGGGAGCGAGGCGGGCGACCATGACCGGTTCATCCTTCCGGGGGGGTGAGTCGGGCCGGCGGCCCAGCAGGGATCACCTAGCCAAACCCGGGCCTGCGACGCAAGGCGAGACCGGGTGCTTCGCCTCATGGTTGAAGTCCGGGTCGATTATCGTTGTGATTTCGCCCGCCTCGGGAAACCATTTGAGGCATCCCCGCGATTGTCCCAAGACGATCCACGTTGGCATCGGCTCGAAACCCTCTGGTTCAGACAGCCACACGATTTCCGTGGCGGTCTTGGGGAATTTCCACCGTCGATGGAGGGAGAAGCTGAGCTCGGTGGCATGGCTGTTGCTGCCATCCAGCGACGCTTCGGGCGAGAAAGGCGGATCGGATGAAGAACGGTCAAGGCGTCGAGGCTGAAAGGATCGCCTCATCGTCAGGATTGCGCTTCGATTCTGCAGTGATGTCGCCGGTTTATTCGAGCCTGGCGAAGCGCTCCATGGATCTTGTGCTGGCGTCTCTGGCGTTCGTGTTTCTGCTGCCCCTCATGGCTGTCATTTGTCTCGGGATCCGACTGAGCGGGCGCGGACCGGTGATCTTCACGCAGAAGCGCTGCGGCGCCAACGGGCGCTTTTTCAACTGCTACAAGTTTCGGACGATGCGAACCGATGCGGCCGAGCGCCTTGAGGCCCTGCTTTCATCGGATCCGGCCGCAGCGGCCGAGTGGGCTCTCTACCAGAAGCTGAGGCTGGACCCCCGGATCACTCCGATCGGACGTTTGCTCAGGCGGACCAGTCTGGATGAGCTTCCCCAGCTGATCAACATTCTTCGCGGAGAGATGTCGATCATCGGACCCCGGCCCATCACTTCGGGCGAGATTTTCCGATATGGGACAGATTTTGCTTACTATACGGCGGTTCGGCCCGGGGTTCTGGGGCTGTGGCAGGTCAATGGCAGAAATTCCCTGACCTACGACCAGCGTGTCCGGATGGATGTCGAATATGTCCGCACCTGGTCGATGAGCAAGGATCTGAGGATTCTGGCGAAGGCGGTCCCCGCCGTGATGTTCGGCTCGGACGCCTACTAAGCTGTCTTTCGGCTCGCGGCTCTTTGCAGCCGCAACTGCGCTGCAGTCTTGCCGCAGGAGGTCGTTTGTCCCGATATGTCGAAATGCCTGTGAGTTATTGACCCGATGTTAAATGGGTTGGGGGACCATAGTCAGGTCCGGAAATCGGGGGCGTTCCCGTCATTTCCGGCCCTCAGCGGGAGGTTCCTGACGTGCAAGCGAGAAAACTCTCCTCTCCCCCGGTCAGGGTCAACGCCGAACGCGCCCGTGTGCCCGGCGCGGTCCCCGAGGTCCTTCTGGGTCTTCCCGGACGCGCAGACATGGAGGCCGGCGAGGCCCGCTGGCCGGCGTGGAAAGTCACCGTGTTCGTGACTGTCTTCTGCAGCGTATTCTGGGGCGGCGTCGCCTACGCCGTGACCACGATCGCGGGCTGAGCGATCTTTCAGCCCGACCTGTGAGACTGCCCGGATCTGTCATTCGACGGTTCGTCTGGCGCGCCTTGCGGCGACGTCTTCAGCTCAGCCACTCCGGGACTGGCAGGCCTTTTTCGGTCAGGAAAGCCCTGTTGTAGAGCTTGGAGACATACCGGGATCCGTAGTCGCAAAGGATGGTGACGACCGTCGACCCGGGACCGAGCTTCCGGGCGAGGGCCATGGCCCCAGCGACATTGATCCCTGAAGAGCCGCCAAGACACATGCCTTCATTCTTCGTGAGGTCGAACATGACGCTCAGCGCTTCCTCGTCGCTGATCCGGAAGGCGTCGTCGATCGTCACTCCTTCAAGGTTGGCCGTGATGCGAGACTGACCGATGCCTTCCATGATCGAGGATCCTTCCGCCTTCAGTTCCCCTGTGAGGCGCCAGGAGTAGAGGGCCGCTCCATGAGGGTCCGCAAGCCCGATCCTGACAGCGGGATTGCGCTCCTTGAGGGCGAGAGAGACGCCTCCGAGGGTTCCGCCGGATCCGACGGCGCAGATGAAGCCGTCGATCCGGCCATCTGTCTGACGCCAGATTTCCGGACCGGTCGTTTCATAGTGCGCCTGACGATTGGCGACATTGTCGAACTGGTTGGCCCATATCGCCCCGCCTGGTTCGGATATCGCCAGTTCCTCCGCCAGACGGCGGGAATACTTCACGTAATGATTCGGATTTGCATAGGGAACCGCATCCACCTCGACCAGACGTGCGCCGTGACTGCGAATGGCGTCCTTCTTCTCCTGCGACTGGGTTCTCGGCATCACGATCAGGGTGCGATAGCCTAGGGCGTTGCCCACCACGGCGAGGCCGATGCCTGTGTTGCCCGCTGTTCCTTCCACGATCAGGCCGCCCGGTCTCAGAGCTCCGCTCCGTTCAGCGTCCCGAATGATGCCCAGAGCGGCTCTGTCCTTGACCGACTGGCCCGGATTGAGGAACTCGGCTTTGCCCAGAATGGTCGCTCCGGTCGCGTCGGAAGCGGCCTTCAGCCGCACCAGAGGCGTGTTCCCGATGGCGTCAATGACCGAATTCAGGATCATGTCGAGGCCCAGCTCCTTCTCTTGAGCCTCTGCATACGGGAAGTCGCCCCCTTTCATCAATCGCATACCAGGCTGATCCGTCCGGGGTGACAGTGCGTAGGCTGTGTTCGTCGCGGTTGCAAAGCGGGTCTGTCATGACGCTCCACGATAACGCCTATGCGGCGTTTATGCTGGATTACGCCGCCGGCGCTCTGGCGCCGGCTGAGAGTCTGGCTGCGGATCTGCATGTGAGCCTGTCGTCCGAGGGGAGATGCTCCCTGTCTCTGCTGGAGGCGATCGGAGGACGGATGCTGGAGGCACAGGCCCCCGCCCCGATCGCAAGCGGGGCGGCTGGTCCTTCAGAAGAGCGCCCAGGACCGCCCGGGGCGTGTCCGCTCGCTTCGGACGGGCGTCATGAGCTCAGGGACAGGCTGTTGAGATCTGATCTTGTGGCTCTGTCGTGGAGACGCGGCTGGTTCGGGGTCGGCTCCCTGCCGGTCGGCGTTCCGGACGCGAGGCTGCTGAGGCTTGACCCAAGGCAGAGGGCCCCCCAGCATGGTCATCATCGTCGGGACGTGACCGTTGTGATTCATGGGTCGTTTGCAGATGAGTTCGGCGTTTATGAGCGAGGGGATCTGGCGTTCGCAGAGCCCGGAATGAAGCATGAGCCGCGAGCGGTCGGGGATACCCCCTGCATCTGTCTGATCGCAACTGAGCGTCGGTCGGGCTGGACGTCTCTCTTGCCGTCTTTCGTTGTAGCTGGATCGCCTTCAGGCCCTGGAGCGACTTATCGATGAGGCCAGGTGTTAGCGCATGGGTTGCGATGCTGGCGCTGTCCGGCATTCTTTCGGTGGCGACGGCTGGCCCGGCTGCCGCTGCGCCACAGGGAGCTGGCGCGCCTGCGTCCGCCACGCTCGCCGGCGGGGGCGTTGGTCGCTGGAAGCCCGCAGACGGATCACGGATCGAGTTTGACGTCCTCCGGAATGGCCAGCCGTTCGGACGGCATGTCGTAGCGTTTCGTCGCAAGGGCGACACGCTGAATGTAGAGACCGATATCGATCTCAAAGTGATGATCGGGCCGCTCACGGTCTACCATTATGTTCATGACGCTACCGAGACCTGGATCGGCGGAGCGCTCGAGCGTGTTGAGGCCCGAACCAAAAAGGACGGTCGCTGGCGTGAAGTGGCGGCAAAAGCTGTCCAGGGCGGTCTCGATGTTGCCGGGTCAGCTTTCCGCGGCGTTCTGAACAAGCCCGTCATTCCCTCAACACACTGGAATATCGAGCAGATGAGCGAGCCGGCGATGCTGTCGACCGAGACCGGCGAGATGCTCAAGATGACCGTTGTTGATAAGGGGCTTGAGACTGTCCGGATCGGATCGGGGGAGATTCAGGCCCGCCGGTATCTGGTGAAGTCTGATCTTGACGCCGAGTTCTGGTATGACGCCCGGGGGCGATGGGTGAAGTGCGCCTTCACGGCGGAGGGCTCGCGGGTAGAGTACGTGCTGCGCGAGCTTCCAGCCTGATGGCCAGGCGTCCCGCATCTCCTTCCCACGGTTGCGCCTGGGTCACCGGCGCCAGTTCGGGTATCGGTTACGAGCTGGTCGGAGAACTCGTTCGACGAGGCTGGCGCGTGGCGGCCAGCGCCCGCAGCGAAGCGGTTCTGGCGAAGCTGGCGGACGCCTTTCCGGGGCGTGTCATTGCTGCGCCCTGCGATGTGGCGATCGCCTCCGAGGTCGAGACGGCCGCCAGTCTTGCGCGCTCCGCCTTTGGCCCGATTGGTCTCGCGATCTCCAACGCCGGGGTTTATCTGCCGTTCGAGGGTCAGTCGTTTTCCATTGATCTGTTCGAACGCACGGTCCGAGCTAATCTTCTCGGGGCCTCTCATGTCACGGGCGCTGTGCTTCCTGATTTCTGTTCCCGGCAGGAAGGACACATCCATTTCGTGTCGTCGGCCACAGGCTTCGGCGGAATGCCCACGTCCTCCGCTTATGGGGCGACCAAGGCGGGGCTTATCAATATGGCGGAGTGCCTGAAGATTGAAGTCGATCGTTATCGCGTCGGCGTGTCGGTCTCCACGCCGGGATTTGTCGAAACGCCTGCACAGGATCACAACACGTTTCCAAAACCGTTCATGATCCAGCCTTCTGAGGCCGCCCGCCGGATCGCCGATGCGGTGATGCGGGGCGGTTTTGAAACCAGCTTCCCGCGGCGCTTCACCTGGCCGCTCAAGGCGATCTACGCGCTTCCCAAGTTCGTCTATCTGCCTCTGGTGCGCGCACAGACGGGATGGAACCGGCCGCCGGACAGCCGCTAGACGTCCGATGACGCTCTGGCCGATGCGAAGCCGGAAAATGTCTCAAAGACAATCATGTGTCTCCGGGCGATGACGTCCGGATCCGGTCCGTAACCGCCTCCCAGAACCGCTGCCAGGGGGAGGCTGTTGCGGGCGCAGGTCTCGAGGACCAGACGTTCGCGGTCTCTGAGACCCTGATCGCTCAGAGAAAGGCGGCCTAAGCGATCCTCGATGTGGGGGTCGACCCCGGCATTGAAGATGACCAGATCCGGACGCGCCCGAGGCAGGCTTTTCTGCAGCGCCGCCCCGAGCGCTTCAAGATAGATCTCATCGGTCGATCCCGGCTCAAGCTCTATATCGAGGTCGCTCGGCGGCTTCTCGAGTGGCCAGTTGGTCCGGCAGTGGAGCGAGACCGTGAAGACCCTTGGGTCGCCGGCGAAGATGAGAGCGGTGCCGTCGCCCTGATGGACGTCGCAGTCGAGCACCAGAATGCGCTGAGCCGAGCCGGAGGCGAGCAGATCGAGGGCGGCGACAGCGACATCGTTGAACAGGCAGAAGCCCGCTCCCTGCGAGCGCGCGGCGTGATGAGAGCCGCCTGCGAGATTGACGCTCAGGCCGCGTTCGAGGGCGAGACGTGTGGTCAGAATGGTTCCGCCGCACGAGGCGAGCGCCCGGCGAACGATGGAGTCCGTCAGGGGGAGGCCGATCCGACGCACGGAGCGCGCATCCAGGCTCAGAGACAGGATCGCGTCGACATAGGTTTCATCATGAGCTCTCAGGAGCTGCTCGCGCGAGGCCGGAGAGGGGGTCTTCCAGTCGAGGCGTCCATGGAAGGAGGGATCCTGGAGACGCCGCGACAGGTGAGCATACTTGTCCATCGGGAAGCGTCGCTCATCGACGGGGGTCTCCGGGTGATAGTCGGGATGGTGCACCACAGGCAGCGACATGGGATGCTCGCCTTTCGACCTTTCGTGATCCTTGTCCGGAAACGGACGGGGGATCGATCCTTTTCGGGTATGACGATTTTTCCGAGCGATGTCTCGGGTCATTGACGCGGATCCCGGGCGATCCATAGTCGCACGGATCATGCTACGTTTTTTTACGCGCGCTGTCGGATGATTGGGTCCGGCGGGGATCAGGGAAGGGGGCGCACCTTGGAGATGCATTCGCGCTCCCGATCTGGTTCTGCGTCTCTACGAGGCGCCTGCGGGTTTCCCCTGTCCGGGCGCGCAAGCCATGGTTGAGTGGACCGATCGCGCCTTGTGTCTGGGCTTGCGTCCGTTTGGCGAGACGGGGGCGATCCTTGAAGTGTTCGGACGGACGCGAGGGCGGGTGAGAGGGCTTGTCTATGGCGGGGCCGGCCGCCGCAAGCGCGCGGCCCTTCAGCCCGGGAACACGGCTGCGGTCACCTGGCGGGCCCGGATGGAGGATAGCCTCGGTCATTTCGCCATGACGGAGCCGGAGGCCGAACGTGCGGCGCGTCACCTTTCCGATCCGTGCGAACTCAGCGCGCTGTCTGCGGTCGCTGACCTTCTGACCGCCTGCACGCCCGAGGGCGAGGCGTGGCCGGGGTTGTTCGACGCCACCGAAACCCTGCTCGATGCCCTTGGGGAGCCGGGCGTCTGGCCAGCCCTTTTCGTTCGCTGGGAATTAGGTCTGCTTTCTGTGCTTGGATATGGCGTCGACCTCTCAATATGCGCGATCAGCGGGGCCAATGACGGACTTACGCATGTCAGCCCCCGAACCGGACGGGCGGTCCGGGGAAGCGAGGCGGGGCCTTATCTCGATCGGCTCCTCGCTCTGCCGGCGTTCCTTCTCGACCCGCGGGCTCCTGCGGGGGCTGTGGATATCCGGGCCGGGCTGCGTCTGACGGGACACTTTCTGGCCAGCCGACTGCTTGGAGATCTCAATCGGGGGTTGCCTGAGGCCAGATATCTGATGATTGACCGACTGGAGCGGGCGGGGAGAGTCTCCGCGGACGGGGCGTGATTCGCTTTGTCGGTCCCGGGGTCGTCTCGTTGGCGATCCGTCCATTGATGGGAAGGCCTCGAGATGAGCGATGACATCCTGACAGGGGGCTCGGGTCGCGGCGGTTCCGGGCACGTGATCGACGAACCGATGGCGGAGGCCCTCTCGCGCCGATATCTCGCCTACGCCCTCTCAACCATCACCTCGCGCGCGCTGCCGGATGTGCGGGACGGTCTGAAGCCGGTTCACCGGCGGCTTCTCTACTCAATGAATGATCTCAAGCTGTCGCCGCAGGATGCGTTCAAGAAATGCGCTCGGGTCGTGGGCGACGTGATCGGCCGCTTTCATCCTCACGGAGACCAGTCGATCTACGATGCGCTCGTGAGGCTGGCGCAGGACTTTAACGTCCGCCACCCGCTGATCGACGGCCAGGGCAATTTCGGGAACATCGATGGAGATTCGCCAGCGGCCTTCCGTTACACGGAAAGCCGCCTGACTGCGGCCGCGATGCTTCTTCTGGAGGGGCTGGAGGAGGATGCGGTCGATTTTCGCGACACCTATGACGGAGAGAACCGCGAGCCCGTAGTGCTGGCGGCCGGTTTTCCCAACCTGCTCGCCAACGGCGCCTCCGGGATCGCCGTCGGCATGGCGTGCTCCATCCCGCCGCATAACGCTGCTGAATGCATCGATGCAGCGATCCATCTTCTCGAAAACCCCAAGGCCAGTCTGGACGATCTCCTGAAAATCATTCCCGGACCTGATTTCCCGACGGGGGGGGTGATCGTCGAACCGCCCGAGAGTCTTCGTGAGGCTTATGCCACCGGCCGGGGCGGGGTGCGGATCCGCGCACGCTGGCGCAAGGAGGATATGGGGCGCGGGGTCTGGCGGATTGTTGTCACCGAGATCCCTTATCAGGTGCAGAAGTCCAAGCTGATGGAGCGCCTCGCTGAACTGATTGAGACGCGCAAGGCGCCGCTTCTTGAAGATGCGATGGACGAAAGCGCGGAGGATGTCCGTGTGGTTCTCACGCCGAAGTCCCGGACGGTGGATCCCGAGGTCCTCATGGCGAGCCTGTTCCGCGCCTGCGATCTCGAGACCCGCTTCCCGATCAACATCAATGTGCTTGATCACGGCGTTCCGAAGGTCATGGGGCTGAAGGATGTTCTGCGGGCCTATCTCGATCACCGCCGGGAGGTGATCACGCGCCGGGCGCGTCACCGGCTGGGCAAGATCGAGCGCCGTCTGGAGATCCTCGAGGGACTCCTCAAGGCGTATCTGAACATCGACGAAGTGATCCGGATCATTCGTTATGAGGATGATCCGAAGGCGGAGCTGATGCGTCGCTTCGGGCTGTCGGACGTGCAGGTTGAGGCGATCCTCAACATGCGTCTTCGAGCCCTGCGGAAGCTTGAGGAGATCGAGATCCGGCGGGAGCATGAAGAGCTCGCGCAGGAGCGCGAAAGCCTTCTGGCTCTTCTCAATTCGACGGGGCGGCAGTGGACCGAAGTCAAGCGTCAGCTCAAGGCGGCGCGCGATGTGTTCGGGTCCGACGCAAAGCTCGGACCGCGGCGCTCCAAGTTCGAGACTGCGGCCGAGGTCGATGAGGACGCGGCGCTCGAAGCGCTTGTCGTTCGCGAGCCGGTCACGGTGGTGCTATCGAGGATGGGATGGATCCGGGCTCTTAAGGGCCACAATCAGAAGCTGGACGGCCTGAAGTTCAAAGAGGGCGATGAGTTCCTCTTCGCTCTCGAGTGCCAGACCAGCGACCGGATCATCCTTATGGCGTCGGGGGGGCGCGCCTTCACGCTTGGCGCGGATAAACTGCCGGGGGGACGCGGCCATGGCGAGCCGATCCGTCTGAGCCTTGATCTGCCGGAGGAAGAGACCATCGTCGAGATGTTCACGCCTGAAGAGGGCGTGCGCAGACTTCTCGCGTCCTCGACCGGATATGGGTTCATCGTCCCGGATGAGGAGCTTCTGTCCTCGACCCGAAAGGGCAAGATCATCATGGCGCCGGGAGCCGACGGGAGCCTTGCGGTCTGCGTCCGGGCGACAGGGGAGTATGTTGCGGTCATCGGAGATAATCGGAAGCTCCTCTTCTTCCGAATGTCGGAGGTTCCAGAGATGAACCGGGGCAAGGGCGTCCGTCTCCAGTCCTTCAAGGATGGGGGGCTCGCCGATGCGGCGACCTTTGCGAAGGCTGACGGCTTTTCCTGGAGGGACGGATCCGGGCGGCAGATGCAGCATGCTGACTGGAAAGACTGGGTCGGACGACGCGCTCAGTCCGGACGGATCGCGCCTAAAGGGTTTAATCGCAACGGTCGTTTCACCGGCTGATCCGCCGACGTTGGATGTGGCGAGGTGTTGATATAGTGTCTCAAGTCAGAGTCGCCCGACAGAGGGGCGCGAACAGGGAGGGGTGAACATGTCCGTGGTGGTAGTCGCGCTCGTCGCAGTGGCGATTGGTCTGATCGCGGTTGTCCTCATCTACAACGACCTGGTCGCAAAGCGGCAGCGGGTGAATGAAGCTTTTTCGGGGATCGATGTGCAGCTCAAGCTGCGCCGCGAGCTGGTGCCTAATCTAGTCGAGACCGTCAAAGGCTACGCCGCCCATGAGGCGGCGACGTTTGATGCGGTGATACAGGCGAGGAACGTCGCCAGTCAGGCTGAGGGTCCGTCGGCTCTGGGCGCGGCCGAAGGCGCGCTCACCTCCGCTCTCGGTCGCGTCTTTGCGCTTGCAGAGGCCTATCCTGATCTCAAGGCGAGCCAGAATTTTGTGCAGCTTCAGTCCGAACTGGCCATTATTGAGGACAAGGTCGCCGCCGCCCGGCGTTTCTATAACTCCGCCACCGGAGACTTCAACACGGCGATCGAGCAGTTTCCCGGGTCTCTGCTCACGGGGCTGGGTCGTTTTGAAGCCCGGGAATTCTTTGACGTCGGAGCCGCCGCCCGGGCTGAGCTTAATACTGCACCGGAGGTGCGCTTCTGATCTGACAGTCGGTCTCAGGTCGGCCCCGTCGGCGCAGGCGTGTCCGTCTCTGGCTGCTGTCTTTCCTCTCGTCAGCCTCAGGCGGTCAGGTCGTCGTCGGTGACCGGCCTCCAGTCGTCTCCATCGAGCATTTCGAGGGGCCTGTAATCGGATTTGTAGGCCATTTTGGCCGATCCTCGCACCCAGTAACCCAGATAGACGTAGGGCAGGCCGAGTTCGGCTGCGAGGCGCACATGGTCCAGAATCAGAAAGGCGCCCGGGCTTTGGCGGCTGCGCTCGGGACTGAAGAAGCTGTAGACCATAGACAACCCGTCCCGAAGAACGTCCGTCAGCGCGGCGGCCTCAAGGGCGGGTTCCGATCCGGACGCGGTTTTGTCAGAGCGATATTCGAAGATCACGGTTCTGACCGGGCTTGCGCCGACCATGCTTGAAAAATCGCGATAGGTCATGTCGGCCATGCCGCCTTCGGCGTGTCGCGTGTCCAGATACCTCTTCAGCAGGCGGAACTGCTCGCGAGTGGCCTCTGTCTCGTGCGGCGAGCGGTGGAGGTCGGCGTTGGCCGACAGAATGCGTCGCCGACGGCGCGTGAACTCGAAATTGCGCACGTCGATGCGAACCGATCGGCAGGCCTGGCAGGCTACGCAGGCGGGGCGATAGGCGATTGACTGAGACCGTCGAAACCCTGACCTCGTCAGGCTGTCATGCAGATTGACCGCATTCTCCACAGCCAGATTGGCGAACACCTTGCGTTCGGTCTGTTCAGGGAGATACGGGCAGGGCTGAGGCGTAGTGAGGTAAAACTTCATCCGGCGGATGAAGTCTGAGGGCAGGGTTGTTCGTGGCTCGCTTTCCTTCATGAGGAAAGAAGACTAACCGCGGCGCGGGTCTGAGCGCCAGAGGAAATCCTGTCCTGGCCGTCCGCATCGCCTCAGGCGCGCCTTGTTTGATGCGACGTTCGTCCGACGCGCCGCACCTGGCGGCGCGATGGGGCTTAATCAGAGATCATGGTCTCTGGGAAGCACGGGCGCCTCCCGCATCAGCACGATGCTGACCCGACGGTTCGCCGGCAGGCTCGGATCATCAGGGTAGAGAGGATCGCTGGAGCCTTTTCCGCTGACCTGCACGACCCGATCGTCCTCGACGCCGTTGGCCTGCAGAATGCGCAGCGCTGCGTTGGCGCGATCCGCCGACAGGTTCCAGTTGTTGTAGCCAGGCTTTTCAGGACCGTTGGGGTCGGTATGTCCCGAAATGGATATCCGGTTGGGCAGGCGTTCGATCACCTTGGCTACGGTTTCGAGCAGGCGCTGGGTGCGCGGCAGCGGGTCCGCCGATGCGCCTGAGAACATGGCGCGTCCCTCCTGGTCGATCAGCTGTATTCTGAGCCCCTCGGGGGTCTGGTCGACAATAAGATGTCGTGAGAGCTCCGCCAGATCGGGCATGTCCTCGAGCGCCTGACGGAGCGAGGCCTCGGCGCTGTCGAATTCCGCGCCCTCGACGCGGGCGGCGAGGGCCCGGGCGACAGCGTCCTCGCTGTCTTCTTCCGACTCTTCTGCGATCGTGATTTCCTGATTGCTGTCGGCCTGAAGGCGGGCGCTTTCCTGGTTGGATCCGGATGCGCGGGCGCCGTCGGTCTGAAAGGCCGTTCCGCCCAGAAGACCGTCAGCGCCCTGGGAGCTGCGCGACACGCTTGCCGGGGCGAAGTAATCGGCGATCCCCCGCTTCTGCTCGGGTGAGGTGGTGTTGATCAGCCACATGAGAAGGAAAAACGCCATCATGGCGGTCACAAAGTCCGCATAGGCCACTTTCCAGGCGCCGCCGTGATGCCCGCCGCCGCTGACCTTTTTGATTTTCTTGATGATCACGGATTTATTGTTGTTCATCGTGATGATCGACCCTGTCAGGCGGTCCGGAGTGGCTCGTTCCGGCGTATGAAGGCCGTTTATACTCCTGGTTGAGTTAAGGGCCGGTGCATGATCGTGAACGACATTGCGTTTGATGAGCTGGCCTACAGGCGCGCGTTGGGCGGTTTTGGCACAGGCGTGGTCCTGATCGCCGCCCATGACGCCCTCGGGAGGGCCCATGGGGTGATCGTCAACTCTCTGACCTCGGTCTCTCTGGCTCCGCCGGTCATCCTCTGGTGTCTGGGAGGCGGATGCGCAGCGTTCGAGGTGTTCACCTCCTGCCGGTCGTTTTCGGTCAATATTCTGGGCGCCGGGGACGAGGCTCTGGCGCGGCAGTTCTCGCGGCGCGGAGAACGGCTGCTTCCGGCGGATCGTCTGACCGAGATGCAGACAGGGGCGCCCGTGCTGTCCGGGGCTCTCGCCAGTCTGGATTGCCGGATGCGCTCGCGCGCCCAGGTCGGCGATCATGAAGTGATTTATGGCGATGTGGCGGCGTTTCGTGCGATGGGCGCCGGCGATGCTCTGGGCTATTTCCGCGGGGGGTATGTCACACTCGCTTCAGGAGCCTGACTTGGCTGGACACAATTGCGCTTTTCTGGGGCTTGGAGTGATGGGCGGTCCGATGGCCCGTCATCTGGGGGCTGCGGGTCATGAGGTGCGGGTCTGGAACCGCTCTCCTGCGCGGGCGGAGGCGTGGGCGGCCGCCGGCGGACTGGGGCGGGTCGTGTCGCTGAGCGAGGCTGTCAGAGGCGCTGAATTTGTTTTCCTCTGCCTTGGCGATGATCCCGACGTGGAGGAGGTCTTCGCCCGCATTGAGGCCGATCTTTCTGAAGGTGCGGTTGTCGTTGACCACACGACGGGATCGGCAGGGCTTGCACGACGTCTCGAGGCCCGCTGCGCCGAGCGGGGGGCGGGCTTCATCGACGCCCCGGTTTCCGGCGGTCAGGCAGGCGCTGAGGCGGGCCGCCTCACGGTGATGTGCGGGGGAGAGGAGAGCGTCTTTCTCAGAGTGGAGCCGGTGATGAGCGCCTACGCCCGGTCCATCACCCGGATCGGCGAAGCGGGCGCCGGACAACTGGCCAAATCTGTCAATCAGATCTGTATCGCCGGGGTTGTTCAGGGTCTTGCCGAGGGGCTTCATTTCGCCCGCCGGGCGGGCCTCGATGAGGCGCGGGTGATCGAGGCGATTTCGAAGGGTGCGGCGCAGAGCTGGCAGATGGAAAATCGCTGGAAGACCATGGTTGCCGGCGAGTTCGAGTTCGGTTTCGCGGTCGACTGGATGAGGAAGGACCTCCGGATCGCCCTCGAAGCGGCCCGCGCCACCGGCGCGTCTGCTCCGCTTACCGCGCTGATCGATCAGTTCTACGCCGATGTGCAGGCTCAGGGGGGCGGGCGATGGGATACCTCCAGCCTCATCTCGCGCCTCAATCGCGGAGACTAACGTCGTGTCCAGCCTCATGGAGCGGATCGAGGGGGAACTTGAGGAGAAGTTTCTCACCGCCGGCGGTCCGGGCGGGCAGAATGTCAACAAGGTCGCAACCGCGGTCCAGCTTCGTTTCAATCTGTCGCGCTCGGAGGTCTTCAGTGACGATGATCGCGAACGTCTGCTCAGGGCTCTCGCCTCCCGACTGACAGCGGCCGGAGAGCTCGTCATCTTCGTCCAGACCCATCGCTCCCAGCAGCGAAACCGGGAGGAGGCCCGTGAACGTCTCAAGGGCCTTCTGGAGGCGGCTCTGGTGCGTCGTCGGAAGCGCGTGGCGACGAAACCTACCCGCGCCTCGCGCGAACGGCGCCTGGAGGGCAAGACCCGGCGGTCGGAGGTCAAGAAGGGACGAGGTCGTGTGGCGGACGACTAGCGCTCGGGGGCCTTCGCTCAGGCGGTAAGGCCGATTTCCCGCAGACGTTCGACGAGAAAATCCTGGGACATCAGAGGTTCAGGATATCGGTCAGGCCTGTCGGCGGTGATGCAGGAGGGGAGGGTCCGGATCATGAAATCCGGACGGAAATGAAGGAAGTAGGGTGTCGAGTAGCGGGGAAAGGCGGCGCGTTCGGGCGCTGGATTCACCACGCGATGGGATGTCGAGGGCAGCACATGGTTGGTCAGACGCTGGAGCATGTCTCCGATGTTGACCACCAGGGATCCCGGAGGCGGATTGACCGGCAGCCAGCCAAGCGTCCGATGAAGGACTTCCAGCCCTCCCTCCTCAGCCCCAAGGAGCAGGGTGATGACGTTTATGTCCTCATGGGCGCCGGCTCGAACGGATCCCTCCGGAGGCGGTGAGGGCTGGGGCGGGTAGTGGAGCATGCGCAGGATCGAGTTTCCGTCCCGGACCGGGTCGGCGAAGAATTCAGGATCGAGGGAGAGATCGCGGGCGATCGCTCTCAGAAGTTCCGCTCCCATCGCGTCGAGTGCGAGGAACATCGCCTGCGTCGCCTCTCTCCACGCCGGAATTTCGGCGACGACAAGGTTGTCGGGCATGATCTCTGCGTAAGGATGGCCCTGCGGGAGATCGCGGCCGACATGCCAGAACTCCTTGAGGTCGCGGGCTGTGGCGCCTTTGGCGATTTCGACGCCGAAGGCGGTGTAACCTCTTTGACCGCCGCCATTCGCGAGGATGTAGGATCTCTTGGTTTCCTCAGGCAGGGCGAAGAACGCCTTTGCGGCTTTCAGGCCGCGATCCAGCACGCGCTCGTCGATCCCATGGTCGCTGATAACGGCGAAGCCCGTGCTGCGAAACGAGGCCCCGAGACGCTGCGCGAAGCCGCCCGGATCCTGCGCGGCAAGGGCGAAGCTGATGGGCTCGAAAGGGCGTTCCGGGACAGTCATTGGTGTTGGGGTCCTTGCCGTCAGCCGCGTCCATGCGATTGCCGACGTTGTTCATTCCGCATTCTGGCGCCGCTTTGCGCGTTTCGCCATACCAACTCAGCCGAAGCGGGCCCATTCTGTTCTCCGGAGCGTCTTTTAAGGGGAGGGGAGCGTCTCGCTGCTGTCAGTATTCTCAGGGCCCGGCCTCTTAAGGCCAACGACATCAGGGTCTGAAGATGCGAGTTTATCAGGCCCCCTTGTTCGCCGGTTTCGTTGGCGCGATCGACACAATACGTTTTCTCGACCTCCTGACGGCCTCTGTGATCGTCCCTGGTCCGCGCGACCGTCGCCTTTCCGCTCCAGGCAGATGGCTTGGCGCCCCGGGGCGTGCGTCCTGGTCATATTTGATTCATCAAGCAACAACACATGATTCAGACACGTGAATTTCTGTATACTCAAATAAATCTCAAATTAATAACAAAACTTGTCTGTATTAACTACAACGCAAAGCTTGTTCTATTGAGTGGTTCTGTCGCGAGTATTGCGATGAGCGTGATGAGGCGGCGATCCCGGAGACAATCCGCCGGGGGCCGTTTCTCCAGCAAAGGACTGCCGGAATGGCGTATTCTGAAATTCTTCTCGAGGCTCCCGAGGCGGGTCTGACCCGCGAGGCGCCAGCCGAAGAACTCTATCGGGTGGGCCTCATCTACTCCACCGGGATGGGCGTTTCGGTTGATTATCTCGCCGCGCACAAATGGTTCAATCTCGCCGCTGCTCTGGGGCATGACGAGGCCAAGGTCTGTCGGCAGGAAATGGCTGATTACCTCTCCCCGATCGAAATCGTCAAAGCCCAGCGCTCGGCCCGCGAGTGGCTGCGTCAGGCGAACTGATCAGACTTTCTCAGTGCGCCGCCGGCCACGATGATCACGCGCTCGACGAGCGCATCGGTGGAGCTGATCAGGGGGACGGGCGCGTCGCGGCTGTGCAGGACAAGCGGTATTTCCGTACACCCCGCTATGATCGCTTCGGCTCCCTGGAGGGTCAGCTCCTGAACTGCGGCCCGCATCCGGCGTGCCGGCTCATCACCCGCCTCTCCCGCCTTGATGGCGTTTATGGCGGTCATAAATGAGGCCTGAGCGCCTCCCTCGAGGATGACCGCGCTGCGCCCTCCGGCGGCAAGACTCTTCTGATAAAGCTCCGCCTCAAGACATGCGTCGACCGCGAGGACCCCGACGGTCCGCGCCTGAGGACAACGTCGAGACGTTTCCTCGAGGGTTGCATCGATCATGCTCAAAAATGGACGTCGGATCGCCGCCCGGATGTCCCGCTCATAAGCGTGCGCAGTGTTGCAGGCCATGCAGAGAATTTCTGCTCCTGCGCTTTCCAGGCGCTGCGCCGATGCGGCCAGATCCGGCGCTGGGGAGGGACCTCCTCCCTTTCGCGCGGCGTTGCGATCCGGGATGAGAGGATTGTTGTCGATGATGATGTGGAGATGATCCTGATCGCGCCGGGCTTCGGTCCGGCTGACGAGACGAAAGAAGAAGTCGGCTGTCGCAGCCGGGCCGAGGCCGCCTATGACGCCGACAGTCCTGCGCGAGGCCGACATCAGGATGCCAGTGTGGACTGGTAGGCGAACAGGGAGGGCGCCCCTCCGGTATGGACGAAGAGCACTCTGTCCGTTTTTGAAAACCGTCCCTGACGGATCAGGCCCAGCAGTCCGGCCGCGGCCTTGCCGGTGTAGACCGGATCTAGAAGTATTCCTTCGGTGCGTGCAAAAAGCTTCACCGCCTCGATCATTTCGTCCGTGGGGAGGGAGTATCCCGGACCAACCCAGTCGCCGAGAGCCTCAACAGCCGACGCCGTCGGGGCTGGCAGGCCAAGAGCTGCGGCGGTGTCTGCCGCCAGTCGAAGAACATTGGCTTCCTGTTCGGCCCGAGGGCGGCGGACATTGATGCCGATGAGAGGCGTTCCCGCCTGCGCGCCGGTCAGTCCGACGAGAAGGCCCGCATGAGTGCCTGCGCTTCCGCTTGCTGTGACGATCGCATCGAAGGCGAGGGTCTGCTCCATGCACTGGGCGAGGATTTCCCGCGCGCAGACGACATATCCAAGGGCTCCCAGGGGCGTCGATCCCCCGCCCGGAATGATGTAGGCCCGGCGGCCCTCCGTGATGAGGTCGGCGGCCAGTTTGTCCATCTCCCCGCCGAGATCGGCTCCGCCTTCGACGACCCGGATCGCCTCGGCGCCGAGCAGATCGAAGAGGAAATTGTTGCCTGAAGCGTCGGGTCGATAGCTTCCAGGTACGCGCTGTTCGAGCACAAGGCGGCATTTCAGGCCTTCGGCCGCGGCGGCTGCGAGGGTCAGGCGGCAATGATTGGACTGAACCGCTCCCACGGTGACGAGGGTATCTGCGCCCGAGGCCAGTGCGTCTGCGACCAGAAACTCCAGCTTGCGTGTCTTGTTTCCACCGCCGGCGAGGCCCGTGAGATCGTCCCGCTTGATCCAGATTTCCGGTCCGCCGAGGTGGGCGCTCAGGCGAGACAGGGGATGGATCGGCGTCGGGGCGGGTGTGTAGCGGCGCCGGGGGAAGCGAGCCAGTTTCATGCAGAACCTGTCAGGAGAGGATGTCGAAGGGACGGGAGCCACCTTGCGCCCATAAAAGCCCGATTCACAATGGATAATCGCTTGTTAACGGCCATGGGCGAAGTGTGATTCTGAGTGCGACTCGCCTGATCCTGCGGGTCGCTGAGGTCAGCGGAAGAGGCGGCGTGTGAAGGGCTCGGCGTCAGGCATGGAGGAGCCCTTCGCACAACTTCGGCGAGGGGCTGTCGGCCTTGAAGTCCTGCTTCAACTTTGGCGCTCCAAGTGGTTGATTTTGCTTCTTTTCATGCCGCCATTCGTGGTCTCGGCAGCGGTCGTCATGACGACCCCTTCGCCTTATGTCGCCACGGTCTCGCTGCTCATCGCGCCCGAGCCGGGTCGGGGATATGATCTGCTCGTGGGCATGCGGGGCGCCGGCGCAGTCGTCGCGCAGGAAGATCTTGTCAACGCTGAGCGGGATCTGGCCCTGTCGGAGGGCGTCCTTGCGGCGCTCAAGGAGACCGTCGGCGTCGGGCGTCTGGATCCGGGTCTCGCCACCCAGATGCTCGCTTCCAATCCTCAGGCGAAGGGCCTGCTTGAGCGTCGGGCCCTGGATGGGCTTGCCCGTTCTCTGGGTGCGGAGGCGGAAAAGGGGTCCTCGGTTCTCCATCTCAGCGTTCGCCATGCCGATCGCGGCGCCGCCCGCGATATTCTGGCCGCATGGCTCAAAGTCTATCTCGCTGCTCGCGACGGCGCCCTGGAGGCGGACGAGGCGGGCGGGGCTTCTCCTCTCCTCGAGCAAAGGCGTGCGGTTGAGGGGCGCCTGAAGGAGGCCGAGGCGGCGATCGCCGGCGTTCTCGCCGGGCGCGGGCTCTCCGATCTTGTCGCTGAACGCGAACGTCTGCAGGCCCTTGACGTGTCGCTTGCCCGGGAAACATCGCTCGTCGAGGCGGATATTCGGCAGGAGGAGGCGAGGGCGGCGGCTCTTGGGCGTCAGATGGCGTCGACGCCTTCGATGACGGAACTTTTTGCGGAGGCGCCAGTCTTCGTTCCTCCAGGGGGCGGGCTGGAGCCAGCTCTCGGATCCGCCGGAGCCGATCTTGACGCGAGGGTGTCCCGACTGGAGCAGGCGGTCGCCTCCCGAGGCTCGGGCGCGGTTCGGCGAATCGGACCCAATCCCCTCTATCAGGATATGGCGAAGGATGCGGCCCGAACCCGACAGACCCTTGCCGCCCTGCGGGCCCGTTCTGAGGATCTCGCCCGTCAGAGGCGTGAGACGGATGCCCGGCTCGCGGAGGTCGCCGCCGCTGCGCCTGATTATGATGTTCTCGCGCGCGATCGTGACGCGCTGCGGCGAACCGCCGACGAGCTGGCCTCGGTCGAAGAGGCGAGGCGAGCGTCCCGGGACGTCTCCGCCCGGCAGGCCGGGCGCCAGGCGACCTCCGAACGTATTCGTTTGTCGGGAGGCGGCGCCTCCCGGCGATGGGGGTTAATGGTCGGGACGCTCCTCTCCGCAGGCTTCGCTCTTGGGACCGGGATCATCCTCTCCATGTTCCGGCGAGGTCTTCCATCCGCCAGCGCGTTGTCGAGACGGACTGGACTTTCTGTCATCGGCGCCGTGAGCGAGCGTCGCTCATGATTCTTCCTGACCATGAGGCCCGTCTCATCCTCGCTCGTCTTCGGCGCCAGCTTGGGGCTGACGCCGGAGGGACGGTGATGGTCGTCTCGGCCCGGTCCGGAGAAGGCGTGTCCACCCTTTCGGCTTCTCTGGCCCTCAGGGCTGGGGAGGAAGCTCGTCGTCCTGTCTGGCTGCTGGATCTCGAATTTGGGGCCAATCGCATGTTCGAGCGCTTCTCGAGTGGCGAACTCGCCCGTCGGCTGGGTCCTCTCGGGCCTCCCTATTCGGCCTCCCTGCGGACGGAGCCGCCGTTCCGACTGAGCCCTGAACCGTCCCATCCCCCAGCGGGAGCGTTCACGGCGCATCGTGTCGGCGACACCCGGGTCATGGTCACCCGCTTCGATCATGGGGTCCTTGAGCGTGGCGTCGTCGTCCGGGTCGCACCGAGGCCGGCCTACTGGGAGGCTGTCCGCGCTGCGACGGATTTCACGGTTGTGGATGCACCTGCCCTGGAGACCTCGGACGCCTCTCTTGTCGTCGCCCGCGATGTGGATGCGTGCCTCATCGTGGTTCAGGCGGACCGGACGGACGCCCGTATGGTCAAGCTGGCCGCCTCGCGGCTGCGCGAGGCGGGAGGACGGGTCGTCGGGGCTGTCCTTAATCGGCGTCGCGAGGACGCCGCCCGGATCGATCGTCTGGCGTTCACTTGATGAACTCCTCGAAGTCACATGAAGATCGACGTTCAGAGGATTGATTTTGCGATCTTTTCTTTATCCCGCCCGGGTCTGCAGACGGGCGTGCTCCGGCTCTACGAAATTGATGATGCAGCCGTCCGCTTCCTGACGAATCAGGGGAACATCCGCCCCAGAGAGCACCGCGTTCAGCACGTCCGAGACATAGTTGGTGTCTGCGGCCGCTTTTTCCCGACCGTAGGTGAGCCGATCATTGAGCGGTCCGTGATAGACGATCGTCCAAGTTGCCGGGTCTACCACGAAGACTTCCGCCGTGCGCACCGCGCCCAGCTTTCGACCCACTGACTGGTCGGCATCTTTGAGTATCGGAAGGTTGAGTTCGAAATTCGTCGCCTCGGCGGCGATCAGTTCAGGGGTATCCTGAATGTTGGAGTTGATCATCATGAAGGCGACGTTGCGGTCCGCAAACTCCGCCTGAACCGCCTTGAGATCAGGGGTCATCTTCTGAACGATCGGGCAGCCGACGCCCTGCATGACGAGGACGATCGCTTTCGCATCGGTCATTGCATAGAGCTCCTTCACGGCGCCGGTCTGGTCGGTCAGCCTGAAGTTGTCGATGAGGGTGGGCGCCGGAGCGGCGGATTCGATCGAGTTTTCCGCCTCGCTGACGGCGGGAGGCGAGGGGGGAGAACATCCCGCTATCGTCAGAGCCACGGTCAGAAGGCTTGCAGCGAGGGGGCGGCGAAGCATGAGCGGTGTCCTTCTCTAAGACAGTGCGACCACTTCAAACCTATCTGCTGGATTTCAAGGCCGTCAAATGCTCCGGCTCATTTCTGAGGCTCGTCTCTGTTCAGATCCGTGTGAACGGCCTTCTTTCCGACAGATAAACGAAACCAGGCGGCCCGAGGGCCGCCTGTCTCGTTTATCCCTGATGATAGGGCTCTGACTATCAGAACGTCTTCTTTACGCTCACCTCGAAGGTCCGTCCGAGGGGGCTACCCACGAGCGGGTCGTAGGCGAGCTCCTGACGGGCGAAGGGGGGCTTGCGATCGAGGAGGTTCACGATCGAGGCCGACAGACGCATCGTGTCCGACAGGTCGAAGTTGTAGTAGAGGTCCTGGCTGAACCAGTCCTTGCCGTCGACGCCGAAGCGTGAGGCGCCCACTGTGCTGCCGGCCGGAGTGAACGGGCCGCGTTCATCGACCACGCCGCTCACATAGTTGAACTGCAGACGGATGGAGTGCTTGTCCATCTTGTAGGCGGCGTAGGCGGTCGCTCTCCACTCGGGAGCCGCCGCGTTGGCGGCGGCGAAGTTGGAGAAGCCGAGACGATTGTCCGAGGCGCTGACCACAACCCCATCCAGAACGCGGGCTGAGGTCATCAGTTCGGTCATCCGGGTTGCGGTCGCATCGAGGATCAGGTCTCCGCCGCCAAGAGGAAGCGAGTACTGAGCCTGGATATCGTAGCCGGCTGTCGTCTGACCGAAGGCGTTGCCCTGGACTGTGCTGATCACCGAGAAGTTGTCGGCGTTGGTCTGACCCTGAACGCACGCGCCGCCCGGAGAGGTCGGCGTGTCGCTGAAGGTCACCCGGCCAATCAGCGGATGCGAGCAGTTGGCAGACGCAAAACCACTCACGGCCGGACCCGTGAAGATGGCGCTCGCGATCTGGTTGAAGTTCGCAAGCGTGCCGATCTCATCCTTCGTCTCGATGTTGAAGTAATCGACGATGAGGCGGAAGTCGTGGTCGCTGGCGAAGCCCTGGGACTGCCAGATCACCCCGATGTTCGAAGCCGTCGCCGTTTCCGGGCTCAGGTCCGCAGCTGTCACGGTGTTGCTGCCTCTCCAGTTTCCGTTGGCTACCGTATAGCTGGTGGTGCCGTTGGTGGAGCGGCCGGGCGTGATGCCAAGCGGGGGGGTCTGGTAGTTGGTGCCGTAGGAGCCGCGCACCGAGATCGGTCCCCAGACATCCCAGTTACCGGACACTTTGTAGACGGTGGCGGCGAGGTTGCCCGAGAACTCCTCACGGCGAACCGCCGCCTGGAAGTTCAGGGTGTCGAGGACGGGCAGGCTGAACTCCGCAAAATAGGAGATCTGCTGACGGTCGGCGGCATCCGGAACGTTGGTCGCGAAGAAGACGAACGGTCCGGGATTGTCAGGCGTGCAGCCGTTGAAGAACGGGTCCGTGTTCGCACGGGGCTGCTGAGCCGTCACCACGATATCCGGATCGGTCCCGAGGTCGGGGCCATCCGGCCGTGTGACGCCCGAGGTTGAGGTTGAGGGCCACTCGCAGGGCGTGCTTCCGTTGAAGAAATTGCTGCGGACCGTCTCGGCGAATTCAACCTGGCCCCACTGAGCTCCGGCCGCCCAGCCGATCGTGCCGCCCGGAAGTTCGATCCCCGTCTGGCCGTCGAAGACCATATCGACATAGAGGCTCTGGGTCTGGGACTCCGTTTTCCGCGGATCCGTGATCCACCGGTAGAGGACCGGATCGTTCTCGCTGCCTGGTTTATAGTTAGGATTGGCCAGACCCATCTCCGGCTGGTTCGGGAAGGACGAGGCGAAGGGGTTCCACCACAGGCATCCGTTCGTGCCGGCTGCCGCCGGGTTCTGAATGCCAAGGCGGAGGGGATCGAGGTCAGCGGCGTTGCAGCTGGGGCCGCCAAAGCCGTTGATCGCGTCCTGAAGCCGGAAGCCCATGATGTCGGCCGCGTCGCCTTCATTCTGCAGCTGGTTGAAGGTCGTCGCGAAGGTGTAGTTGACCTCCGAGAGCGGGCCTGCCCACTCGCCGAGCGTTCCTTTAAGTTCGCCCATGGCGCGCCAGTTGAGGCTGTTGATGCGCGAGGGCACCCCAAATCCGCCGCCTTCGCCAAGAACCGGGTTGCCGCCGTGAGCGAGCGCGCGATAGCTCAGCGCCGTCACGCCCGAGACGTTGTTGTAGAAAGACGCCGCTGCAAGGCCGCTTCGCGCTGCGAATTCTGCGAAATAGGGGTTGGTCTTCGGCACATAGAACTGGTGCGAGAGGCCCTGGGTCTGCGCCGGTCCACGGGTGACGGGCTGAGAGGGCGAGCCGAAGATCTGAGGTGTCGAGACCCCGCCCACCAGGACTTCGCCGTGGAAGTCCATGTTGTCGTTCACGCGGGTGTTGACCTGGGCGAACAGGCGGTAGGTGTCGGTGTTCTCGACGAGGTTGTAATAGGAAATGTAGTTGTAAGCGCAGGCCGAGGTGCTGACGTAGAAACCGCCGACTGCAGAGCAGCTGGCCGGCGTGAAATCGGAGAACGTGCCAGTGAACGGGGTTCCCCATTCCGTATTGGCGGTGTTGCCGGGAGCGGTCGGGAGCGTCGGACGGGCGGTCCAGCCGGCGAGGTTGGTCAGGGTCGACCAGGCCGCGTTGCTGACCCGGTAATCCTGAGACACCCAGTCCCGGTCGAGAACGTCCAGTTGCGAGCGATGTTCCCACTCGGCCGACCAGAGGAAATTGGTTTCTCCCTCGCCGAACCCTCCGAGGAGGCTGACGCCATAATCGCCGCCCGATCCGTCAATGTATTTGTACTGGGCTTTGGCTTCGAAGCCGGTGAAATCATCGCGCGTGATGAAGTTGACGACCCCGCCGGTGGCGTCCGCGCCGTACGTCACTGCGGCGCCGTCCTTGAGGATCTCGGTTCGCGCTATGGCGGCGCCGGGGATGTTGGCGAGGTTCTCGCTCATCCGGCGGCCGTTCAGAAGCGTCAGCGTTTTGTCGGCGCCGATCCCGCGCAGGTTGAAGCCGGGAGCGCCGTTGGAGCCTGCGCCCGCGAAGTAATAGGCTTCGCCTGCAGTCGGTCCTGAAATCGACAGCGTCTTGACGAACTCAAGGGCTGTCGGCGAGCCCTGATCTTCAAGATCCTCGGCGGTGTAGATCTCCACCGGAAGGGCGGCGTCCTCGGGCGTACCCTGAATGAACGATCCGGTGACGACGACGCGCTCGGTCGAGCCGCTCTGCGGCGCCGGCGTAGCTGTCTGCTCCACGGTTGCAGAGCTTCCCGCCTGTTGCGGGCCCGCCTCAGCGGATGTCAGCACCGTGGCGGGCGCCTGAGCCCAGACCGGCATTACGCCGGCCAAACCGGCGATGATCGCAACGCTTGATGCGCCGCGTAATGTGAATTTCATCGATGTCTCTCCCCTAGCAAGGCTTGTTGGCAGCCTTTGCGGGAAGAGTTGACCATGATTTTGGAAACGTCAATTCCATACTCGGTCCATGGACCACTGTCCCAGTCCCGAGAATTCAGGTCTGTTCACTCCCTTTCGGGGAGCGCGGCAAAAAAAACAGGCGGCCGAAGCCGCCTGTTTCCGATCCTGAGGTCAACCTGGGTTGATCTCAGAAGGTTTTCTTGACGCCGATCTCGAAGGTCCGTCCGAGCGGATTTCCGAGACGGGGGTCGTACCCCAGCTCTTCCTGCGCCGGGGGCGGATCCTTGTCGAACAGGTTCTGGATGCTGGCGGTGAGGCGCAGCGTATCGGTCAGGTCGAAGAGATAGTTGACGTCTGTCGTCAGCCAGTCTTCTCCGAACTCACCATACTGAATGCCAGGACGCTCATCCCTGACCGCGCTCACATAGCTGACGCCCACTCGGACGTTGTGCTTTTCGAGGCGGTAGTTCGCCGAGAGGTTCGCTCTCCACTCGGGCGCGGCCGCTGCAACGGTGGCGAAGTTCAGCGTGCCAAGGCGGTCGTCGCCCGTGCTCACCGTCACGCCGTCGAGAGAGGTCGGACCTGTGCGAAGCTCCGTCACGTTGGTGGCCGTCAACGCCAGCGACAGGTCGCCGGCGCCGAGGGGCATCGTGTAGTTCGCCTGAACGTCGAAGCCGTTGGTCGTCTGGCCGGGGCCGTTGCCGAAGGCGGTTGAGATCGAGGCGAAGCTTCCGACGGCGCTCATTCCGACCGTGCAACCGTTGTTGAACGTCACCCGACGAAGAAGCGGCTGGACTGCCGGATCGCAGGTCGTCGTTCGGCCGCCCGCTCCGTTGAACACCAGGTTCGCGATCTGGTTGGGATCGGCGATCTGGGTGATCTCATCCTGAGTCTCGATGTTGAAGTAATCGACGATCAGGGTGAAGTCATGGTCGGCGGAGAAGCCCTGCGACTGCCAGATCGCTCCGGCGTTCCAGGAGGTTGCGGTTTCAGGAACCAGGCTCGCATCCGTGATGAACTGCGCGCCCAGCCAGTTTCCGCCCGCGATGGTGTAGCTGCGGACTGCGTTGTCCACTTCGCCTGGGATCACGCCGACAGGCGGCGCCTGATAGTTGGTGCCGTAAGATCCGCGAAGCGAGAGCGGGCCCCAGACATCCCACTTGCCCGAGATCTTGTAGACGGTCGCGCCCAGCCCGCCGGAGAACTCCTCGCGGCGAACGGCGGCCTGCAGGTTCACGTTGTCGAGAACCGGAAGGCTCGTCTCGCCGAAGAAGGAGTACTGCTGCTGGTCGTTGTAGTCAGGCGGATTGATTCCGAAGAACACGAACGGACCGGGACGGTCGGGCGTGCAGCCGCGGAAGTCGGCGGAGGTGGTCGCAACCGGGCTCTGGCCGATGGCCGGGCTGCCGCCGGTCGTGTTGCTCGGCCAGTCGCAGGGCTGATTGCCGTTGTAGATGTTGCTGTTGACGACTTCACGCAGCTCAAGCTGGCGGATCTGTCCGCCGAGCGCCCATCCGATCTCCCCGCCGGGAAGATTGATGCCCGTCATGCCGTTGAACACGAGGTCTGCGGTCAGAGACGAGTTGATGTTCTCGCTTGCACGATCATCGAACAGCCAGCGGGAGAGTTCCAGCGGGTTTTCCGACCCGGGCCTGTAGTTCGGGTTGGCAAGGCCCAGTTCCGGCATGCTGGCGAAGGAGCTGGCGAAGGGGTTCCACCAGAGGCAGCCGTTCTTGCCGGCGGCGCCCGGGTTCTGGGTGCCGAAACGGGCAGGGTCGAGATCGGCCGCGTTGCATCCCGGACCGCCGAAGCCGTTCAAGGCCTGCTGCAGACGGAAGCCGATGACGTCAGGGGAGTCCGCGTAGGAAATCGACTGGTTGTAGGTCAGGGCGGCGTCGAAGCCGACATCCGCAAGAGCTCCTGCCCACTCGCCAAGCGTTCCGTTGAACCCGGCGGAGACCCTCCAGACCTGGTTGTCGATCTTCGAGGGGACGCCATAGCCGTTCCCGTCGCCGAAGACCGGGTTGCCGCCGTGAGCGAAGGCCCGGTAGGTGACCGGGGTGAAGCCCTGGGTGGAGGCCGGGGCCCCGTTGGCGGTCGCGAATGCGGCTGCGAAGGGGTTGGTGATCGGAACGTAGAACTGGTAGGTCGCGCCCGTCGCCATCGCCGGTCCGCGGATCACGGGCTGGGCGGGCGAGCCGAACACCTGCGGGGACAGGACCTGTCCGTACGAGGCGTCCATATGGAAGGACACGTTATCGGAGATATCGGAGTTGATCTGGCCGTAAACGCGGAAAATGTCGTTTTCTTCGACCAGGTTGTAATACGGAATGTAGTTATACCGGCAGGTGAAGCTGTCGGCGTAGGAGCCGCCGACGGCCGCGCATGAAGCCGGCGTGAAGTCGGAGATGATCCCCCCGACAGCCGTGCCCCATTCGCCGTTCGCCGATGCGGTGGGAACCGCCGGCAGCGTGCCGCGCGGGAGCCAGCCTGCAAGGTTGGTCAGGGTCGACCAGGGAGCCGGGTTCACGGCGAAGTTCAGGCTGTCCATCGCGAAATCGCGAGCCTCGGTCTCAAGGCGCGAGCGGTGTTCCCACTCGGCCGACCACAGGAAGTTGGTCGAGCCTTCGCCGAAGCCGCCGAGAACGCTGACGCCATAATCGCCGTCGGAGCCGTCGATCGCCTTGAAATTCCCCTTGACCTCAAGGCCGTTGAAATTGTCACGCGTGATGAAGTTCACGACGCCGCCGGTGGCGTCCGCGCCGTAGATAACGGCAGCGCCGTCCTTCAGGATTTCCGTACGGGCAAGTGCGGCCGAGGGAATGTTCGAGGTGTTCGAGCTCATCCTGCGGCCGTTGAGGAGCGTCAGGGTCTTGTCGAAGCCGATGCCGCGGAGGTTGTAGTTGACCGAGCCGGTCAGGGCTGCGCCAGAGAAGTAATAGGCTTCACCGGTGGTCGGGCCTGCGATGGTCAGGCTCTTGGCGAACTCCAGGGCGCTGGGCGCACCCTGTTCTTCCAGCTCTTCGGCGGAGAACACCTCGACCGGGAGCGCCGCGTCTTCGGGCGTTCCCTGGATGAAGGATCCCGTCACCACCACGCGGTCGCCTGATGCTGCGGGCGCTGCAGGGGCGGCTGTCTGCTCCACCTGAGCTGAGGAGGCCGTCTGCTGCGGACCCGACTGAGCGCTGGTGAAAACCGTCTGCGCCGTCTGTGCGGAAACCGGCAGAGCGCCTGCGAGACCTGCGAGGATCGCAACGCCCGATGCGCTGCGGAGCGTGAACTTCATGTGTTTCTCTCCCAAAATGGATCGCTTCCCGACCCATGTCGTAGGGGAGTGTTTCCGTGAACGGCGCCCAAGGTCAATTCGCCCTCTCTCTGCGAGACCCCCCCAAGACGAGGTTGCCGTAGGGGCAAAAGGGGGAGTTTGGACGCCGTCTGACGTCCGCGGCGGGTCTTGGGCGCCCAATTTATGGGCATTTCGAAGCTTTTGCGCCCCCTGACTGGTCTTTCCGTTGCGATAATGCCGCATGTCTCAAAAAAACGTCGACACAGAGATCTGTTTCGCCACCGAAGCTCCGTCACCGCATCCGGTCGACATGAGCGGGGGCCAGAAGGAGCGTATTCGCCAGAAGCAGATTGAGGCCGTTCAGGTAGGCTCGCACCGCGGGCGTCTGGGTGAAGCTGACAATCATTCCTGCGCCTTCCCGTTCCACCGTCAGATAGGGCTTGTAGGCCAGCTGAAGGCGGTTTTCCTCCCAGAGGTGGCCGCCGGCCAGAAGGGTCTCGGGTGACGCAAAACGAATCACCGTGGCGCCGTCGGCCTCATTGAGCGGCGCATAAATGTCGGATCCTGAGACCAGCACCGCGGTGCGGTCATAGCCTGCCGAAAGCCAGTGGCTGGAGGCGGCGTCTGTCCATGCGAGGGCGCCGGGCAGGGAGTCTGGGCTCGCGTTCCGGTCCGCCGTTCGGGCGCGGAGATCGTTTTCAGAGGCAATGCGCTCTCCGGGAATGCTCGCGTCCTCGCCGGTTCCCGCTTCCGGGGATGCTGCGAGGTCCGGATCGAGCCAAGCTGTCTCGCGACGAAGCGCGGAAAGATCGTTTTCGGGGCGGGTGAGAAAGGCGACAGCGGAGCCTAACCCCACCAGTACGCCTCCGTTCGCCGCGAAAGTCCTCAGCGCTGCAGTCTCCCCGGGACGGAGATCGCCTGCGTAATCACCCTCGGGAAGGATCAGCACGTCATAGGCGCCGAGGTCCGCGCGGCCGAGCGAGGAGGTCCGGATCGGCGTGACGGGAACGCCGAGGCGATGTTCGATGACAAAGCGCACGGCGCCGGCCGAGAGCGGGTCGACATCGCCATCCCAGGCAAGCGCAACCTTTGGCAGTCTGAGGTCCCTCGCCTCCGAGCTCCCATAGTTGATCCCCTCGGAGACCCAGCCTTCCGCAAGAGGCACGAGTTCAGCCCCGACGCCAGCCGCCATCGAACGGAGCTGGTCGGCCATGGACGGGGGATTGCCCGCAGTCGGAAAGACAACGGTTCCCCTTGGAAAGGTCCGCCCGCCGGAGGTGAAAGAGCGATCGAAGGATCGACCCCTGATGCCTGCCGACAGGGCGGAGATGACGAGTTTCGCCTGTCCTTCGTCGGTCCACGGTATGGCGTAGCCGAAGGAGGCCTCGCCTCCCGTTGCGACAGCTGAAATCGGCTCGTCGGAACCGATCGGAACACCTGCAGCCGCCTGCCTGCAGCTGATCGCCGAGACCCCGTCCATCAGAGGCAGAGACCACGCCGTCACGTCATAAAGTTCATGGGGCAGGCCGTCTGCGCGGCGCTGCTCCTGACGGGTCATGAAGGCGGCGGGGAGCTCTGTTGTTGAAGCCAGGAGGGTTCGTATCAGGCGGCGAGTGGGCTGAGCGGTGTCGATAACCAGAGCGCCGGACGGGTAGGCTCGTCCACACAGGCGGGCGTCGGGGGCGGCTCTTGAGACCCTGACCCCCTGGAAGGCGAGGCGACGCGCAAGATCCTCGGCCTGCCATCGCCTCACGGCGAGGTCGATCACGTAGTATCGGTCGTCCGCCGCCCGGCCGTCCTCGACCGCCTGTTTTCGATAATCTGAAAAGGTCCTCAGAAAGGTCTCCCTTGCGTCCGAGACCGTCAGGGCCGTCGTGTAGGTCGCCACGAGATGACGCATGACCCCGTCGGCGTAGGTGAGGACCGTTCCGTTCTTGCGCCTGAAGACCAGCCCCCTCGCCGATCCCTGTTCATAGGTCAGGGCGATCGCTCCATTGAGCTTCGGCCACATGTCGCCATAGCCGGGGTAGAAGGCGTCGAAGACCTCGCGTGTGAAGTAGTCGAACCCGAAGCGGTCGAACGCCCGGGCGTTCCCGCGGCCGATCAGCTCCTCCAGATCCATCTGCGCCGGGGTTACGTTCGGGTTCACCGGATCGGCGACCGGCGGGAAGAAGTAGGTCTCATCGCCTCCCATTTCATGTGCGTCGACGACCGCCACCGGGTTCCACTCCAGCATAGCCTTAACCCGACCCCGGGTTTCGGGCTGGGTGAGGGAGAACCAGTCCCGGTTCATGTCGAAAAGCGCATGGTTGAAGCGCCCGCCAGGCCAGGGCTGGTCGTGCTCAGCCGCGAACCGATCGGCGCTTGGAGCGATCCCGCGAGCCGCTGTGAATGAAGTGAGGAACCTGTTGCGGCCGTCGGGATTCTGCATCGGGTCGATGATAATCACCACATTGCTCAGGATCCTCGATACTTCCGGATCCCGTCCGGCGGCCAGTAGGTGATGAGAGAGAGCGATCGCCGCGTCGCTTGAGGAGATCTCATCGCCGTGCACGCCGTAGCTCAGCCAGACCACGGGCGGGGTGCGGGCGATCACGGCGTTCCGGTCGGCCAGCGGAAGGCCGGAGGCGAGGCGGGCGGTGTCCGCCTTGATGTCTTCAATCCGGCTGAGGTTCTCCGGCGAGGCGATCACGGCGTAGATAAGTTCCCGATCTTCCCATGAGCGGGCGTAGGAGACGATCTTCACGCGATCGGGCGCCGCCCCGGCGAGCGTCCGGAACCATTTCAGCACATCGTCCGGCGATGTGATTTCGGTCCCCGGGGCATGGCCGATGACGCTTTCGATCGAGGGGATTCCCGGGTCGACACTCCTGGCCGGCAAAGCGACCGTCTGGGCGTGAGCGGAGATCTGAAGGACGCCGAGCCAGATGAGGGCGATCCATCCCGAAAGGCGGGCTTTCTTTCCGGCGGCGAGCGTCACGGCGTCTCCTTGCGATCCGGGCCCCCGTCCAGATCCGGCGACAGATCTCAGAGGCTGCCTTGAAAAACCTGTCTTCGCAGGTTTGATCGCCTCGGGGAACCGGCTTTGCGCCAGAGCGATAGACTTTGTGTGAGCCGCTCCCGGCGCTCGTCAGGAACGGAGGTCTTCGGAAATCACCCTCTCCGAACGGGAAGGACCGGCTTTTCCGCTTCGGGTTGGGCGGACGGGGGGGACGACAAACCCCAGACGCCGGCGTTCTGAGGCTGGCGGCGGCCTGCCGACGAGGCGAGGCGCACCAGACGTCCGGCGACCTGCCCGATGCTCTGCTGCCTGAGCAGTTCGGTCATGCGCCGGGGCTGGTAAAGGCCGTTATTCCAGTCTCCGAAGCGCTGCTTCAGACCGGGGCGTCCCTCGCCTGCCGCATGGCGCCCGATGAAACCGGAAACGGCTTTTGGCCAGGCTGACTTCCGTTCCCGCCACCACTCCTGCGTCTCCTGCTGGAGGCGGTCGAGGCGCGATGGATCGGCACGAAGGGTCCGAACGAAGGCGGCCGCCTCTTTCCAGCTGGAGAAGGACGGCAAGGGATGGGGACCCAGAGCGGTGCGGTACATGTCCGCGAGCGCACGCCTGGGCAGAAGCGGTATGGCGCCGTATTCCAGCGCCTCATAGGGTCTTACGGTCTCCAGGGTGACGTTTCCTTCGCCGCACGGGACAAAAACGCTGTCGGCCATGGCCGAACAATACTCTCCCCGGCTGATGTGGGTCTCTCCCTTCTGTGTGTCCGGGAGGCTCAGAAGATGCGGGTCGATATCCGCGAAGCACGCCGCCATCGCGGTTCTCCAGGGACGGCGGCCTCCGGCGAAGGACCAGAGATACCGGCGCCGGCTCGCCGGAATGAACGGCAGGTCGGGCAGGTCGTTTGAATAGCCGATCGGAACATTGAGAAGGCCAGGTCCTTCAAGGTGCGCGGCCGCCGAGTTCCGGATCACGTAGCTGAATGAGCCGTAGATCCGGAAATCGCCGCTGAAGCGCTCATCGCCGAGGTGCAGGAGGCCGCAGCCGTCGGCGCCGCTGATCTTCTCCAGAAAGTCTGCGGGCAGGCTGAGGCGTCGGTGGTTGTAGATCGAGTAGAGCGCGCCGGGGCGTATCACGCTGAAATCAGGCGCCCTGATCACTTCGAGCCGGAAATCAGACAGAAGAAAGCGGATCCAGTCGCGCTCCGAGGCGTCCCCGGCGTTCAGTTCGATCAGGGTCAGAGAGGATGAGGTCATGGAGCAGGCCCGTTCCGTGACTTCACGGATGCACGTTTTATACCGTCGCGTTCAGACGCCTGTTTGATCGCGATCGGTCAAGAGGACCTCAGGGCGCTGATTTCCCGCGTGAGGCGAAGGCGAGCATCAGAACTCCCGCCGCAGAGACAAGGGCGAAGGGTGTCATCGCGCTCACGACCGCGGCTGAGGTGGATCCGGACTGCATCAGAAAGCCGCCGACCAGAGGACCCGCGACGGATCCGAGGCGGCCCCACGCGATGGCCGCCCCCGACCCTCGCCCACGCATCTCCTGGGGGTAGAGGCCGGATCCTGCGCCATAGAGGGCGTAGTTGCAGCCGAGAAGCAGGAAGCCGACCCCGCCGCTGAGACACAGGACGAGGACGGGATCGGTCGCGGCCGACAGGGCCGCGATCACTGCGAGGAGAGCGATGAACCCGACCGTCAGGGGGATACGCAGTCCGAATCTGTCTGCGGATGCGCCCATGACAAGGGCCCCGACGACGCCTGCAAAGTTGAATGCGGCCGAGGCGAGGCCGGCGATTTCAGGAAGCCCCTTGCCTGCAATCAGGGTCGGCAGCCAGTTGAGGATCAGGTAGAGCATGAGCAGGGTCGGGAAAAAGACGACCCAGAGACTGATTGATATGAAGGCCCGCCCCTCTGCAAACAGAACCCTGGCGTGGACCAGCAGATAGGCGCCGAGGACGCCAAGGACGGCGGCGATCCAGGGCGCTGAAAGGCTCAGCGTCTTGAGGTCTGGCGAAGCTGCGAGGGCCTGAAGCGTCCACCAGGCGAGACCGCCCAAAGGAAGAGCCGCCAGCCAGAGCCAGGAGAGGCCGTTTGTTCCCCCTTTCGCGCGTTCAACCGGCGTCAGGGCGAGGCTGGTCGCCAGAATCGGCGCCAGCGCGAGGGGCAGCCCCCCTCCGATGAAAAACAGCGCCCTCCAGTCCTCCACCCCGCCAAAGTGACTGAGAAGGGCCACCAGTCCTCCGCCGACAGGCATTCCGCAGAACATCACCGCCGCCGTCAGCCCGGCCTTTCCGCGTGGCGCGATTTCTCCGGCGATCGCCATGATGTTGGCGAGGGCCGCGCCGAAGCCGATCCCCGCTCCAAGGCGGGCAGCGAAAAGGGTGGCGAAGTCGGTCGCGGCCGTTGTCAGGAGGGTGAACACGCCAAACAGAGCGACTGAAGCGGCAAGCACGCGCCGACGTCCCAGACTATCGGCAAGCCAGCCGCCGAGAACAGCCCCGAAAACGAGGCCGATATTGCTCGCGGCGAGGGCCTGTCCGAGCAGGTCTCGAGACAGGCCGAGACCGGATGCGAGGCCTCCGGCTGCGAGGCCCATGGCCTGAATGTCGAACCCTTCAAGGATCATCGCTGCAAAGCAGAGCGCGGCTGTTCGCGTGCGCCCGTGCGCGGCTTCTGAAGCTGGAGGCGTTGGGGTCTGACCGCCTCGCCCCGGATCGGATGTCTCTGTCATGGGAGTGTCGATCCTCACGCCTGACCCGGGATGGACTGGATCCGAGCGACCATAATCGAAGGCGTTCGGGCGTCCAGAGCGAAGGCGCTCATGGTCGCAGAAGACCGCGCCCTGAAGGCGGTTTGACGAAGGCGAACCGGCCGTCGTAGGCATGGTTGGGACGTCGACCTTGAGTTGACCGTCACGGGCCGGAACGGAGCGCGGATCGGACAGGATGCTGGAGCTTCAGGACGTCTCCTTTCGGAACGGCGGCGAGGTGCATATTCACCCGACCTCACTCAGCCTGTCGCCGGGCGAGATCAATGTGCTTCTGGGCCCGACCGGATCGGGCAAGACCAGTCTGATGCGTCTGATGGCGGGTCTCGACCGACCTGCCTCTGGCCGCCTTCTGTTCCGAGGCGCGGATGTCACGGGCGTTCCGGTTCGGCGAAGAAATGTGGCGATGGTCTATCAGCAGTTCATCAATTATCCGACTTGGACTGTCAGACGGAATATAGCATCGCCCCTTCAGGTCCGGGGCGTTTCGCGCGATGAGATCGACGAGGCCGTCGCCCGGGCCGCCCGGCTTCTGGGCCTGACCCATCTTCTCGATCGTCTGCCGACACAGCTCTCCGGGGGGCAGCAACAGCGCGTAGCGCTGGCGCGCGCCATCGTCCGCAAGGCCGATCTTGTCCTTCTGGATGAGCCCCTCGCCAATCTCGATTACAAGCTGCGCGAAGAGCTGCGCGAAGAGCTTCCCGCACTTTTTCGCGACGCTGGATCGGTCGTGGTCTATGCGACGACTGAACCAGCGGAAGCCCTGCTTCTGGGCGGACGGACAGCGACCCTCAGCGAGGGGCGCATCACTCAGTTCGGGCCGACGCTCGAAGTCTATCGAACGCCCGCCAGCCTCTCGTCTGCACACACGTTTTCAGATCCTCCGCTGAACGTGCTGGCGGTTCGCAATGAGGGGGGGCGGCCTTTTCCGGATAATGAGATTCCAGAGATCGCCTGTCGGTTGGGGCTCACGCCTGCGGGGCGCACGACCCTCGCCTTTCGCCCTCACCATCTGCGTCGTGGCGAAGGTTCGCAGGACGCTCACCGCTTCGAGGTCGAGGTTGTGTCGAGCGAGATCATGGGGTCGGAGAGTTATATCCACGTGGCTCTCGGCCCAGTTCGCTGGGTGATGCTCGTCGAGGGCGTGTACGCGCCGGCGCCGGGGGAGCGTCTCCAGGTCAGTCTGGACGCCCGCTCTGCTATGTTCTTCAGCGAGGCCGGTCTCGCCCTGTCTGGCGCAAAGGCGGAGTAAGGCGATGGCGCGGATCGAGATCTCAGGCGTCAGGCATTCCTATCTGCGGGCGCCGCAGAGCGATGAGGATTACGCTCTGAGGCGGATTGATCATGTCTGGGAGACGGGCGGAGCTTACGCGCTTCTGGGGCCCTCAGGATGTGGCAAGACCAGCCTGCTCAATATCATGTCGGGCCTTGTGAGGCCTACCGAAGGGCGGATTCTGTTTGACGGTCGTGACGTCACAGATCTGCCGACCGAGCGCCGGAATATCGCGCAGGTGTTTCAGTTTCCGGTCATCTACGACACCATGACGGTTGCCGAGAATCTGGCCTTCCCCCTGCGCAATCGCGGCGTCAGGGATGCAGAGGTCGGCCGCCGTGTGGACGAGATGCTGGCTATCCTCGGGCTTGCCGATCGCGGCCGGCAGCGGGCCCGGGGGTTGTCTGCGGAGGACAAGCAGAAGATCTCGCTCGGACGCGGCCTGATCCGGTCGGATGTGAACGCCATTCTCTTTGATGAGCCTCTGACAGTGATCGATCCCCTGATGAAGTGGGAGCTGAGGACGCAGCTGCGGCAGCTGCACCAGAGGCTGGGGCACACCATGGTCTATGTGACCCATGACCAGACCGAGGCGCTCACCTTCGCCGATCAGGTTGTGGTCATGCATGAGGGAATGATCGTACAGGTGGGAACGCCCGCCGATCTCTTCGAGCGACCTCAGCACACCTTCGTAGGTTATTTCATCGGATCGCCAGGGATGAATGTGCTGCCGGTGCGCGCCGATGGAGATGGCCTCAGCGCAGGCGGAGTTCGCCTCGATCCGTCCCCTCTTTCTCTTTCAACTGAAGGGCGTCTTGAGGCTGGCGTTCGGCCCGAGCATGTGCGGCTCGGCCGGGAGGGCGCTCCGGCCCGTCTCCTGAGGGTCGATGATCTCGGCAGGAGGCGGATCGCCCGTCTCGATCTTTCCGGGGTCATGCTTCTCGCCGCTCTTCCTGAGGGAAGCGAGATTCCTTCCGATCCCTGTGTGACCTTCGAGCCGGGCATGGTCCATCTTTATCGCGACAGCTGGCGTGTGTCCGGGGAGCGTCTGCCATGAAGCCTGTCAATCAGAAGGCCTGGCTGCTGGTCGCTCCTGTGCTGGCGCTGGTTGCGTTCTCGGCTGTCATTCCGCTCATGACAGTGGTCAATTACTCCGTTCAGGATACATTCGGCGCCAATCAGTTCTTCTGGGCGGGAACCGTCTGGTATGAGCAGGTGCTCGCCTCCGAGCGCTTCTGGAACGCTCTTGGCCGGAACCTGGTTTTTTCCTTCATCATTCTGCTGATCGAGATCCCTCTGGGCGTGTTCATCGCGCTCAACATGCCGAAAAAGGGTCCCGGTGTCGCGGCGTGCCTGGTTCTCATGGCGCTTCCGCTTCTTATCCCGTGGAATGTCGTGGGGACGATCTGGCAGGTCTTCGGCCGCGTCGATATCGGCCTTCTTGGTTCAAGCCTCGCTCTGGCGGGGGTCGACTATAATTACGTTCAGGATCCGGTGGATGCGTGGGTCACCCTCATTGTCATGGATGTCTGGCACTGGACCTCTCTGGTCGCGCTGCTAGCGTATGCCGGCCTGGTTTCTATTCCGGACGCCTTCTATCAGGCGGCGCGCATTGACGGTGCGTCCGGCTGGGCGGTGTTCCGGTTTGTTCAGGCCCCCAAGATGGCGCGCGTGCTCACGATCGCCGTTCTTCTGCGGTTCATGGACAGCTTCATGATCTACACGGAGCCTTTCGTTGTGACGGGCGGAGGCCCCGGCAATTCAACGACGTTCCTGTCGATCGATCTTGTGCAGATGGCTGTGGGGCAGTTCGACCTCGGTCCTGCGGCCGCCATGTCGATCATCTATTTTCTGATCATCCTTCTCTTCAGCTGGGTCTTTTACGCTGTGATGACGCGTCACGATGATGAAGGCGCAAAGGGGGGGCAGTCATGAGAGGTGTGCGCGGACTGGTTCCTTTTCTCTACATCGTGTTTCTGCTGATCCCGATCTACTGGCTCGTGAACATGAGCTTCAAGACCAACACCGAGATCACCAGCGGGGTCTCTCTGGTTCCTGCGGCGCCGACGCTGGAGAATTATCGGGTCATCTTCTCGGATCCGAGCTGGTATTCCGGCTATATCAACTCGATGATCTATGTCGGTCTCAACACCGTGATCTCGGTCGCCGTCGCTCTTCCCGCAGCTTACGCTTTCTCCCGCTATCGGTTCTTCGGAGACAAGCATCTCTTTTTCTGGCTGCTCACTAACCGCATGGCGCCTGCGGCGGTTTTCGCCTTGCCGTTCTTCCAGCTCTATTCGGCTTTCGGCCTGATCGACACGCACCTTGCCGTCGCTCTTGCGCACTGTCTGTTCAATGTGCCGCTGGCGGTCTGGATCCTTGAAGGGTTCATGTCAGGAATACCGCGCGAGATCGATGAAACGGCCTATATCGACGGCTACTCCTTCCCGGTCTTCTTTGTGAAGATCTTCACCCCGCTGATCGCAAGCGGGATCGGCGTGGCCGCCTTCTTCTGTTTCATGTTCTCGTGGGTGGAGCTGCTCCTGGCCCGGACACTGACGACCACCGACGCAAAGCCGATCGCTGCGGTCATGACCCGAACGGTCTCCGCATCCGGGATGGACTGGGGTGTGCTCGCAGCGGCGGGCGTTCTGACGCTCATCCCGGGGGCGATCGTGATCTGGTTTGTTCGCAATCACATTGCGCGGGGCTTCGCCCTGGGGCGCGTCTGATGGGCCTATTGCCGGTATTTTCAAGGATGGGCGTGTTCGATCATTCAGGAGATGTCTCATGAGCGGCTCTGAGGACAAGGCGACGGCCATGCAGAAGGCCATCAGAACGGTCATGACCGGTCTTGCTCTGACCATGGTCGGAATGCTGCTGTGCGGGGGCGCTGCGATCGCCCTTCAGGTCGCCGGACTGCGTGAGGCCGGGCTGGTCGCCGCCGGGGTTGCGATGCTTGTCGTCGGGACCGGGGTCTTTATCCAGATTTCGGGGGTCCGGGCGTATCGGGCCGTGCATAAGGGAGATGGCGGATGAGCCTTGCCTGGATGGCCTGGACGCCAGCCACAACCCTGTTTTTTATCGGGATCGCCTGCCTGCTTGTCGGTATGGCGGTCTGGGTCCGCCTTGACCCGCGCAATGAGCCCCGTCAGGGCGTTCTTGGTCTCGTGACGCAGCGCGGCGATCGTCTGTTTCTCTCTCTGCTGGGGGCGGCGTTTATCCATCTGGGCTGGATCGGGCTGACCCCGGAGGCGGTTCCTCTCTGGGGCGGAAGCCTGGTGTCGCTGGTTTACGCGGGCCTTGTTTTCCGGTTTGTATAGCGGGCGATCATAAAAGGGCGCGGCGAGGCCATGTGAGGCGTTCGCGCGGATAAGGGAGATTTACGGCATGCGGCGAAACCTGAAGGCGGCCCGGGCGGCTCTCGCAGCCTGCGCCTCGATCCTGGCGCTGGGCGTCGCCAGCTGCGGGCCGACGGATCAGACCACATCCGCCGCCTCGCAGGCGCCTAATCCGAATGCGGCTGCGGCCGCCGCTGCGTTCCTGGACGCCGAGATCGGCGATCTTTCTTCGCTGTCGCGAGCCGAGCAGGAGGCCGAGATGGCCTGGTTCGCTCAGGCGGCTGCGCCCTTCCAGGGACTGGAGATCAAAGTGGTCTCCGAGACCATCACCACCCACGAATATGAGAGCAAGGTCCTTGCACCGGCCTTTACGGCGATCACCGGGATCAAGGTGACCCATGATCTGATCGGCGAGGGCGATGTTGTGGAGAAGCTGCAGACGCAGATGCAGTCGGGCCAGAACATCTATGACGCCTATGTCAACGATTCCGATCTCATCGGAACGCACTGGCGTTATCAGCAGGTCCGCAATCTCAGCGAGTGGATGGCGGGCGAGGGAGCGGATGTGACCAGTCCGACCCTGGATATCGCTGATTTCATCGGGTCGAAGTTCACCACCGGGCCGGATGGTAAGCTCTACCAGCTCCCTGACCAGCAATTCGCAAACCTCTACTGGTTCCGATATGACTGGTTCACCGATCCGAAGAACAAGGCCGATTTCAAGGCCAAGTACGGTTATGACCTTGGGGTGCCGGTCAACTGGTCGGCGTATGAGGACATCGCCGAGTTCTTCACAGGCCGCCAGATCGACGGAAAGACGGTCTGGGGGCACATGGATTATGGGAAGAAAGATCCGTCCCTCGGTTGGCGCTTTACGGACGCGTGGCTGTCCATGGCCGGCAATGGAGACAAGGGCGAGCCGAATGGTCTGCCGGTCGACGAGTGGGGCATACGGGTCGACGAAAACTCCCGTCCGGTCGGTTCGTGCGTCGTTCGGGGCGGGGACACTAACGGTCCGGCCGCAGTCTATTCGATCGTGAAGTATATTGAATGGCTCAAAAAGTTTGCGCCTCCGCAGGCGCAGGGCATGACCTTCTCGGAATCGGGACCTGTTCCGGCACAGGGCGAGATCGCCCAGCAGATGTTCTGGTACACCACCTTTACGGCCGACATGGTCAAGCCGGGCCTGCCCGTTCTGAACGCGGACGGTACGCCGAAGTGGCGTATGGCTCCCTCGCCCCATGGCGCGTACTGGGAGCCCGGCCAGAAGCTCGGCTATCAGGACGCCGGGGCCTGGACGCTTATGAAATCTACCCCTGCAGACCGGGCGAAGGCAGCCTGGCTTTATGCGCAGTTCGTGACCTCCAAGACGGTCGATGTGAAGAAATCCCACACGGGTCTGACTTTCATTCGCGAGAGCTCGATCCAGCATGCGAGCTTTACGGAACGCGCGCCAAAGCTTGGCGGTCTGATTGAGTTCTATCGCTCCCCGGCCCGTGTCCAGTGGTCGCCGACGGGCACCAATGTGCCGGATTATCCCAAGCTGGCGCAGCTCTGGTGGCAGAATATCGGCGATGCGGCGGCGGGGGCGAAGACGCCCCAGCAGGCGATGGATGCCCTGTGCGAAGCTCAGGAGGCTGTACTGGAGCGCCTTGAGCGTGCCGGCGTCCAGGGCGATATCGGCCCCAAGCTGAATGCTCCCGAGGCGGCGAAAGTCTGGTTTGATCGTCCCGGAGCTCCGAAGGCCAAGCTCGCCAACGAGGATCCCAAGCCTGAGACTGTCGACTACGATACGCTCATTCAGAGCTGGAACTGACGTTGTCCCTGCACTGATATCCCTGACGGGGCGCAATCACACTTGCGCCCCGTCCGAATATCGTTAGGACTGCGGCGTCGCTTGTGTACGGCGCAAGCGGAGAGGTGGCCGAGCGGTCGAAGGCGCGCCCCTGCTAAGGGCGTATACCCTAACCGGTATCGTGGGTTCGAATCCCATCCTCTTCGCCAGCCGAAGCTGCGACGACGCTTCCCGTGCGATTTCGACACCTTCCCGGCTCATCGCCCTGACGAGCGCTTCTCCGTTGGGCTCAGAGCGGCACGGTCTGTCCGGACGGGCCTTGTCTTCGTCTGAGCCTGAGGCGCTCTCAGGCGAGGCCCATGACGAAGACCGGAGCGTGCGTCGGAAGAGTGCGGCCCCCTTTGCGACGGGACCAGCTGGAGCTGGTCACAGAGGGCGGCGTGACCGCCTAGCGTCTCCTGGCGATCATCTCGAGGGTCGTGTCCATCGCGATCGTGGCGCTTGCCGCCTCAGGCGGTCGATCGTTGGCGTACATGGCGAACGCCAGCATGCGACCGCTGTCTGCGATCATGTAACCGGCAAGCGCATTGACGCCGTTCAGCGTTCCGGTCTTGGCCCAGATCCGGCCCCTGAGCGGTCCGTCCCGAAAGCGGTTCGCCAGATTTCCGTCGACGCCGCCGATCGGCAGCGTGTTGCGCCAGGCGTCAGACCAGGATTGAGACGCCGCCCACCTGAGAAATCCAACCATCATTCGCGGGGTGACACGATTGTAGACCGACATGCCTGAGCCGTCCGCGAAGGTGAAGGACGGCGGAGCCTGCCCCGCCTCTTTAAGCATCGCCCCGATGCGCGCAAGGCCGTCGGCGGCCGATCCGGTTCCCTCCATAAGCCCAAGTCGTCTCAGAAGCAGCTCGGCATGGAGGTTCTGGCTCGTCTTGGTCGTCAGGCTCAGGTCCCCGATCAGCGGCGGGGGAATGAGGCGCGCGATCTCAATCCCGACAGATTGCGGCGCTCGCATGGGTGTCTGGCCTCGTCGCGCCGGATCGTCCTCGAGTTGCGGCGGCCGGTGGCGGACCATGACCTTTCCCCGGACCTTCACGCCCATGTCTTCCAGAATGCGCTTTAAGCGCTCCGCGGCGGCCGACGCCGGATCCTCAAGACTGACCACAAGCGTTCTCGGGGCGGATCCAATGGGCATTCGTCCGTAGAGCCTGATCGCTTCACCGCCCGGTCGCCTTTCCAGGGTCAGATCCATGGGACCCTCGAGGCCTGTCGTCGCCTCATTGAGGATCGGAAGAAGGTCGTCGCCTGTTCTCCATGCTGCCGTGACCCCGCCTCCCGGCGCTAAGGCAGGCGACACGGTGAGCCAGAGCTCATTGTTGTTGACGCTCAGGGCCGATACCGCAGCGCCCGAGCGGGTCTCAAGATTGTTCCAGCTCCAGCCCGCTCCCCAGCGTTCATCGGGAAAAAGGGTGTCGTCTCCGATCAGATCATCGATCTCTGTGATTGAAGCTTGCCGGACCGACGCGGCGAGCTCCCTCAGACAGAAGACTTCGCAATCCGGTCCGTCTCCGAGCCGACCGTCCCCGCCGCCGACGATCACAAGATCCGGCGCGCCCCCGGTTTCGTTCTCCTCAAGGCGAAGAGATGGGCCGAAGGAGGGATCAGGCGTCGAGACCTCTTTCAGACTGTGAAAGAGCGCAGCTGTTGTCAGAAGTTTGGTGTTTGAGGCGGGTGTGAAACGTTCCTCGGGCCTGATGGCGATCAGTTCCTCTCCATCGAGCGTCGCCACCACGAGGCCCCACCGGACGCCTTCAAGTCCGGGCGCGCTGAGCGGCGCCATGACGTCTCGCTTCAGTCCGGATCCTGACATGCATCCGCTCAGGGCCAGAGCGAGACAGATAAGGCCCAGTTTATGGAACGCGCCGATATGTGAGAGCGCTCTGAGCGTGGTCTCCCGGTGGGTCATCAGCCTGTCTCCAGGGCGAGGGTCGCAAATGTCGCGAGCCAGTGTTCGCCCGCATAATCGCCGGCGATGTGAGGCAGGCTCGCCTCGAGATGTCGGTCGGCTGCGGCGAGCGCCTGGTCGGTTCCCGGACCTGGGCCGAGGGCCTGGGCGATCGATCGCCAGCACCAGGCGCGCGAGAGGTTCAATCCGTCCAGATGCGCGATCTTTCCATCCGACCGGTCGCTGACGAGCGCGGGCTCGAAAAGGTTCGCGGGTCTCCCCTCTTCGACCTGGGGAAGAAAGTCAGCAAACCAGCCGGGAAACGCGTCCGACGGGAGGAACCGACGCATGCACTCGGCTTCCATGAGCGCTGGCGAGAGAAAATCGTCCTGTGACGGCTCCCACGCCTGGCATCCCTGATCCTTCAGATACCAGGAGAGGCAGCGCTCCTGCATGAGATTGAAGAGGCCTTGATCGCATCGTTCAGCGTAGTCCGCGCTCAGACGCAGGGCGAAGGCTGTAGATGAGTGCACGCCTGTTCTCACCGGATAGGAGCACAGCGGGAGGAAGGTGCGGAAGCGCTCGGCGAACAGTTCCGTCAGCGGTCGCAGGCGGTCGGCTGCGGCGAGAAGACGGGGCTCGGGGCTCTGGTCCATCTCCGCCTGAAGCGCAAGCAGCCAGGCCCAGCCGTAAGGACGCTCGAAGCCTCGGGTCTCGGGGCGGGCAAGGTAATCGCACTCGGCCGCTATGTTATCCGTGCTGAAGCGTGACGCTATCAGGTCGATCGTCTGTCCCGTCTGAGAAAGGCCTGGCCAGCGGCGTACGATGCGGGAGAGAAGCCAGTACCCGTGAACGCAGGAGTGCCAGTCGAAGCTGCCGAAAAAGACGGGATGCAGATCTCGAGGACGCTTTGCGTCCGTCGGCCCTCCCAGGACATGATCCAGCTTGTGGGGAAATTCGCGGCTGACATGGCCGAGGGCGATGTCTGCGAAGCGGGCCGCCAGATCGGACGTGAGGATACGGGTCATGAGGAAAACGCCAGACCGTTCATGAGGATGATATTGACCACAAGAAGACCCAGCGCGGTCGGCGCCTGAGCGCGTATCACGCCGTTGAAGGCGCGCTGGCGATCGGGCAGGTCAAGAAGATTGGCTGGCACCACGTTGAAGTTCGCCGCCATGGGGGTCAGCAGCGTTCCGCAGAAGCCCGCGAGCATGCCGATGGCGCACACCGCCGCCGGATCTCCTCCGAACCCCCTGATGAGGATCGGCAGGCCAATGGCTGCGGTCATGACCGGAAAGGCGGCGAAGGCGTTGCCCATCATGATGGTGAACAGCGCCATGCCGAGGCAATAGGCGATCACCGCGGTCGTACGCGTCTCAAGGGGCAGCCAGAGAGAGGCGAGACGACCGACCTCCTCGCCAACGCCGGCGGCGAGAAAGACCGCGCCAAGCGCCGCCAGCATCTGTGGCAGGATGGCTGCCCATCCGACGGTCTCGAGAAGACGGCGCGCCTCCTCAAGCGGCGCGAGAGCCGGGGGACGCAGCCAGATCATGAGAACGCCGACCGCGATGAGGGCGCCGATGGCGAGGCAGATCAATGTCGCCTGACCAGGATCGATCCAATCCGCCGCCCAGGCGCTCTGGCGCACCAGCAGCGTTCCGGCGAGGGCGGTCGTTGGAATGATGAGCGCCGGAAGGAAGAGCAGGTTTCCATGTCGTCGCGCCTGGGCGAGCCGCGTCTCGCCTGTCGGAAGAGAGGCTGCGCCCTTGCCCAGACCCAGAGCTCCGAGCATGACAAGGCCCGTCGCGATCAGACCGTTCCCGAGGTCCCCGATCTGGTTGCCGAACAGGAAACTCACCGCCATGAGACCCCAGAACAGGGCGTTGATCAGGCGCCTCGGGTTCGTTGTGTCCCGGGCGGAGAGCATGGAAATTGCGGCGAAGAAGAGGCCGGCGAGGCCGTAGACGTGGGTGAGCGTGATCATCGGGCGCTGCTCGCTGTCGTATCGCTCAGGCGTCGTCTCAGCGTGTTGTCGAGGAGGAGCAGGCGCGTCCCATGGATGAGAAGGGCCGCGATCGCCGTCGGGATCGCGTAAATCGAGAGGTCCAGAGGCTCCACGATGATCCCGCTCTGCTGAAGGAACCCCACCATCAGCAGGATCGATCCGATCGCGATAAAGATGTCTTCGCCGAAGAAGAGGCCGATGTTGTCCGCTCCTGCGGCGTGTGCCCGGATCAGCATCCGTTCGCGCTCCTGAAGGGGACCTATTGTCGTCTCCGCCGCGCCTTCGGCCATCGGAGCGATGAGAGGGCGCACCATCTGCGCATGACCGCCCAGAGACGTCAGGCCAAGGGCTGCTGCTCCCTGTCTTACGACGAAGTAGATGCCCAGGAGACGCCCCGGGCTGGCTGCCCTGACCGCGCTGACAAGGCGCCGGGCCTGTTCCTGAAGGCCCGAACGTTCGAGAAGGCCGATGGCCGCCAGAACGATCCAGACCGCGCTGATAAAACGGCTGTCGTTGAAGGCTCGTCCAAAGGTCCTGAGGGTGTCTGTCGCCGCGAGGCCAAGGGCCCCTATGTCGACGCCTGGCGTCCACGCTGCGCCAAGACCGGTCGTCGCCGCTGCTGCGAGGACGACCAGGAGGGGGTGAGCGCGAAGCAGAAATCCCAGCGCCACCACGGCGATGCCCAGGAGTGCGAACATGTCTAGGTCTCCGTCACGCATGGAGGTCCGTAGCCTCCGCCTCCAGGGGTCGAGATGATCAGGACATCGCCGGCGTCAACCGAGACCGGATCGGTTCCAAGGCTCTCTTCGACGCCGCCTGCCGCCCGCGCCCACCTTGAGCCTGCGGGTAATCCGGCCTCTCCGCCTGCGAGCCCGAAGGGCGAGGTTCGTCGTCGGGTCGCAAGAATGGCTGCGGTCATGGGCGATCGGAAGCGGATTGCGCGCACCACGCCGTCTCCTCCCCTCTGGCGACCGCGACCGCCTGATCCGCGGCGGATCTCGAAGGTCTCGAGCAGAACCGGAAATCGTGTTTCGAGGATTTCAGGATCGGTCAGACGGGAGTTGGTCATGTGGGTCTGAACTGCGTCCGCGCCGTCGAAATCCGGCCCGGCGCCTGCGCCGCCGCAGATCGTTTCATAGTACTGGCGCTCGTGATCGCCGAAGGTGAAATTGTTCATCGTGCCCTGCGACGCGGCAAGAACGCCAAGAGCGCCATACAGAACGTCGACTGTCACCTGGCTGGTTTCCACATTGCCCGCGACCACCGCGGCGCCGGGCTCGGGATTGAGAAGACATCCGGGCGGGACCACAAGATCGATCGGGGTCATGCAGCCCTCGTTCAACGGGATCGCCTCCCTGACCAGCGTCCGGAACACGTAGAGGACCGCCGCCCGGGCGATGGCGAGGGGAGCGTTGTAGTTGTCTCCGGTCTGCAGGCTCGTGCCCGTGAAATCGATTTTCACGCGTCGCGCTTCGCGATCAGGATCAATTCGCACGGCGATCACGGCGCCATTGTCGAGCCTCGCCTCGAAGGCTCCGGGTTCGAGGGTGTCGATCACGCGCCTTATGTGTTCGGCGGCGTTCTTCTGGACATGACCCATATAGGCCCGCACGCCGGCGAGGCCGTATTCGGCGACAAGGGATTTCAGTTCCTCGCCGCCCCGACGGCAGGCGGCGATCTGCGCTTTCAGATCTGCGATGTTTCGGTCGATATTGCGGGCGGGATAGGGGCCCGAGGCGAACACGGAGCGGGCCTCAGCTTCGAGGATGGTCCCGTTCTCAGCCAGCAGGAGATTGTCGAGGATCACCCCCTCCTCCTCGATCCGAACGCTGTTCGGGGGCATGGATCCGGGCGTGACGCCGCCGATGTCGGCATGATGGCCGCGGGCGGCGGCAAAGAAGGAGGGTTCAGGATCTCCCTCAAGGAACACAGGAGCCATGAGGGTGATATCGGGAAGGTGGGTTCCTCCGGCATGCGGGGCATTCAGCATGTAGATATCGCCGTCCCGCATGCCCCGTCCGTCGCGCTCGCGCGTGCGACGCGCCTTCACGACGCGTATGCTTTCGCCCATTGAACCCAGATGAACGGGGATGTGAGGCGCATTGGCGACGAGGCCCCCGTCGCGGTCGAAGATCGCACAGGAGAAGTCCAGTCGTTCACGGATATTGACCGAGGCTGCGGTCATCTGAAGCGCAAGGCCCATCTCCTCGGCGATGCTCATGAAGCGATTGTTGAAGATCTCGAGAAGGATGGGATCGGGACGCAGGGCTTCCAGGCGACGGGCAGGCCTCTCTCCGCAGCGTTCCAGAATGAGATCGCCTTCTGCTGTCACCCGCGCCTTCCATCCGCTCGCGACCCACGTGTTGGCGCTCGCCTCCGTGATCAGGGCAGGTCCGTCGATTGTCGACGCCTCGGTCAGGTCTTCGCGTCTCCAGACGCGCTCTGTGTCCTTAAGGGTTACATCCTGCACGTCAGTCCGGGGCGTGTCAGCGCAATGGCGCACGCCCGGCGGACGCTCCGCCTCGATCACGGCTTCAGCTGAGAGAGCGGCGAGGATGAGGCTGCGGCCGCTGTCGATGAATCCGAAACGCCTGCGGTGTTCGGCTTCAAAGGCGGCCCGGAGATCGCCCTCATAGGGCCATGGGAAGCCCAGCTCGACCTCGCCCCCGTCGTACCGCAAGGACGCGGTCAGACGTGTGGTCACGATCTCGCCTGGCGAGGCCTGAGACATGAGCGCCTCCCGGGCGGCCGTCATCAGATCCTGCGCGCGGGCGGTCGGTTCGACCGTCTCCAGGGGTTCGGCGATTGTGGTTTCGCGAACGGTCCGAAGGTCCGCCCGTCCCATTCCCCAGGCGGACAGGACCCCGGCGTGACGGTGAAGAAGGATCGTCTGAACTCCGACAAGGTCCGCAACCGCGCATGCATGCTGTCCGCCCGCCCCTCCGAAGGCGCAAAGAACATATCCGGCGGGATCATATCCGCGCTGGATCGAGATCTGACGGATCGCCTCGGCCATGTGGCGATCTGCAATGTCGATGAAGCCCTGGGCGAGGGTCTCTTCCGACAGCCTTGAGCCGGAGGCCTTCTCGATCTGGGAAGAGATGTGCTGCAGCCTCGCGCGACTGGCCTCCGGATCGGGCGGCTGATCGCCTCCGGGACCGAAGATCGCCGGAAAGCAGTCCGTCCGAATTCGACCGAGGACCAAATTGCAGTCCGTGATCGTCAGGGGGCCGCCTCTGCGGTAACAGGCCGGTCCCGGATCAGCTCCGGCTGACTCTGGTCCGACCCTGAGGCGCGCGCCGTCGAACCGGCAGATCGATCCGCCTCCGGCCGCCACCGTGTGAATGCGGAGCATAGGCGCACTGATCCTGACGCCGTCGATGACGGTGTCGTGGGTGTGTTCAAAGGCGCCTGCGAAGTGCGAGACGTCGGTTGAGGTTCCGCCCATGTCGAAACCGATCGACTGGCTGAAGCCTGCGGCTCTCGCCGCCGCCGCCATGCCCGCCACGCCGCCGGCCGGTCCTGACAGGATGGCTGACCGACCATCGAAGGCGTCCGCCCGCGTGAGGCCCCCATTCGACTGCATGAAGTAAACGCGTTTCCCTGCACCAAAGGCGGCGGCGATCCTTCGGGTATAGGACTGAAGGCCTGGCGACAGGTAGGCGTTGGCGACGGTTGTGTCCGTTCTCGGTATGAAGCGGATGAGCCCAGACATTTCGGAGCTCAGGGACACGTGGGAGAACCCCGCCTCGCGTGCAAGGTCTCCGGCCCGCTGTTCATGACCCGGATAGGCCCAGGCGTGCAGGCATGCGATCGCGCAGGCGTCGAAGCCATCCGCCCGGGCCTGGGCCAGATCTTCCCGGAGACGGTCTTCGTCGAGGGGGATCAGGATCTCGCCTTCCGCCGTCACCCGCTCGCGCAGCGCGAAGGTCCGTGCATGAAGACGAGACGGTTTGACGATTTTCAGCGCGAAGATGTCGGGACGAGCCTGATGACCGATATCGAGAGCGTCTGTGAAGCCCTCGGTGATCAACAGAGCGACCTTCTCGCCGCGCCGCTCGAGAAGAGCATTGGTGGCGACGGTCGTTCCCATCTTGACGACATCGATGTCGCTCACCTGCGCATCATGTTCAGTCAGAATGGCGCGGACGCCTTCGATCGCTGCGTCCTCATAGCGCTCCGGATTGTGGGAGAGAAGCTTTCGGACCAGCTCACGCCCGTCGGGAGCGACGGCCACGATGTCGGTGAACGTTCCGCCGCGATCGATGTGGAATCTCCATCCTCGCATGACGGATCCTTCACGACTTCATCGCGTCCCTGATCTTCCTGCCGCCGCTCTTTGTCCCGTCAGGCTGATTTCTGGACGAAGACGGTTCCGGCCGAGTATCCGGCCCCGAACGAACAGATCAGACCTCTATCCCCGGGCATGAAGTCTCCCGAGTGGAGATGGAAGGCGATGATCGAGCCGGCCGAGGATGTGTTGGCGTACTGATCGAGGACAGTGGGGCTCTCGGTCTCACTGGCTTCCCGGCCGAGCACCTTTTCTGCGATGAGGCGGTTCATGTTCGCATTGGCCTGGTGGAGCCACATGCGCTTCAGGTCCGAGGCGGACATGCCCAGTCGATCGAGTTCCGACTGGATCATCGAGGCCACCATCGGAACCACTTCCCGGAAAACCTTGCGACCTTCCTGAATGAAGAGTTTGTCGGGCGCCCCCACAGTTTCCGGAGCGGTCCGGTTCAGGAAGCCGAAATTGTTGCGGATGTTGTTTGAAAACTGCGTCTTGAGATTGGTGCCGAGGATTGTCCAGGAGCCGGACGGCGCCATGTCTTCGGCTTCGATCAGCACGGCCGTCGCCACATCTCCGAAGATGAAGTGGCTGTCACGATCCGTGAAGTTGAGGTGCCCTGAGCAGATTTCGGGGTTTACCATCAGTACCGACCGCGCGCTGCCGGACCGGATGAAGTCCGCTGCCGTCTGGATGCCGAAGGTTGCTGAAGAGCAGGCGACGTTCATGTCGAAGGCGAAACCCTTCGCGCCGATGGCGTCCTGAACTTCCACGGCCATGGCCGGATAGGCGCGCTGCATGTTGGAGGCGGCGCAGAGGACCGCGTCGACGTCGGACCCCGAGCGGCCGGCTCTCGAGAGGGCCTCATTGGCCGCCTTGACGGCGATTTCCGCAAGGATCGAGATCTCCTCATTGGGACGTTCCGGAAGGCGCGGGGCCATGATTCCCGGATCGATGACGCCGCTCTTGTTCATCACGTAGCGCGACTTGATTCCTGAAGCCTTTTCGATGAATTCGACTGAGGAGTGGGTCTTGGGCGTTGCGGTCCCCGCCTCAATCTCTGCGCGGTGGTCCGCGTTCCACAGGTCCGCCCAGGCATTGTAGCTGGCGACGAGCTCTGCGTTTGAGACAGACTCGGCAGGCGTGAAGAGACCGGTGGAGGAGATGACCGGGCGCGTCATGGGAACCTTTCGCGGCGATGTCGCCGTCCAGATGCGATAATGCTCTACCACGCGGTTTAGACCGAGGGCGGCATGTCCGTCGAGAGGGGGGGCGCCCCGCGTCCGGGACGGGCGCTCATGCCGGCGCTCTTTCACAGACGCAATGCCGGGCGACCGAATCATCGGCGAGGTGTCGTTGGGTGAAGCGGTTCAGGTCTGCAGGCGGTCAACGTCCGATCGACGACCGTAGTTCACGCGGCTGTGATCGCGCCGGTGTTGAAAAACCAAAGCTTTCGCAAGACGCCGTCCCCCGGACGAAGGACGACAGGGGTTGTCAATCTTCGAAACGTGAGTCTAGCCTCTCATAGTCCGGTTTTATGCCGGATCAACAAAGACGCCGTCGACAGAGGCAGGCGCACAGGGGAGAGAGACATGTCAAATAATGCGCTTTCGGGCGTATCAGCGATCGCGTTCATGATCGGTGTGGCCGGGTTATCGGTCGCGAACGCTCAGCAGGCGCCGGCTCCCGATCAAATTCCAGCCGCGGCGAAGCCTGCAGACGACAAAGCGGTCGAACGCGTCGTCGTCACCGGTTCGAACATCGCCGGGGCGACTGAATCCGCCGCCCTTCCGGTTGAGGTCTACACGGCTGAAGAGTCCCTGAAGCAGGGCAATCAGACCGCGCTTGAGTTCATCAAGACCCTGAGCGTTGTCGGTTCGACTGTGGGTGAGACCAACCAGTTCCAGGCCGGATATGGCGGGATCGGGTCGTCCTCGCTCAACCTCCGGGGCCTCGGAGGCGGCCGCACGCTCACCATCTTCAACGGGCGTCGCTTCTCTGAAAACACCAATATGATCCCGCAGATGGCGCTCTCGCGCACCGAAATCCTCAAGGATGGCGGCGCGGTGATCTACGGCGCCGACGCGACTGGAGGCGTGGTCAACTTCATCACCCGCGACAGTTTCGACGGTCTGATCGTGGATGGTGAGTTCAAGTCTGTCGACGGATCGGACGGCGACTACAATGGCGGTCTGCTCTGGGGAAAGCAGTTCGACCAGTCCAATCTGATGTTCTCCGCCGAGTTTTCGCACAGAAGCGAACTTCCGATCACCGCTCGCGACTGGGCGCTGCACACCTACGCCGAGAACCCTACGCCCTGGGCGCCCTATCACAATTATTCCGCTTACGTGCTCCGTTCGGCGACGGGATCGGCCGTTGGGGTTGTCAACGACTTCACCCAGTCGGAATGCGAGGGCTCCAGCGGCCCTGTTCCCGGTTTCTATCAGCCGAATTTCGGCGGCGCCGGCATTAACGCCTGCTGGTGGAACTATGCGGCTCACACCTACAATCTGGTTGAGGAAAACGATCAGGTCCGCCTCTACGGCCAGTTCGTCAGCGACCTTGACGAGAGCACCCGGTTTACGGCGACGCTCTCCTACGGCAAGTCGGACGCCAATTCGATCGGAACCGTGGCGTCCTACCAGGCGAACGTGGGCCCCGCTCCGGCGTCCGGAACCGCGTTCCAGTATCGGGTGCCGAGGGCGAACCCCTACTTCGCTTCGTTCCTGACCCAGAACGCCTCTCAGGTGAACCCGGCGGCCCTGCCGGCGATCGCCTACGCTGAACAGTTCCTTTCGATCTTCTTCGGTCCGAGCGGCGCGCCCAACTGGGCGCGGGGGGAAGGCACCACGCCGACCACCCAGCTTGAGAACTGGAATGCCGCGGCCATTCTCGAGGGCGAGTTCGGCGACGGCTTTGGCGGCTGGCTCGATACCTGGAAGACCTCGCTGACCTACAACGTCTCGACCACCGATTCGACGCTGCCGGACATCGTCGCTTACAAGGTCCAGGAAGCCCTGAACGGCTTTGGGGGCCCCAACTGCAACGCGCCGGACCTCGTGGCTGACCGGTTCGACACGGCGGGTCTCGACGCCAACGGCAACGGGGTCGTCTCCAACGACGAGTTCTACGCCGTAGTGGGCACTCAGAACGCAGCCGCTGCGGGCAAGAACGGTTGTCTTTACCTCAACCCGTTCTCCTCGAGCTATGCGCGCAATGGAACCTTCGGACAGGCGAACCCCCGTTACATCGCCGGCAATGAGGTTCCGGCCGAACTCGCCAGCTGGCTCTATGACGAGCGTCAGTCAGAGGATCAGACGAACAACCTGACCTTTGACGCTCTTGTCACTGGCGAGGCTCCTGTCACTCTGCCGGGCGGTCAGATCGCCTGGGCCGCCGGCGCCCAGTGGCGTCAGTCGGAGTTCCGCGAGACCAGCTCCAGCCGTTATCTCGATCCGAGCGATTTCCCGTGCCAGTGGCCGGGACAGAGGCCGGGTCAGGTGGGCTGCGCGCCGACAGGCGATTCGCCGTACTTCTTCTTCGGTTCGGACGATCAGTCGAAGTCGGATAACCAGCAGTACTCCTACTTCGGAGAGATGCAGATCCCGGTTCTCGACAACCTGGGCTTCCAGCTCGCCGTCCGCCGCGAGGAGTTCCCCCGCGCGGGGCTCGGCGCGACCGTTTACAAGATCGCCGGCAAGTACGATCCCTTCGACTGGCTCGCGATCCGCGGTTCGTTCGGCACCAACTACTCCACCCCGCCCGCGAACATCGTTCCGGGGAACATCTCCACGGGTCTTTCGCTTATCGCCCGGGCGGGCAACTCCTATCTCCGCGTCGAGACCGAAACCCTCGCCGGCATCAAGCCGGAGACGGCGGAAGTCTACAACCTCGGCGCTATCTTCACGTTTGATGAGGGGATGCCGCTCGACGGTCGTTTCCGTCTCAGCCTTGATTATTTCAACTTCAAGATCATCGATGAGATCAAGACCGTCAGCCACAACGCCATCGTGAACTCCGTGGTTGCGTCTTCGTCCGCCTTTGTGAACTGTGCTGCGGCTCTCATTCCGCGCATCAGCTTCAAGACGGGCGTCGGGGCCGCCGGCTGTACGCAGGGTGTGACCAAGGGAACAGACATCAGCGGCGTACGCAGCGTGTTCGGAAACGGACCCGGCGCGCAGACGTCCGGTGTCGATATCGACGCCACTTACAGCTTCGATGCTCTGGGAGGTGAGATCTCGACAAGCCTGACAGCGACGAACGTCCTGACCTATGACATCGCTGCCTTCAGCCTGAACGGAACCCAGATCTCGCCGGATGTCGACGGTCTTGGCTTCGCCAACTACTCGCGTGACGGAGACCTCGTGTCGGAGTGGCGCGGCAACGCCAGCGTCAACTACAGCAACGGACCCCACAATCTGCGGTATGTCCTGCGTTACATCCAGGGCGTCGAGGACGATCGTCAGGCTCTCACCAGCCCCTATCGTCAGATCGACGATTTCATCACCTCGAACCTCTATTACCAGTACACGCTGCCGTGGGATGAAGACTTCACCGTCAGCTTCTCCATCGACAATCTGACGGATGAAGCGCCGCCCTTCACCCAGCAGCAGTACAGCTACGATCCGTTCATCGGAAGCGCCCTCGGGAGGACCTACGAGATCGGTTTCCGCAAGTCGTTCTGAGGCCTGCGAACCGACTGATCGAACCCCGGGCTCTTCCGAGCCCGGGGTTTTTTTTTGGTTGCAGACCGCACCTCTCCGCTGCCCTATGGGGTATCGGCCGGATCGGTTGCGGCGGCCAGACGGAGAGAGATGATGAGCGGTATCGAGGTAGTGGATCCTGGCGAGGTCGGTCTCTGCGCGGAGAGGCTGGCGAGAATACCGGCGTTTTTTGAGCCCTATCTCTCCAAGGGACGCCTGCCCTGTGTGGCGGCGCTTGTGGCGAGGGGCGGAGCGGTGGCGCATCTGTCCTTCCAGGGCGCAACGGAGATGGGGGGCGATCGGGCGATCGACGAACAGACGATCTATCGCATCTATTCGATGACCAAGCCGGTCACGTCGACGGCGGCGATGATGCTGTTCGAGGAGGGGCTTCTTCGTCTTGATCATGAGGTCCACCGATACATCCCGGAGTTCAGGGACGTCATGGTCTGGGATGGCGGAAGTCCTGATGCTCCGAGGCTCCGCCGACCGGATCGGGCGATGACCGTTCGTGACCTGTTTCTGCATACCTCGGGGCTGACCTACGCTTTCCTGCAGCAGCACCCGGTCGATGCGCTCTATCGTCAACGCGGTCTCGAATACGGTGGCTGGAAGGGCGATCTCAAGTCCTTCTGCGAAGGGCTGGCGAGCGCGCCTCTCGTCTTTTCGCCAGGCGAGGCGTGGAACTATTCCAATGCGACAGACGTCCTCGGAAGGGTTGTCGAGGTCGCTTCCGGGATGACGCTTGAGGCGTTCTTCCGGGATCGGATCTTCAAGCCACTCGGTATGACGGATACCGGTTTTCACATTTCGGATGAGCGGATCGATCGACTGATGGCGTGTTATTGGCGCAATCCGGAGACGGGGAAGATCATCCAGAGCGATCCTGGAGGCCGGGCCAGCGCTTACTCCCGGCCGCCCAACGTGCTCTCCGGAGGGGGAGGTCTCGTCTCGACCATCGGGGACTACTTCAAGTTCTGTCTGATGCTGATCCAGGGCGGCGAGCTGAACGGGGTCCGCCTGCTCTCGCCGAAGACGGTTGAGTTCATGACCCGCAACCATCTTCCGGGGAACCAGACCATCGCCCAGATGGGCGATAAGACGTTTTCCGAGACCCGCATGGACGGGTCGGGTTTTGGTCTGGGATGGGCAGTGACGACGGACGTGACGGCCACCACACAGCCGGGGTCGGAAGGCACTTATTCGTGGGGAGGAATGGCTTCGACCTTCTTCTGGATCGATCCCGCCGAGGATCTGATCGCCATTCAGATGACCCAGCTCATGCCTTCGGCGTCCTATCCGATCCGGCCTCAGCTGCAGCAACTGGTGTATGCGGCCATTATCGACTGAGAGGCCTATGGGGCCGCGTCGACCTCGCATCACGCCCTGAAGCCTATCGGTTCGACGTTCAGCAAAAAGGCCGCCCGGGAGGTCCCGGGCGGCCTCGTTGTTTCAGGATCCTGGTGAGGATCAGGCTGCTTCGGCTTCAGGCTTTGTCGGCTTGGGCAGAGCCTGGGCGCCCAGGTGCCAGAGGATCGACAGAGGATAGGTGATCACCACACAGGCGATCATCGCCCAGCGAAGCGCATCCCGGCCAACGCCGATGTCGGCGATACCCGGGAAGGCTTCCCGGAAGGAGAAGGCGAGCCGGCCGTGGAGGCCTGCTTGCTGCGCCATGTCGCCGGTCTGGAACCCGCTGGCGTAAGCGGCAGTCAGGTCCACAGAATTAAGCGTCTTGGCTGTCACCATTCCGGCTTCCTTGAGCGCGGCGTACAGGTTCTCCGTGCGTGCGCACGACCGCGCCGCCTGGACCGCCTGATCGGCCATATTGCAGGCTGCGGCGTCGTTGAAGAAGTCGCTCGCCATGCCGACCAGCAACGGCCCCAGTCCAAGACCGATCATGTTGAGGATGAGGAAGAGGACGGCTGAGGACATGGCTCTCATGCCCGGCGGGACAAGAGAGTGGGTGACCGCAAGCGAGGGCCCGAGATAGGCGGCGGCGAGCGTCAGACCGATCCCGTAGCAGGTCAGGGCGATGTAGGGATCGTGAGACATCAGTCCGAGGATAAAGATCGGACCGCCGATGAACTTGCCCCACATCGGAATCCAGAGCTGCCAGCGTTTATCTCGCTTGCCCAGCCAGTCAGCGAAGATGCCGCCGCCGATGGTCCCGATCGCACCGGCGATGCCGGCGACCATGCCATAGGTGAAGCCGATCTCGGTCCGGCTCATGCCGTGAGAGCGCTCCATGAAGGGCACCATCCAGTCGCCGACCCCATAGGTCACGAAGGTTCCGACGCCGGTGGCGATCGAATAGAACCTGAACGACTTCAGGCTCCAGAGATGCCGGAAGGACTGCATGAAGGTGATCTTCTCGGTCGACGGCTTGAGCCCGGAAAGACCCCTCACCGGCTCCTTGACGGTCATCTGCATGAGAATTGCGAGGGCTACTCCTGGAATACCGACGACCATGAAGGCGGTGCGCCAGTCGAAGGCCTCCGAGAGCCAGCCGCCGCCGACATTGCCCAGGAGGGTCCCCAGATAGAGGCCGGATGAATAGATGGCGAGCGCCCGGGCGCGTTTCTCCGGCTCATAGAGATCCGACACGATAGCGTGGGCAGGCGGGCTGCCGCCTGCTTCCCCAACCCCGACCCCCATGCGGGCGAGCGCCAGCTGGAAATAGCTGGTGACGAGGCCCGAGATGGCGGTGAAGGCGCTCCAGATGGTGAGGGAGACGACGATCACTCCTTTGCGGCTGGTGCTGTCGGCGATCCGCGCAACCGGGATCCCGAAGCCCGTGTAGACCAGCGCGAACAGAAAGCCCGTCAGCAGTCCAAGCTGCCCGTCATTGAGGTTGAACTCCTCCTTGATCGGGGTCTGAAGAATGGTGAGGATGCGCCGGTCGATGAAGTTGAACGCGTAGACCAGCATCAGGATGACGAGAGCATAGGTTCGGTGCTTTCGCGCCTCCTCCATCGTGGTGATCTTGCCAGGTGTAAACACCCCCATGAGCCGCGTCCTCCACTCGTTATCGTTATCGTTTCTTGGTCGTTTCTGGTCGTTCCCCTCAAGCTTTCCTAAAAGTTAGGCGTTCTGTCCACGGGAAAGCGTGTCCCTAGGGAAATAGCGGGCATCACAAGGTCGCCAGATCGCTCGCCGGCGGCCTTGCGGGCCGGCTTCCTCTTGCCTCGGGGCGCGCTTCAGTTCACCGGCGCGATGGTCCTGCAGGGCGAACCGGCCTCAGGAAGGCTCGTTTGCGATGTGATGAGGGTGACGGCGAACTTTGCAGCGACGCCGTTGTCGTGACCGAGCCCCGGGGCCAGCGCACACCGCCAGGCCAGAGGGGCCGACGTATCAGACGCCAGGGTGCGCGCCGATGCGTAAAAGGCCTGGCCGCGCGCGAAGCGATGAGGGCCCTGTTCATTGGCTTCGGGGGTTCGTCTGAGGCTGCTGTGATCGGGATCCGTGTCGGCGTCTCCGAGGAGGACTGTCAGGGGGGCTTTCAGGGCCGACAGCGGATCGGCGCCTGCCGGAGCGTTTCTGAGGCCGTAGGGCCAATCAACCCTGCGGTCAGGGAAGGCATACCAACCGGCATTGGCTGCGATGGCCTGCTGCATGCGGGGTCCTTCGCCAAGAAGAACGAAGCGGTGGACAAACTGAGCGCCCGCGGAATGACCGTAAAGGACGTAGCCGTCTGCTGTGAGACCTTCGGCCGACCGGATCGCCTCAAAGGCCGCCTCGATAACCGCATAGCTCCAGGCCGAGCGCGGTTTTTCCTGTCCGGCGTTCGTATGCGTGTCGCCCAGATTATATGCGTCCGCACCCGGGAAGGCGGCCTTTGTGAACTCCGGGACGATGACAACGAAGCCATATCTGCGGGCAAGATCCGACCACTCTCTGAGATATCGATCGGCGTCGCGCTGGACCCCATGCATGACAAACACGACCCGGGCGTCTGCAGGGGTCCCCTGAGGCCGGACATACCAGATGGGAACATTGGTGTGGACCGGCGTCGAGATCATCGTCCGACGCGCTTCGGGAATGTCCGCCAGCGGGGAGCGGTCTGGGGCAGGCGCTGCAGTCGCGCAGGCTGAGGCGAGCATCAGAGCCGCCAGGATCAGAGTTCTCAAGGGGAAAAGGTCTCCGGACATGGGGCGATGACGAGAGGACGAGGCAGTCAGTTCGGTGTCGGGCACGTCTGACCCGCCCGCGCCCGGGAGGCGGCGACGACCCGGTCGACCTGCCGGGCCGCGGTCTCGAGCCCCCGGGTGGGATCGAGCAGGCGGTGGATCTCAGCAGGCGACAGGATGCGCGCGATCTCAGGTTCCGCCAGCAGGGCTTTCTCGAAGGATGTCTCCGTCTGCACTCTGGCGACAGCGCGACGCACAGCCTCCTCGGCCTGTTCCTGCGACAGGCGAGCGAGAAGCGCCTGAGTGACGGCCTGCGCGGAAATCAATCCGCCGGTTCGATCCAGGTTCCGGCGCATGGCCGCCGCATCGACCGCCAGCGCTGCCGTGAGAGCGGCGGCGTCCAGGATCATGGCCTCCGCCCCGATCATGAGATCGCCCATGGCTGCATTCGGTCGTGAGACATTGTCCCGTTCGAAGACGTTGACGACGTCGTCGAGAATAACCTCCGCCTGTCTCGGGAGAACGCGGGAGGCATGAATGAGGCTTTCCGACAGTTCCGGATTGACCTTGTGAGGCATGGAGCTCGACCCGACCGATCCCTGAGGGCGGGTCTCGGCGGCCTCGGCGATGTCGTCCATCTGCATGAGGAAGATGTCCTGACCATAGCGGCCCAGGGTCCGGGACAGGAGGGAGACTGAGAGGGCGGTTTCCGCGTAAACGTCCCTCGAGGCATGCCAGTCGTCTTCAAACGGCGCAGGCAGTCCCAGCTCGGCGCCAAACCGGTCCTCGACTTCGACCGCCCGCTGGCCAAGGCCCGCATAGCTGCCGACGGCTCCCTTCATGATGGATGATCGCGACAGTCGTGCGCGCGTTTCGCAAAGACGCTCCCGATGACGACCAAGCTCTCCGACCCAGACAGAGACCCGCTTGCCATAGGTCAGGGGCAGCGCATGGCGTCCCAGAGTGCGTCCCACCACGGGGGTGGCGCGATGGCGGACAGCCAGCTCGACGAGCGAGGCTTCAAGCGCTTCCAGATCCTCAAGAATTGAGTCAACGGCCTCGATGAGCTGAAGGGTGAGGACTGTGTCGTAGATATCGACCGTCGTGGCTCCGAAGTGCAGGTGGCTTGCGGCGTTCTCAGACAGCCGGCTACGCCATACCTGCAGGAGGGCCACCATCCGGTGCCCCGTGGTGCGACGCGCCGCCTCGACATCGGCAAGGGGCGCGAAAGACGGATCAGATCTGGCGGTGATCTCCCGGGCGGCCTCGGCCGGGATCACGCCTTCAGAGGCCTGGGCTCTTGCGAGGGCGGCCTCGACCTTCATCACGAGAGCGATCTCGTTCTGAGGAGAAAAAATCTCCCGGGAGCTCTGGGCGAACGCCTGGGGTCCGGTCAGAGCGGACAGGCTGGCGGCGAGGGCGATCAGCCCTCGCCGCAGACCTGCGCCGCGACTAGAAGTCAGTGCGGACCTGGACATAGAACTCCCTGCCCTTGAGCCAATGGTAGTCCGGCGAATACCCGAGCGAATCGTCGACAAGCGGGGGCGCTTCATCGAGCAGGTTATTCGCTCCGACCCGAACGCGCACCGGTCCGTCACGTCCGCCAGGGCGGAAGTCGAGATAGCCGTTGAGACGGAAGGCCTCTTCTACGGGGAAGAGATCCTGGACGCCGTCGGCGTTCACATCGACGCTCGCAGAGGTGTCGAGGAAGTCAGAGATGTAACGGAGCGACAATCCCGCTCCGAACGATCCCTTCCGCCATGTCACGCTTGCGAGACCCCGCCACTCCGGATTGCCGTTCACCCGGATGCGATCCGGAGCAATGGTCTCGAAAGCGCCCGAGAAATTGGGATCGGCCGCAAGCGAGGTGAGCAGGTCGTTGCGGACCAGGTCCAGCGTCTGCAGATAAGTGGCTTCGAAATCGAAATCGAAGCGTCCCAGGCCATCGAAGTCGAGACCCAGGGCGACCCCGAGGTCAAAGCCGTCGGCTTCCTGTCTGTCCAGGTTGATGTAGGGGTCGACGATGTACAGGATCTGTCCGGCGGCGGCTCTCTGGTCCGTCGGACGGGTGGCGTTCCATGCCGCGAAGTCAGCAAGGTCCTGAGCGTTGACAGCCGCCCGGACCACGTTCGGGTTGGAGCCGCCGGTCTTCCGGAGAAGGAAGTCAAGCGCGAGAGCTTCCTGATCGCCGAAGGCGCCGATGACGCCTGTCTGCTCGAAGCTCCAATAGTCGAGGCTGATCCGGAAGTCGCGCAGCCATTCGCTGTCGATCACCCGGTCAAAGTCGGCGATGGCCCCGAGCACGATGGTCTGGGTGTCCTCGTTGCGCAGGTTCGGATTGGCCTGGCGGATGCTGGGAAGATAGGTGTCGCCATCCGAGAGCGCATCTCCTGTGACCGGTGAGCGCCAGTAATCGTCGACACCAAGGTTCAGGCGGCTGATGTCGCCCCGATTGAGCTGAACCAGATTGGGGACGCGGAACCCTTCAGAGTAAGCGGCCCGGAGATTGAAGAAATTCACCGGGAACCAGGACAACGCAACCTTTGGGGTGACGGCCCCGTCTTCCAGATCATTGAAGTATTCGCCCCTGACCGCGAGCTGCAGGGTCAGGTCATTGACGAATGTGCCCGTCCCGCGGTTGAGCGGGATCAGGGTCTCGCCGAAGACCGAGTAGACATCCCGGTCGGCGGACGAGTCGTCGGTCGGGCTCACTCCGACCACATCCGAGCGTCCGGAGACGTTGGCGGTCGAGAAAATCGTTGTTCCGTCGAGACGAGGATCGCGATTCTCGAGGTAGGTTTCGCGGCGCCATTCGGCTCCGAAGGCCGCTCCCGCAGCCCCGGCCCATGTCGAGAACAGCTCATCGGTCGTCGCCCGGAAATCCCATGTTGCGAGTTCAGTACGACCCGAATTGGTGCTGGCGATCCGAACGCGATCCCACTGAGCCTTGGTGTTGGCGTTCGGGCCTCCGAACGGATTGATGGCGTCGGGGGTGGAGCGTGACAGTTCTGCCTGAAGCAGCGTTTTGGATATGCGGTTGTTCTCGATATCCGTGGTTTCGTTGCTGCTGACCGCGAGGGCACTCTCCCAGTCCCAGTTTCCAAACTCGCCTCGCAGGCCCGTCAGAAGGCGATAGGTCTGCGTATCGGTAAAGATCCCGCGAGCGCCCAGTTCGACCGGTCGCCACTGTTCGACGAGGACATCGAGCCCCGCGGTCGGCACCGTTGTTGTCGACAGACCGGGTATGCGGTTGACGCTGCCCACGGGCCCGAAGGGGTTCCAGTAATTGGATTTCGGCACGATCAGGAAGGCGAGGCCGGAATCCATCGGCTGGGTCGCCCGGTTGGAGGCTGTCTCGGCCTGATAGAAGAGCGCCTCTCCGAAAAGCTCCAGGTTGTCGCTGATATCGTGTTCGAACTGGACATAGGCGTTCGTTCTGTTGGCCTTGGAGATCAGCTGCCGGCCGAGGGCCTGAACGCCATCCTGCTGAACATTGATGCCCTGATTGAGAGAGTTATTGGGCTGGTTTGCGCCAAAGTCGTAGCGCAGCCCGACATCGAGGGTGCCGTCGTCGATACCGACGCAGCCGTCAGGCCCGCGTGATCCCAACTGAACCAGGGTGCCGGAGAAGCTGCAGGGCTGGATGTGGAACTGGCCAATGGTGTTTGCCAGAGATGTGGTGCCGACCCTGGGTCGAACGCCCACGAACTGCGTCCCGTTCACCAGATTGCCGACCACGAACTGGCCATAGGGCGAGGCGACAGAGGTGTTGCGGAAGTCCGCGTCGGATGCGTAGGGGCTCGAGCCCAGGAAGGCCCGCTTGTCGACGAAGTTGAACTGGGGACCGAGCTCGCTCGAATAGAGTCCGTTGCGTGAATAATAGGACCCGATCATCAGGACCCGCGTACGGTCTTCATTGAAGGAGAAGCCGTGGGCGAGGTCGATGCTGGATTCCATGTGCTCGGTGCCTTCGACCCCGGCGGTGCGGAAGGTCAGGCGGGTTTCGTCGAAATCATTCGACAGGATGGTGTTCACCACGCCGGCGGTTGCGTCCGCTCCATAGAGCGCGGAGGCCCCGTCTCTGAGGACTTCAAACCGATCGACGCCAGCGGAGGGAAAGGCGTTGACGTTGGTCACCTGACGGGGCGTCGAGCCGATGTCCTGGTTGACGGCGTGTGCGGCGATCCTGCGGCCGTTCAGAAGAACAAGCGTGTTGCCTGTTCCGAGGCCCCGAAGGTTCACGGTCGCGATGTCGCCCCGCGCGTCATTGGGGCCGTCGGCCGCGCCGTTGATTTCAAAGGTCCCGGCCTGTGCGAGGTTTTCCAGCAACTCGCCCGTGGAGGACTGAGACAGGGTTTCGAGCTGTTCCTGGCCGATGATCGATACAGCGATGGCCCCGCTGTCGGATGCGCCCTTGATGTTCGATCCCGTCACAACGACGGTTTCCGGCGCCTGCTGCTCCGGTCCCGCCGGCGCGGCGACCTGAGCGACCGCGCTGTATGACTGCAGCGCGCACGCCAGGGCCAGAGCGCTCGTTACGCATCCGGCAAAGGGTTTCCTCGCATTGTAATTGGACATCAGCTGGTGCGCTCCTGAGCTCAGATTGGTGACACGGTTACAGACCTGACGAGGTCGTTACTGGACTCCTGAGCAACAGAAAAGAATTCTTTCGACGTTTTTACAGGGTACCCTTTCTTCAATTGAGGGAATTGGCCCGGGAAAAGCGTCCAAACAGAACCCAAGGCGAATGATTATCACCCGTCGGGCCTTCCCTGTGGAGGGTGGACAGCCGAAAGGCTCAAGGCCGCGGACTGAGGTCACCCGCCCGCAACATGAAAGGCATCCGCTGCGCTGTCAAAGCGACCCCGCTTCAGCGGCATATGTGCTGATCAAGCCTTTACGTTCCCACGCATGAAGGCGGACCGGCTCAGGCCTGACTGGTCGTGGAGCCTGCCGATACGCGGAGCTTGGACCCTGGTCCGACGGTCGATCGCGTGATCGACGCCACGACGCAGGTCGTGGCCCATGCACTCGAAGAACGCATCGAAAAGCTCACGAAAGAGAAGCTGGCTTTGGCCGAAAAGATTGCCCGTAGCGCTCAGCCGCTGAGGAGTTTCGAGCTCTCGCTTAGAACCCCTCTCACCTTCCTCGCACCGCCCTGGAAACTTTGAAATTCTGATCGCATCAAGCACATACGCACGGTCCTGAAACTGGCGTTCGCGGGAAACCTGCAAAATGCGCGAGATGATGGGCTCAGAGCCGCTGATTTAGCCTTGCTTTTCAGGGCGTTGGCTAACTTTTCGGCGCGTCGGAAAGGAATGGTGGGCGATGCAGGGATTGAACCTGCGACCCCCTCGGTGTGAACGAGGTGCTCTCCCGCTGAGCTAATCGCCCGGGATGACTGGTTTCCAGCGACGCTGGCTCCGTCAAGACGCGCGTGACTTAGGGGAGCCAATACAGGTCCGTCAAGGCTGAGCGCCTGCTCGAACGCCGAGGATCACCATAATTGATCCCTAAAATGCCTCATTTGCTTCATGTCTCGCCCCAACTGACCCATCACATTGCAGGTGTGTCGGAAGGGGAGATAAGCCCGCCGATACGTGTGAGGGACGTGTGTAGAGGCGGTCAGTTCCTGCAAGGTGGACCGTCATAGTCTTGGAGCGAGGGTATGAGCGGCGATTTCTGCGATACGGACGGCGCCCGCAGACTGAAGGCCAGGATCGAAGAATACTGGTCTGAGCGCGGTTTCGACGTGAACATCAATCTGGTTGAGGCGGGATTCGTGCCGGCCATGAGATCGGCTCGCACGGATGTCAGAAGCAACATGATCAACGGTCTTCCTCCCCGTCGGAAGGTCGAACGGCCTGCGCAGATCGGACGAGCCTCGAGTTATCTGCGCGGGGTTGGCTGAGGACTAAAACTGAGGCCGCAGCTTTCCGGTGGGTCGGATATCATGGTCCCATCCGGCTCACAGGGAGCTGATGCGCTCCGGACCGGGCTTGTCCCGGTCCGGTCAGCGCCTGATCCAGGTCCTGACAAGAGCGGGTAGCTGACTGTAGTGCGAAATCACTGCGTCGGCTCCGAGCTGTTCGGCCGGGGTGTCTGTATAGCCGAAGGTCACCAGAATCACGGGCGCCCCTGCGTTGCGGGCGGCGCCGACGTCGGAGATCGAATCGCCCACCATGAGGCTGCGGGCGGGGTCACCCCCGATCGCCTGAATCGCCGCCAGAAGATGACCCGCGTCGGGTTTGGCCTTCGGGACGCTGTCGGCCCCTATGACGGCTGCGAAATGTCCTGACAGGCCGACGGCCTCCAGCAGCTGGTTCGAGAGACCTGTGCGTTTGTTGGTGCAGACGCAGAGCCGCGCTCCTGAGGCGGCCAGTGAGCGAAGCGTCTCTTCCACTCCGTCGAATACCTGACTGAACCGTGCGATGTCGGAGGCGTAGACCTCGACGAATGCTTCGGTGAGCGCATCGAGGCGGGTATCCTCGTAGGGTCTTCCATGAGCTGAGGCGGCGCGGCGAATCAGGGCGCGCGCCCCATGGCCGACGAACGCCCTTACATCGACAAGGGACGTTTCGGGCAGTCCCTCCGCGACGAGCACGTGATTGAGAGCGCGATGAAGGTCCGGAGCGGTGTCGACCAGAGTTCCGTCAAGATCGAATGCGATGGCGGCGCCGGCGAGGTCGGTCATGCGGGGGGATCACTCCGTATTGCGGGCAGGGGTTATCTGCCCTTAGTTTGCCGGCCTGTTCAGGACGGGATGAAGGCATGGCCGATCGTTACGCAGTGATACTGGCCGCGGGCAAGGGCACCCGCATGAAATCGCCGCGCGCCAAGGTCCTTCATGAGGTTGGCGGGCGCAGCATGCTGGCCTGGTCGGTCGCCCTTTCCCAGGCGCTTGGATGCCGGCGCGCGGTTGTGGTCGCCGGTCCGGACGCATCCGACGTGCAGGCCGCCGCGGGCCGGCTCGTCGGCGCTGACAATGTATGCATTCAGCACGAGCAGAAAGGCACCGCCGATGCGGTTCGCGCCGCCGAGCCGCTTCTGGGCGACATCGATGGTGATCTCATCGTTCTTTACGCGGATACGCCTCTCATTCCGGTTGAGGCCGGACGCAGCGCTTTTGCGGAGGTCGCTTCCGGCGCCAGTGTGTGCGTGCTGGGCTTCAAGGCCGAGGATCCAGGTCGATACGGGCGTCTGATTCTGGGGGAGGCCGGGGAGCTGGAGGCGATCGTGGAGGCCAATGACGCCTCTCCGGAAGCTCTGCAGATCGACTTCTGCAATTCGGGCGTCATGGCGGGTCCGGCGAGGCTGATGTTCGACCTTTTGCGCGATGTTCGGAACGACAACGCCAAAGGCGAATACTATCTGACCGACATTGTGGCTCTGGCCCGTTCACGAGGTCTTCGGGCGTCTGCGGCCCGATGCCGGGAAAGCGATGTGCTGGGGGTCAACTCTCAGGCTGAGCTTGCGAAGGCGGAGGCGGTTTTCCAGACAGGGATGCGCGAGCGAGCGATGACTGACGGCGCGACGCTGCGGGCGCCGGAAACCGTCTGGTTCAGTTTTGATACGCGTCTCGCATCCGGGGTGACGGTCGAACCGAACGTGGTCTTCGGACCCGGTGTCAGCGTGGGAGAGGGGGCTCATATCCGGTCTTTTTCTCACATTGAGGGCGCTCATGTCGGCGCCGGGGCTCAGGTTGGTCCATTTGCGAGACTTCGTCCCGGCGCCGACATCGGAGCGGATGCTCATGTCGGAAACTTCGTCGAGGTGAAGAATGTCCGGCTGGGCGAGGGTGCGAAGGCCAATCATCTCGCCTACCTCGGAGACGGCGACGTGGGCGCTGGCGCAAACATCGGCGCGGGCGTGATCTTCTGCAATTATGACGGCTATTTCAAATACCGGACGATCGTGGGCGCCGGAGCGTTCGTCGGGTCGAACGCCTCTCTGGTCGCGCCCGTGACGATCGCGCCCGGGGCCTATGTGGGCTCGGGGTCTGTCATCACGGATGACGTCTCAGAAAACGCACTGGCTCTGGGGCGCGGACGGCAGGCGGAAAAAGCCGGCTGGGCGGCCACATTCCGGTCCGGTCAGGCGGCCCTTCGGGCGTCAGGCCGGAAGCCGGAGGGAGCTCTTTGACGTTCTGGCGGTCTGAAACCTCCTCAGGCGGTCAGCGCGTTCGCGCCGCTTCGGCAGCCCGTTTTTCCTGAAGGCGCGCGCCGGCGAGGATACCGGGCATGGCGTAGTTGCCTTCATGGCACGCGTACTCATAGACCTGCTTGGGAGAGGCGTAGAAGCTGAGCTCCGCGGTCCAGGGCTGGCGGTAGAGCGCCGGGTCCTCGACTGTGAAGGCATAGAAGATCTCCTTCTCCGAGACGCGCGTGAAGCGTTCGGTGATCCGGCCGCCTTCGGTGATGGCGATCGAACTCGCGTCGGCCTGTTCCGGACGGATGTTCATCGTCTCGACAACCAGCGTGGCGCCTTCGTACCAGCCTACGGAATCGCCCAGCCATGGGCGAATGGCGGACGGGCGATGATTCTCGCGGGCTTCTTTTGCCGTGTCGAAGGTGGGGATGATGCGGGCGTCATGCACCATTTCCACCAGGATCATGACGTGGTCGCCGGTCTGAACGATCTGATGGGTGTTGTTGTAGAGCGTGCTCAGCATCCCGGGCCCGCCTGTGTTTCCAAACCCGATAAGGCATCGCTCGGCGAGGTTCGTCGCTTCGGGACCTTCATTGCCTCCAATGCCGGTTGCGTAACGAACAGAGCCCCTCCGGCGTTTTGCTTCAATGGCCGCCGCATCCACGAACGGGATCTGTCCGTTGGGGGGATCGACGATGTAGGAGGAGCGATACTCTCCTTTGACGACCGCCAGCCTGTCTCCGGGCGCCACCCAGAAATTGTCATAGGCCTTGATGCCGAAGTCCTGCCCCCCGGCTGTCGGCGCCCCTTCCTCGGGAGCGGTGAACGCGGGCGTCTCGGCCCCTTCCGGCGCGAAACCGGCGACGGTTGTCCTGGCGACGATGGCGTCGGCTTCGCTGGGTGACAGGACCAGGCGATCGACGCCCGGAGGTCGGGTGAGGGTGGTGAGCGAGGCATTGGTCCAGACCCCATCAAGGTCGGGTCGGTTTCCGCTCTGTGCGATGGCCGGAGAGGTCAGGACTGATACGCCGGCCGCACAGGAGATGAGCATAGCCGTCAGATGTGAAGTTCGCATGTCGTCCTCCCTGTCCCCTTTTTGTGGTCGGATCGATCTCCGGCCCGCGGGGCTTTTAACCACTCTAGGGGGAATTCCCGCCAAATCCATACCGATCCGTCGTCTTGGCGTCCTTCGTATCAAGGCGGTCGCGGCCGGAGGTGATCCAGGGTTGACGCCTGCGCTTGACCGGATGGACCGGCTCAGGTCTGATGACAGGCGGTTGTCCCTGGGAGCGGATGGGTCATGAAACTGAATATCACGGTGGATTGCACGCCCGAGGAGGCCCGTCAGTTTCTGGGCCTGCCTGATATGGGCCCGATCAACGAGACCCTCACCGCGGCCATTCGTGAGCGGATTGAGCAGAATGTGGAGCTGGTCAGTCCGGACTTCTATCTTCGCCAGTGGCATTCCATGGGCGGCCAGGTGAGCGATCAGTTCATGCAGATGATGACGGCGGGCGCTCGCGCCGCTGCTGGCGGACCGTCCTCGACCACCTCGAAAAAGTAGGTCGTCCGTCTCTTGATCCTGATCAGGATCTGCTGAGATCGTCTGACGATAGACTTGTCCCTCGGCGTCTCGCGACTTGGGAGGGCGTAATGCGTCAGGGAACCATTTCTATCGCGCTTGCGTGTGCGGTTCTGGCGGCGGCCTGCGAACCTGCGCCGCTCGACAAGCCCATCGCCCGAAGCGAGGCTCTTCAGGCCCCGTCCAGAGGACTTGGATCTCCTGACGATCTGCCGCTTCCGCTCGCCGTCAGTCTCAATGAGACTATGGTGGCGCTGGTGGATTTTGCGGCGGATGGGGTCTGGAGGCCCGCAGCCTCCGAGACGCCGCTTACAGACACGCAATGGGCGCTTATCGACCAGAACGCGGTCAATCTCATCGCCGCTGCGAGCCTGATCACAATGAAGGGGCAGGGCGTCAATGACGAGGTCTGGATCGTCAATCCCGACTGGCGGCGCTGGTCTCTTGAGATGCAGGCGACGGCCGCACAGGTTCGCTCAGCCGTCACGGCCAGGGATCAGGAGCGTCTGCGCCTTGCGGGCGATCGCCTCGTGGAGATCTGCCAGACCTGCCATCAGGCCTTCAAGCCGGGACTGCCGTCCATGGGCGTCACGCGTTTCCCGGTCTATCCCAAGCCGTCAACCAACTGAGACGCTCGGGGCTTTTCGTCCCTGCGGCTTTATGGTCTGAGGAGGCGAGCGCGCGAATCCTCCGCGTTCGCATCCTGCGGATCGTCCCATGTCCGACATCGCCAAGCGTAACGCCGCCGTCGCCGCCCTGGAGCATGTGAGGCCGGGAATGATCCTGGGTCTTGGCACGGGCTCGACGGCCGCCATCTTCGTGCGGCTGCTGGCGGAGCGTGTGGCGGCGGGACTGGATGTCAGGGGCGTGCCGACCTCTGAGGCGACTCACTCTCTGGCGCAGGAGCTCGGGGTCGTCTGCCTCAGTCCGGACGAGGCGTTCCGGATCGACCTCACCGTGGACGGCGCTGACGAGTTCGATCCCGAGCTGCGTCTGGTCAAGGGAGGCGGGGCGGCCCTGCTTCGCGAGAAGATCATCGCCGAAGCCTCAGATCGGATGATCGTCATTACAGACGCCGGAAAGGAAGTGGCTCGTCTCGGACGCTTTGCGCTTCCCATCGAGATCAATCCTTTCGGCGCCGAGCTGACCCGTCGACGCATTCACGCCCTCATCGGGTCGGTGGGCCTTGCCGAGGCCCAGAGCGCCTGGCGGCTGACAGGTCAGGGCGAGCGGCTGACCACCGACGGGGGGCATTATATTCTCGATCTGTCGTGCGGGGTCATTCCCGACCCGGACGGGCTGGCGGTTGTGCTGGATCGGGTTCCGGGCGTCGTTGAGCACGGGCTGTTTATCGGCCTCGCCGATCTTGTCATCGTCGGAGAGATCGCCGGCGCCCGGACGCTGGCCCGGGTCTGAGCCCGTTCACGCTCCCGGCATCGTCCCTCTGACGGCGCCCTTCGGGCTTGCCCGGCCGCGCCGGGATGATAGCTTCCCGTGGTCAGAAGCCTGATCGCCAGGTTTCGGTCTTCAAGGGGTTATTCAGACATGCGCATGTGGATGGGTCTAACGGCTTCGGGCGCCTTGCTGGCTGCGCTTGCCGGGGCGGCGCTTGCCGCGCCTCCGGGCGTGACCACGAAGGACGGCGCCTTCATCGCTCCGGATGGAAAGCCGCTCTATACGTTCGCTCGCGACGTCGAGCCTGGCAAATCGGTCTGCAATGGCGGATGCGCCACCGCCTGGCCGCCGCTGGCCGCCGCCGCCGACGCCAAGGCTGACGGCGACTGGACCGTGGTGACGCGCGATGATGGGGCCAAGATGTGGGCCTATAAGGGCAAGCCTCTCTACACGTTCGCCCGCGACACGGCCGGGCAGCCGGCGACCGGGGTCAGCGCCGCCTGGCCGCTGGCGACGCAGTAACCGTCTGCGACCGACTGACGTCGGTCGATACAGTCGATAAGACAGATCGGGCGGGCGCCTTGCGGCGTCCGCCCGTCATCTTGATCCGGTCCTCTCAAGCTCGCGGGGGTCGGACGTTCGGGAGGCGGCATGACCTTCGATTTCGATCTTTTCACAATCGGCGCCGGATCAGGAGGCGTCAGAGCCTCGCGGCTCGCGGCATCGACGGGCGCCCGGGTCGCGGTCGCTGAGGAGAGCCGGGCGGGCGGGACCTGCGTGGTGCGCGGGTGCATCCCCAAGAAGTACATGGTCTACGCCAGCGAGTTCGGACGCTCGATCGACCATCTCGGCGCCTATGGCTGGAGGGTCGGACCTGCGCATTATGATCACCGGTCGTTTCTGACAGCGATGCATCAGGAGATCGACCGCCTGTCGGGCATTTACGCGCGCAATCTTCGTCAGTCAGGCGCCGAGCTGTTTGAGGAGCGCGCGGTTCTTGAGGGGCCTAACCAGGTCAGGCTTGTGCAGTCGGGACGAACCTTTTCGGCTCGTCGTATCCTGATCGCTGCCGGAGGACGCCCGTCCTGGCCGGACGGGGTGGGCGGGCGCGAACATGTCCTGACCTCCGATGAGATGTTTCATCTTCATCCCCTGCCCGAAAGACTGGTCATTTTCGGGGGCGGCTACATCGGCGTTGAGTTCGCTGGCATCATGAGCGGGTTCGGGGTTGAGACCACTCTGGTGTGCCGCAGCGAGCGCGTGCTCAGGGGATTTGACGAGGATGTGCGGGCTCACGTTCACGATGAGCTCGCACGAAAGGGCGTTCGTGTGCTCACGGGGGTTTTTGCTGACCGCATCGAACGTCGCGACGATGAGCGGCTGGCCCATCTCACCGACGGTCGCGTTCTGGTCTGCGACCAGGTGCTGATGGCGGCCGGACGAGAGCCCTACACCCACGGTCTCGGTCTCGAGACCGCTGGCGTCGCTCTGGACCGGCACGGGGCGGTTGTCGTGGATGCCTACTCCCGCACCAATGTGGAGAGCGTGTTCGCCGTCGGGGACGTCACCAACCGGGTCAATCTGACCCCGGTCGCCATCCGCGAAGGACAGGCCTTTGCGTGGAGCGAGTTCATGAACCGTCCGACCGTCTTTGACCACGAGCTTATACCTCACGCCGTGTTCGCTCAGCCGCCCGTGGGCGTGGTGGGTTTGTCGGAGGAGGAGGCTCGCAGGCTTCACGGCGAGATTGATATCTACAAGACCCGCTTTCGTCCCATGAAGGACATGCTGACGGGGGATGAGGAACGCGTCCTGATGAAGATCGTCGTTCGTCAGCATGACGACCGAGTGCTCGGGGTTCACATCGTTGGTCCGGATGCGCCCGAAATCATCCAGGCCGTGGCGATCGCGGTCAAAATGGGGGCGAGCAAGGCGGATTTCGACCGGACCTGCGCCCTGCACCCCTCGATTGCCGAGGAGCTGGTGACGATGAAGGATAAATGGTCTCCCCCAAAAGCCGCTTCAGCTGTATGATGATCCGATGCATCACACGTGGAAGTACTTCGATTTTCTGATCGTGATCGCCGGTCTCGCCGTGGCTGGGCTGGTCTGGTTCATTCCGAACTTCACCGAGTCCAAGGAATACAAGGACCTTGTGGGAACGATGAATGAGCGTCGCGAGCGGCGTCTGGCTATCGAGGCGGAGGCTGAGAGGGTTCGCCTTGAGCGGGAGGAGCTCGGCATCGTCTATTTCGGCCCCCCCGCCGAGCCGGGCGGTCCTCCGACCATCCTTCCCCCGTGAGCGGGACGTCCGGCACCGTATACGGCGCCGGAGATCTCCTGGTCAGGCCTCGAAAACCTGTTTCAGGTCCCGCTTCATGATCTTGCCGTTGGCGTTGCGGGGCAGGGTCTCGGGCAGGAAGGCGATGCGGACCGGCACCTTGAATGCTGCGAGCCTCTGAGCGACCCACTGACGAAGCTCCGCCTCGTCGGCGACGCGGCCCGGTTTGAGGTGAACGACCGCTGCAGGCTCCTCTCCGAGGGTCTTGTGCGGCAGACCAATCACAGCCGCGTCCATGATGGCCGGATGCTCATAAAGGGCGTTTTCGACCTCGACGCAGTAGATGTTCTCGCCCCCCCGGATCAGCATGTCTTTGGCGCGGTCGACGATATAGACGAAACCGTCCTCGTCCGTTTTGGCCAGATCTCCGGTCTTCACCCAGCCTTCGGTGAAGGTCTCTGCGGTCGGGCCGGGCTTGTTCCAGTATCCGCGGACAACGATCGGTCCCCGGTACCAGAGCTCTCCGACCTCTCCGGGCTCCAGCGCCCGTCCTGAGGGATCCGCGATCCTGACCTCGCCGGTCGCCGCGGGAACCCCGCAGCTGGAGGGGCGAAGGACATAGTCCTCAGCGAAATTGGAGATCGCGGTCGCGCTGGTCTCGGTCATGCCCCACCCCTGGCCAGGAGAGGCCTTCGGGAAGCATTCACGGATACGTCGCACCAGCTCCGGGGCCGACGGCGCCCCGCCATAGGAGACGGTCTCAACGCTCGAGAGATCGAATTCATGAAAGCGCGGATGTTCGATCACCTGCCAGGCGATGGTCGGCACGCCGCCGAAATGAGTGACCTTCTCGCGTTCCATCAGGCTGAGAGCCTGGTCTGGATCCCAGCGACGCTGGAAGACCAGCTTGAAGCCCTGGATCATCCCCGGGACGAGGATGGCGAAGCATCCTGTCGCGTGGAAAAGCGGAACCGAGACCAGAAACACTTTCTGCGGCGCGTTCGGATCGGGGGCCGGCGGGGTTTCTCCACGACGAAGGAAGGCCCGGACCTGGGCCGAGGAGGAGTTTATGAAGTTGGAGATGATGTTGCGGTGACTGATGATTGCGCCTTTGGGGCGCCCGGTGGTGCCGGATGTGTAGAAGATGGTGACATCGTCATCCGGGGCCAGAGGCGTTGTCGGGGCGGCGGGAGGCGAAATTCCTCCCCACTCCGAGCTCGGCCCGATGACATCTTCCAGTCTGGCGGTGCGGGGGTCAGCGATATCCTCCGTTGAGCGGCATACAAATACGCGCGTCACTTCCGGGCAGGCGTCCAGATGTTCCCGGATCCGCTCCCAGCGCTCCGCGTCGGCGATCACGATGCGAGCGCCGGAATCCTGGAGGCCGTATTCGAGCTCAGGGCCGGTCCACCAGGCGTTCAGCGGGGTCACGATCGCTCCGATCAGCACCGCCGCCCAGAACGAGACCGACCATTCCGGAACGTTTCGCATGATGACGGCGACGCGGTCGCCCTTCTTTACGCCTTCCGCCGTCAGGCGCGCCGCCAGCTGTAGGGTCGCCCGTTTGTGGGCGTCAAAGGTCACGCGTTCGCCTTCATAGACCATGTAGGTCTTCTGTGGGTGCGCATCGCCGACCGCGAAGATTTCCCGCAGCGAGGGCGGCGCGTTTTTCCAGATCCGCATCGGCACGCCGTTCACCACGCCCTCGCCAATCTCGAAGAGAGGATTGGCTGATCCCATGAGCCGGTGGGCTTCTGCGATCGACATCACCGGAAACCCCGGGGGGATGGCGGCCTGTTCGGCCGAACCTGATTCGCTAGCCATGTCTGTCTCCCTCGATCCGCCTCTGACGGGCGTGCGTCCGGGCTTTGCGGACGCGAGGTCACTATACACCGACAGGCGCCGTCTTAGGCAAGCAAACCCGCGGGCATTTCGGCTGCACGGACCGGTTTTCGGCGTTTAAACCCCGGGGGAGCGAGCGCAGTCCGCAGAGGTTGCTCCTTGACCTCCGGGACGAACCGGGGAACGTGTCGATCGCGGATCCGCCGGTTGGCGGGTCGGGAGGGTGAACGGAGCGCGTCAGTGTCGCCACGCACGGTTTCCGTCGTGAATATGAAGGGTGGAGTGGGCAAGTCGACCACTGTCGCCTGCCTGGCCGAGACGCTGGCCGCCGAAGGCGGTCTGCGCGTGCTGGTGATCGATCTTGATCCGCAGTCGAACGTTTCAATGATGCTCGCCGGCCAGGACCGGTGGATCGAGCTCAGAAACGGGCGACGGACGATCGATGACTATTTCGATCAGTATGTTTACGGCGGAGAACCCCGCTTCTTCAGGGAGTTTATCGCCCCCGGGGTGAGCGATATCGCCGGCGAGCTGACGCTGGATCTTCTCATCTCGACGCCGGAGTTCCGTAATATCGAGCGCCACGCCATGGAGAAGTGGATCCGGCAGGGCTTTGACATGCAGCAGCTCGCCCAGCGTTTTTCGCGCCTGACCCATTCAGCGATCGAGAGCGTGGCGGACAGTTACGATCTGGTCCTCTTCGACTGTCCCCCCGGCATGTCCATGTTCGCGGAGGCGGCGATCGGACTGTCCGAGTTTATCGTTATTCCGACGATCCCCGATTATGTGTCTCGTCTCGGCATCTTCGCGTTTCGCAAGCGGGCCATCCGCGCGATGGAGCAGCGACGATTTACCGAGGACCGTATCTGGACGCTCATCACCAAGTTTGAGGCGGCCAGCTCCCTCCATGTCAGCGAGGCGGCGCTCCTCAAGGATCAGTTCAACGTTTTTGAAACCGTCATCCCCCAAACCGAGCATATCGCGCGCGCCGCCGAGTGGTCGGATGTCAAGCGTTCGATCGACCGCAAATACGCCGGCGCGGCTCCCGTGATCCGACGGCTCGCGGCGGAGTTCCGGGAGAGAGTGGGGCTCATATGATGGACCGGACGCTGTCCTCGCTGTTCAAAGTGATCGAAGACGAAGCCGGGACGAACGCCGCGTTCGCAGCCCGGCTTGAGGCGTCTTTATCCCGGTTCGCGGAAGACCATGTTCAGAAGCGGCGCGCGGAGGATCGTGTCGGAAGCTTCCATCCGCTGATCGATTATCGAAAATCAGCGCCCGCGGACTTTGCCGCCCGCCTTGACGGGTTCAGCCCGGTTGAACTCCGTCTGATTATCGAGCGTCATCATCTGGATCCTTCTGCGACCCTTAAGTCCCGGTCCTCCAAAAAGGCGCTTGCAGAATTCATTCTGACCGCGGCCAGGGCCCGGGCGGAGCGCGATGCAAGGCTGTTTGAGTATTGACGGGTCGCGCTCCTGTTGCTGAGGCCGCATCCACAGGTCTTCGCCGTTGCGCTTCGAGGATGCTGCCGAGCTTGGAAAAGGACGTTCAGATCATGATGCTCTTCAGACTGTCATTGATGTCCTTCTTACTTCTGGCGGCCGCCTGTGAGATTTCGCCTGCACCCGCACGCGATCCGGCCGCCGCTCCCGTCGAAGGCGCCGCCGTTTCGCTCAGAGGGTTCCTCACTCCCGCCACCACCCCGGACGCCAGCGCCATCATTCCTCCCGCACCGACCAGGGGCGGGGCGCGGGACGCGGCGGACAGGGACACGTTCGAGGCCACCCGCTCTCTGGTTGACACGCCGCGTTGGGCGATGGCGGCCTCCGACGACAGCTATCGTCCGGCGGATGTGCTGGGTAATTACGCCTGTTCGCTGGGCGTGTCGCTCACGCCGCAGTCGGCGCCTGTACTCTCGGCGGTTCTCACCCGGGCGGCGATCGATTCCGGAGCGGCGGCGGTGACTGCGAAGGAGGTCTATAAGCGTCCGCGTCCCTATCTGGAGACCGAGGCGCGGATCTGCATATCGCGGAGCGCGGGACTTGATCGCAGTTATGATTATCCCTCCGGGCACGCCTCTCTGGGCTGGATTCAGGGGCTGATCCTTGCTCAGCTCGCGCCTGAGCGCTCTACCGGCGTGATGGCTCGTGCGCGGGCCTATGGCGAGAGCCGTCTGGTTTGCGGGGTCCACAACGCCAGCGCTGTTGAAGCCGGGTGGACCAATGCTTCGGCGGTTTTCGCCGCCCTTCAGACTTCGGGCGAGTTCCGCGACATGATGGCGAAAGCGAAAGCCGAGCTGGACGCAGCCGAGCTCTCCGGTCCGAGGCCTGACCCTCTGGCGTGCGCAAAAGAGGCCGAACTCGTGCGGGCGCGTTCCTTCACACGTGATGGCGGTTGAGCGCTGAGGGGCCCCATGACGATCCTCGTGCGAGGGTGAAAAGATGCGGCGGTCGAGGTGCGAAGGCAGGATCTTCTCCGGAAATCCCAAAAATCACTGTCGGGGCGCAATAGTTGACCTTTCCCCCGCGTCCGGGTAGATCCGCTGTCATGTTCAGGACCTTTTCCAAGTTTACGTGGAAAACCATTACGCCCGGGGGGCGGATGGCCTGGACGCCTGCGAGAGCCGGCTAGAGAGCCACCCAAAGCCCCGCCGGCAACGGACGGGGCTGGCGACAGCAAGCTCCGTCTCCGCCGACCAGAGGAGACGAAAACGTGACCGACGCCCGACCGATTGACGCCAGTTTGTCCGCCGCTCTCTCCGGGGGCAGGCCTCGAACCGTGGCCATTGTCGGGGCCACCGGCGCTGTTGGCGCGGAAATGCTCAAATGTCTTGAAACCAGCTCGTTTCTGACCGGCCGGCTGAGGGCCTTCGCATCGGAGCGTTCGGTAGGTCGTCGTCTGCCGTTCCGGGACGGCGAGATCGAGCTGGAGGCGCTGAGCGAGCGCGCCTTTGAAGGGGTCGATGTCGCCCTTTTCGCATCCGAGGCGGACATTTCAAAAACCTATGGCGAGATCGCCCTGCGCTCAGGGGCGGTGGTCATCGACAACTCTTCGGCGTTCCGGATGGATCCATCCGTTCCGCTGGTGGTGCCTGAGGTGAACGGCGATCTGATCACTGCGGGTCAGAGGCTCTACGCCAATCCCAACTGCGTGGCGGCGATCATGGCGGTTGCGCTCTGGCCCCTTCACGAGGCTGCGGGCGTTCGCCGGATCATCGCCTCAACCTATCAGGCGGCGTCCGGCGCCGGGGCGGCGGCCATGGAAGAGCTCGAAGTCTCGACGCGCGCTTATCTGGCCGGTGAGACCTATGAGCCAAAGGTTCTGCCGCACCCTTACGCCTTCAATCTCTTCAGTCACAACACCGCCATTGGTCCGGAGGGGTATAATGGCGAGGAGATGAAGGTGATTGCGGAGATGAGGAAGATCATGCGTCTTCCCGAGCTGCGCGTCGGGGTGACCTGCATCCGCGTTCCGGTGCTCCGCGCGCATGCGATGTCGGTGACCGTCGAGTTCGAGCGTCCGCTCGCTGTCGAGGCTGCCCGTGAGCTCCTTTCGGGGGCGCCCGGTCTCAGGCTGGTCGATGATCGGGCCCGGAACCACTTCCCGATGCCTGTGGAGTGCTCAGGGCGGAACGAGGTTCTTGTCGGGCGCATCCGGGAGGATCTCTCCGATCCCACCGGCCGCTCGCTCGCCCTGTTCATTTCGGGCGACCAGCTTCTGAAGGGCGCGGCGCTCAACGCCGTACAGATCGCCGAGAGGCTCATATGAGCCGCGGCGCAGACGTTTCGGGATCAGACGCGCTGGAACAGGCGTGCAGGAGAGGACGACATGGCCGGGTTTGACAGCGCTTCTCCGTGGTCGCCGTCCTCGTGGAGATCGAGGCCGGCCCTTCATATTCCGGCCGATTATCCCGATCCGGCGCATCTCGCGTCGGTCGAAGCGCAGCTGGCCGGGTATCCGCCTCTCGTCTTCGCAGGCGAGGCGCGTCGCCTGAGACTGCGCCTGGCGGAGGTCGCCGCCGGGCGAGCCTTTCTTCTTCAGGGCGGAGACTGTGCGGAGAGTTTCAAGGAGTTTCATCCAAACAACATCCGCGACACGTTCAGACTGATCCTGCAGATGGCGGTCGCTCTCACCTTCGCCGGCGGCAAGCCGGTGGTGAAGGTCGGGCGGATCGCCGGACAGTTCGCCAAACCCCGCTCCTCGCCGGTCGAGGCGATCGACGGGGTCGAACTTCCGTCCTATCGGGGCGATAACATCAACGGGATGGAGTTCACGCCCGAAGCCAGGACGCCGGATCCTGAGCGGCTGATGAAGGCGTATGCGCAGTCGGCCTCGACGCTCAATCTTCTGCGCGCCTTTGCTCAGGGCGGTTATGCAAGTCTTGAGAACGTCAATCGCTGGATGCAGGGGTTTGTCGATCGCTCGCCGTCGGGAGAGCGTTACCGGGCGCTCGCTGCGCGTATTACCGAATCCATGCAGTTCATGGCGTCCTGCGGCATCACGCCGGAGACAACGCCGGCTCTTGAACAGACAGAGTTCTACACCTCCCACGAGGCGCTCCTGCTCGGCTATGAGCAGGCTTTGACGCGTGAGGATTCCACCCGTCCGGGCGAGTATTACGACACGTCTGCGCATATGATCTGGATCGGCGACCGCACCCGGCAGCGTGATCACGCTCATGTGGAATTCTGTCGCGGGGTGGGAAATCCGATCGGTCTTAAATGCGGCCCTTCGATGGATCCTGACGATCTGATCCGTCTTATCGACATTCTCAATCCGCAGGATGCGCCGGGGCGCCTGACCCTGATCGCCCGTTTCGGGTCGGAGAAAGTCGCAGACGGTCTCCCGCGGCTCGTGCGGCGGGTGCAGGCTGAGGGACGGACGGTCGTCTGGTCGTCCGATCCGATGCACGGCAATGTCGAGAAGGCGACGAACGGCTACAAGACGCGTCCCTTCGAGAGGATCCTCCATGAGGTCGCAACCTTTATCGATGTGCTCGAGGCTGAAGGCGCGCATCCTGGCGGCGTTCATCTCGAGATGACGGGCCAGAACGTCACGGAGTGCACGGGCGGCGCTGAACAGATCCGGGCGGAGGATCTGTCAGACCGTTACCACACGCACTGCGATCCCCGGCTCAATAACGAGCAGGCCCTTGAACTGGCGTTCCTGATCGCCGAGAAGCTGGCGGCGCGACGAGGCGGTCGGATGACCCGCTGACGGCGGGTCTCGCCGTTTTCGGGGCGACCGAGGGGAGGCGAGATGACAGCGTTCAGCATGCCTGTATGGGCTCGTCCCAGGGAGATCCTTGATCTCGTGCGCCTGGCCGGGCCGGTGGCGTTGTCCCGGGCGAGCTTTATGCTGATGTCGCTCACGGACGCGGTCCTGCTGGCGCGCTACGCTCCTGGCGAGCTGCCCTTCGTCCTCAACGGCTGGCTGCCGATCGGGGTCATCACGGGTTTCGGCATCGGGCTGATGATCGGGGTTCAGGTCCTCACCGCCAATCTCAGCGGGGCGGGGCAGGCGGAGGAGACCGGCCGGATTTTCCGAAGAGGCATGGTTGTCGCCGTTCTTTATGGCATCCTCGGGACTTTAGCCTGCCTGGCTGTCGCGCGTCCCCTTCTCGGGCTTCTGGGCTTTGATCCCGAGCTTGCCGCCGGGACGGAGGCGTGTACGAGGATTCTCGCCTACGGGTTTGTCGCCCACATGGTCGGCATGTGCGCCTCGTCTTATCTCGAGGCGCTGAGACGGCCCAATCTGGTCACCGTCATTTCGATGCTCGCGGTGGTCATCAATCTGGTCTTCGGTCTCATTCTGGTGCCCGATCACGGCGCTGACGGCGTGGCGTGGGCGACGACCGGCTCCCGGATCGTGATGGCTCTTCTCCTGCTGGTCGCTGTCTTGCGCTTTACCCCGGCCCTCCGGCGCTCGCCTCCCGCTCCGGCGGGAGAGTTCCGCCGTCAGAACACGGTGGGCATCGGGACTGGTCTTTCCAACGTCGCGGAGTGGGGAAGCTTCAATCTGACCTTCGCTATCGCCACTCTGGTGAGCCGCGATGCGGGCACGGTTTACGGTCTGACCATTCAGATGGTCGGGGTGATCTTCATGTTTTATCTCGGACTTGGAACCGCCACGAGCGTCCGCGTGGCGGAGAGCGCCGGGCGGGGCGATCGAGCCGGTGTTCAGAATGCGTCCCGCCTCGGGGTCGCCGCCTCGATTCTGGTCGGAGCGGTTCTTGCTCTGGTCCTGTTCCTGTTGCGCGATCTGATCGCCGTCATCTGGCTCAACGCCGATCAGCCGGGGGCGCCGGGCGCTCATCTGGTTACGCTGCTGGCGGCCATGCTGGCGGCAGGATCCCTGATCACGGTGTTTGACGGACTGCAGGCGGTGGCGGCTATGGCGCTCAGGGCGCAGGGGGCAGTATGGATCCCGACGTCGATCCATGTCGGCGCCTACATCTTCCTCATGCTTCCCCTGGCCTGGTGGCTGACATTCCCGCAGGAGATGGGGGTCTGGGGCGTTTTTCTGGGCGTTTCCGTGGCGTCTGTGATCGCGGGGCTCGCTCAGACCGTCGCGGTGGAGATTTATGCGGCGCGCGGCGTGCTGAGGGCTTCTCCTGAGGCGGCGCACTGAACGACCGGGTCCTTAAACGCAAACGGGGCGCCCCAAAGGGGCGCCCCGTCGGCTGTTCATCGTTCGGACTGTTCAGCCCGAACGTCTCAGAGATCCTTCAGCGCTGAGGCGGGCTTGAACGCCGCAGAGGTGCGCGCCGGAATGGCGATGGTCAGCCCGGTCGACGGGTTGCGGCCTTCGCGGGCTGCACGGGTCTTGGCGACAAACGATCCAAAGCCGGCGATGGTGACCTGTTCGCCCTTGCGCAGGCTGCCTGCGACGGTCTCGAACACAGCGTCGACCACACCGGTGGCCTGTGTCTGGGTGAGACCTGTTTTTTCGGCGACGGCCTTCGTGAGCTCAGTTTTGTTCATGACTTCCTCCTTCAGGATCCGCCGCAGACGTTCGCGGCGCACACGGCACGTTCAGCGCTCGGTCGAGCGCGAGACACCCCATCACGCAGCGTCTCGGCGATTCGTAAACCCCGAAAACGCCGAAAAGCCCCGTCATTGCGGGCTATATCCCCAGAATCCAGCCTTCCTCCTGCTCGACATTCGCCTTTTGGGCGAGCGTGAGCGACGCGTCGGCTGCAAACAGGCCGGCAAGCTTTCCGCTCGCATCCCGTTCGGCCAGCCATTCGCTGAGAGACCGGACCTCCGTCTCGTTCCGGGTTTCGGAGGCGGCCTTCGGCGTCGTGTGCGACAGAGGGCTGATCTCGGCGACCACCACGCGCACATCCTCGAGAGCGGCGGCGTCCAGTTTTCCAAGCGGGATCTCGAACGGCCAGATCTTCAGTGCGGGGATCTTGTCGCGCAGCCGCTCCACGGCCGGAATCCCTGTCATCATCTGACCGCCGACCGCGCCGGCGTAGGCGATTTTCCACACGGGCTGAGGACGCGGCTTGCCTGAGGCGCCGATGGCCTGTTCAACGAGCCTGTATTCCGGGATGTCGGTCTCGCTGTGGTCGCGTGACTTCTTCACCGAAAGGGTGGTCAGCTCGTCCTTTTTCGAACATCCCCAGAAAGGAAACGGGCCCTCTGACATGAGACGGTTCATGCGGGCCGCGAGCGCGAACCGGTTGTTCGAGTTGTCCGGCTTTTCCTTCATCTCGCGTTTCAGGAAGTCGCGAAGCGCGCGCCAGGGATCGCCTTTGAGCTTGAGGGCTTCGGCGCTTCCGGAGGGGAGGCCGAGCGGGAACTCGACGCCCAGAAGCACCCGGTCTCCGCGTTTCAGGCAGCGCGCCAGCAGGTCGTCGAGCTCCTCAACCGCTTTTGCACGGGTTGGCGGATTGTAAGACCGGAACGTCAGTTTCATCCGGGCGTCGGGCGTCTGCGCGCCGATCCAGATGCTGTCTTCGCCGGTGGCGGGCTTGGAGGCGGCGCTCCAGGTCAGAACGATGTAGCTGTCGAACAGGCGCGCCATCTGGCGGGGCCTCCCCATCTGAAAGGTAAGGCCGGAGACTGGCTCCGGCCCGGATAAGTGGCCGGAAACGTCTCCGTCCCGGGGATTCAGGCCGTTTCCGCCCTGCGGCGGCCGACGGATCTAGGCCAGTTTGACCAGCATCTTTCCGATGTTGCCGCCGGAGAAGAGGGCGAGGAAAGCCTCGGGCGCCTTTTCGACGCCTTCGAAGACCGTCTCTTCATAGCGCACTCGCCCCAGTCCGATCCAGTCCGTCATGTCGCTGATGAAATCGGTCTGCATATCCGCATGGTCGGACACCAGAAGCCCCTGAATTTTGAGGCGCTTACCGATAATCATCGCCATGTTGTGGGGACCCGGCGCCGGGCGCGTGTTATTGTAGATCGAGATCATGCCGCAGATCGGCATCCGGGCGTGCAGGTTAGCCACATCGATCGCCGCCGTCAGATGATCGCCGCCGACATTGTCGAAATACACGTCGATCCCGTTGGGCGCTGCGCGACGGAGCGCTTCCGTGAGGCCCTGTCCGCCGCCGACCGCCTTGTAATCAATTACCTCATCCACGCCGAGGGATTTCAGCCAGGTGCACTTGTCCGATCCGCCAGCTGAGGCGACCACCGTGCAGCCCTTGAGCTTGGCGATCTGCGCCACGAGCGATCCGACTGCGCCGGCTGCGCCGGAAACAAACACCGTTTCGCCTCTCTTTGGATTGCCGATCCGAAGAAGACCCGCATAGGCGGTCAGTCCGGGCATGCCCAGAACGCCCAGAAAGGCCTGGGGAGGCATGGAGGAGGCCGGAAGAAGGGTGACGCCGAGGCTTTCCGGGCGGGCTGTGAAGCCTTCGCGCCATCCGGCCATCGAGGATACGAGATCGCCGGCCCGGAACCTGGGATGGGCTGAGGCGGTGACTTCGCCGATTGCTCCGCCGGTCAGCGGCTGACCGATCTGGAAGGGGGGGGTGTAGCTTTTGACGTCGTTCATGCGTCCGCGCATGTACGGATCGACCGTCATCCAGAGGTTGCGCACCTGGATCTCACCTTCAGCAGGCTCCGGTACGGCGACTTCAGCGATTTCGAAATCTGAGAGCTTGGGTTCCCCTGCGGGACGCGCCGCCAGGCGCCATTCACGGGATGTTGCAGTCGCCATGGTCCGCATCTCCTCTTCATCTCCGGCGCCTGCTATCGCGCCTTGCCGGGGTTTTGACCAGCGTCTGGTTTAAAGGAGATTGAAAAAAACCGTAACTTTCTTTGATGGCCGGGTTCATTGCCTGCCCCCCCTGTTTGGGTAAGAGATCTCTTAACGCCGAATGCGTGTCTGCGGGGTGAGTCCAGTCCATGCGTATCGTTGAAAACACCGCCCGAACCGCCCAGGCGAAGCTTTCCTCTCCCATTGTCAGGCCGGTCAGGGTCGGGATCGTCGGCGCTGGGGTCTTCGGCGGTTACCACGCTCAGAAGTTCGCACAATCTCCTCACGCCGAACTGATCGGGGTCATGGATCAGAGGCAGGAAGCGGCCGCCTCTGTGGTGGCCCGCACCGGGCAGGGACAGGCGTTCAGCTCACTCGATGCGCTGGCTGAGGCCTGCGACGCCCTGGTGATCGCTACCCCCGCCAGCACCCACGCGGCTCTGGCCCGGACGGCCCTTGAGGCCGGTCGGCACGCTCTTGTCGAGAAGCCTCTCGCATTGACCGGTCACGAGGCCCGCGCCCTGGCGGGTCTCGCCCTCGAACGCGACCTGATCCTGCAGGTCGGGCATCAGGAGCGGCTGGTGTTCGCCGCCATGGGGCTCATGTCCATTCCTGAGCGGCCGAGGCGGATCGAAGCCATCCGGGCGGCGCCCCGGTCTCCCGAAGGACGCTGCGAGGATGTCAGCGTCGTGTTCGACCTGATGATCCACGATCTGGACCTCGCTGCCGAGCTGTTCGGGGGAGATGCGATCGCGGCGTCGGGGTATGGACGCAGCGCTCATACGCGCCTGATCGACGAGGCTTCGACGGAGCTGGTCTTCCCGGAGGGGGTCGCCCGTCTGACCACGTCGCGCTGCGCTCCCGCGCGTCGGCGCTGGATGCGGATCGATTATCCGTCGGGACGGGTCGAAATCGATTTCCTGACCCGTGAAGTGCTCAACGACACGCCCTTCGACATTCGCCTCGATGTGTCCTCGTCTCTGCCCGATCCGCTCGGGGCGGCGGACGAGGCTTTCCTCGCGGCCATTCAGGGACGCGCGACGTCGCCGGTCACCGGCGGGGTTGGGGCGAGGGCGGCGGGTCTTGCCGAACTGGTCGAGACCAGCGCTATGATGTCGATCGCCGCCTGACGCCCTGCGTCCGGCCGCTCTCGCCGGCAGGATGACGGGTCAGCTTGCCATCGCCCCCCGGATCGCGGCAGGGTGCCGGTCCAGTTCGGGTCGCACCCTTCATCGAGAGTTCCTCCTTCATGACGCCCAAGGTCCGTTTCGCCCCATCGCCCACGGGCAAGCTGCATGTCGGCAATATCCGGACGGCGCTGATCAACTGGCTGTTCGCACGGGCCGAAGGCGGCGTGTTCGTTCTCAGGATCGACGATACAGACACTGAGAGATCCACGGCTGAAAACGAACAGGGAATACGCGACGATCTGACCTGGCTCGGCCTCAACTGGGACGAGACCTTTCGTCAGTCGGATCGGTTCGCGCGTTACGAGGCCGCCGCCGCTCAGCTTCGTGAGGCGGGCCGGCTTTATCCCTGTTATGAAACCGCTGACGAGCTCGACCGACGCCGTAAGATCGCCCTGTCCCGCGGACGGCCGCCTGTCTATGACCGGGCGGCTCTGGCCCTGTCGGCGTCGGACCGGAAGGCGCTCGAAGCCGAGGGGCGTCGGCCGCACTGGCGTTTCCGCCTGTCCGGCGGGGCGGTGACCTGGACCGATCTTGTTCGTGGTCCCCAGTCGATCGACACCTCCTCGGTGTCCGATCCCATCCTGATCCGCGAAGACGGAAGCTTCCTCTACACCATGCCGTCCGTGGTGGATGATGTGGATGCGGACATCACGCATGTGGTTCGCGGGGAGGACCACGTCACCAATTCCGGCGCCCAGATTGAAATCTTCGAGGCGCTCGGCGGCCGGGCGCCGCAGATGGCGCATATGCCTTTGCTGATCGGCGCCGATGGGCAGGGCCTGTCCAAACGCCTCGGTTCGCTGTCGGTGCAGCAGCTGCGGGCCGAAGGGGTCGAGCCGCTCGCGATAGCGTGCCTTCTGGGTAAGCTTGGAACCTCCGACCCGATCGAGGCGCGAAGCGGCCTGATGGAGCTGGCGCGAGAGTTCTCGTTTTTGAAAATCGGCCGTGCGCCGGCGCGTTTCGATGAGGCTGAGCTTGCCAACCTCAACGCGTCGATCGTTCATTCCATGTCGTTTGAGGTTGCGGCGCCGAGACTTGCCCGGCTGGCTTATGGCGATCAGGCGCGCGCCGATTTCTGGGAGGCTATCCGGGGCAATCTCAGCGTCTTTTCGGATGTCGCGCCCTGGCTGGCGGTAGTCTACGGCGCGGGGCTTGTCGGCCCTGAACTCAGCGATGAGGACCGGGTCTTCGCAGCGCAGGCCGCGGATCTTTTCCCCGCCGGAGAGGTCGGCCTGTCGACATGGCGGGAGTGGACCGAAGCGGTGAAGACGGCCACCGGCCGGAAGGGCAAAGGATTGTTCATGCCGCTTCGCCGTATACTGACCGATGCGGAGAGCGGACCGGAGATGGACAGGATGCTGGTTCTCATCGGAGCCGAGAAGGCCCGTTTTCGTCTGGAGCAGGCGGCCCTCAGGCAGGGCTGAGCGCCTCGGCGTAGCTCAGCCCCACGGCTTCGGCCACGCGGATGCCGTCCACTGCGGCTGAGAGGATCCCTCCGGCATAGCCTGCGCCTTCTCCGGCGGGGTAGAGGCCGCGGAGGTTCAGGCTCTCGAAATTTCGTCCGCGCGTCATGCGCACGGGCGAGGACGTCCGCGTCTCGACGCCTGTCATGACCGCGTCGTTCATGGCGAAGCCCGGGATCTGACGAGCGAAGGCGGGCAGAGCCTCCCGGATGGCTTCGGCCGCAAAATCCGGCAGGCAGTCCCTGAGGTCCGCTGGCGAGACGCCTGGTTTGTAGGATGGAACCACATCGCCCAGGTGCGTGCTCGCGCGTCCCGCCAGAAAGTCCTCAACCCGCTGACCTGGCGCCTGCCAGTTCGATCCGCCTGCGATGAAAGCCCGCTCTTCCCAGTGACGCTGGAAGGCGATGCCGGCGAGAGGGCTCTCGCGAACGTCTTCCGGGAAGTCTGAAGGATCGACGCCGACGACGATCCCGGCGTTCGCATTGCGCTCCTTGCGGGAGTACTGGCTCATCCCGTTGGTGACGAGCCGTCCCGGTTCGGATGCGGCGGCGACGACGGTGCCGCCCGGGCACATGCAGAAAGAGTAGACCGATCGATTGTTGGAGGCGTGATAGGCAAGCTTGTAGTCTGCGGCGCCAAGGAGACGATGGCCTGCGTGAGGGCCGAACCGGGCCGCGTCGATCACAGACTGAGGGTGCTCGATGCGCACGCCGATGGATAAGGGCTTGGGCTCGAAGAAGACCCCGCGGGCATGGAGCATCTCGAACGTGTCGCGAGCGCTGTGACCGAGAGCCATCACCACACGGTCGGTCGACAGGGTCGTTCCATCGGCGAGACCGACGCCGGCAATGCGTCGCGACGGGCCTTCGCCCGCGGTCAGTATGTCGGTCACCTGCTGACGGAAACGGATCTCTCCGCCGAGCGCGGTGATCTTCTCCCTCATCGATTCCACCATCGAGACGAGCCGAAAAGTGCCGATGTGGGGCTTGGAGACGTAGAGGATTTCCTCAGGCGCGCCGGCTTCGACGAATTCGGTCAGCACCTTGCGACCCAGATGATTGGGATCGCGGATCTGGCTGTAGAGCTTGCCGTCTGAAAAGGTTCCCGCGCCGCCTTCGCCGAACTGAGCGTTGGAAGCGGGATCGAGCACACCCTGGCGCCAGAAGCGGAAGGTGTCGACGGTGCGCTCGCGGACGATCTTGCCCCGTTCAAGGATGATCGGGGCGAAACCCATTTCTGCGAGGATCAGCCCGGCGAAGAGGCCGCAGGGCCCCATGCCCACCACCACCGGTCTCAAGGCGCCGGGCGGGGCGCTGGCGACCTGTTTGTAAGACGTGTCCGGGGTCGGCGTGATACGGTTGTCGCGGCTCAGGGCTTTGAGGACGGCCGCCTCGTTCGGGACATCGGCGTCGATCGTGTAAACGAGCTGTATGGCGGAGCTCTTTCGCGCGTCGACGCCGCGCTTGAAGACGCTGAAGCCGGATAATCGGTCAGGTGCGATCCTCAGGCGGCCGAGCACGGCCTCCCGCAACGCCGCCTCGGGGTGGTTGAGCGGCAATCTGAGTTCGTGGATCCGGATCACGTCGCGTTCATCCCGCCGCCGTCTGAACCTGCAGACGCCCGGCGTTATAGAGCTGTCCGACACGAAGGGGAAACCCCCCGTCCGCAGACGGGGGGGGGTCTTTCAGCGTCCGGCCGACGCCGCAGCGACGGCGGCTTCCTGACGGGCTTTCTCGGAGTTGGCCTCGCGAATGACATAGGCCTGAATGGCCTCTGATTCACCCGGTCGCAGGCTGGCCTTGAACCCCGGCATGCCGCGCTGGGCGCGGTTGCCTTCCAGGACGGCGCCGTTCCAGGCCGCAACATCCCTCAGAAGCGCGCTGTAGCGCAGGTCGGGGCCTATAGATCCGGCGGCTGCGACAGCCTGGCCGCCGTGGCAGGTCGCGCAGTTGTTTCGGAACCCCTGCTCGCCTTCTGCGACCGTTTCATTGTTGGCGGTCAGCAGGGGCGGATCGATTGTCACCTTCAGCGGTTCGGAACTCTTCTCGAGGGCCTCGGGAAGCTTTGCTGTCCCGCCCGCCTTGAACACAAGAATGCGCGAATTGTTGCCGCTCACCGGGTTCGTCCGGGCCTGGCCTTCGGGCAGTCCGCGAGCCCCGACGAGGATCGCGACATGCTGCTGACCATTGACGAGGAAGGTCGATGCCGCCGCCACGACCCGCGCCTGGGTCGGCGCCGACCAGAGTTTTTCGCCGTTGTCCGCCCGATAGGCGACGAATTCACCTTTGTGATTGCCCGAGAAGATCAGATTGCCTGAGGTCGCCAGCAGTCCGCTGGCTCCATAGACATCGTTCTTGATGCGGAAGACTTCCTTACCCGCGATCGGGTCGTAGGCGAGGATGTAGCTTTCGACATTTCCGCGCGGAGGCGCGCCCGGCTGGGAGTAGAGACTGGAGCCGCCGGCGAAATCGGTTCCGGTGTTCCAACCCTGAAGATTGACCTTGAACTCCTTCGGGCCTGCGTAGGCGGCATTGGAGTGGGTAACCGGAAGGTAGACATAACCGGTCTCGGGGCTGAAGGCCATCGGATGCCAGTTGTGCATGCCGAGCGCTCCGGGCGCCACGATCACGGGAATGCCGGTCTTGTCGAAGCGCGCGGAGGGGATCTCCACCGGGCGTCCGGTCTTCATGTCCACGTGCGTCGCCCAGGTCAGCGGAGCGAATTTCTCCGCCGAGAGCAGTTCGCCGGTCTTGGCGTCGAGGACGTAGAAGAAGCCGTTCTTCGGCGCCTGCATGACCACGCGACGCTTGCCGGTCGGGTAGTTCAGGTCAGCGATCATGATCGGCTGCGTGGCGGTATAATCCCAGGTTTCGGCGGGCGTGGTCTGATAGTGCCATTTGTAGCCGCCTGTGTTCGGATCCAGCGCCACGATCGAGGACAGATAGAGATTATCCCCGCCGCCGGGGCTGCGGATCGCCTGGTTCCAGGGCGTTCCATTGCCGGTGCCGACATAGAGGGTGTCGAGCTCGGGATCGTAGGCCATGCCGTCCCAGATCGTGCCTCCGCCGCCGAGCTTCCACCATTCACCGTTCCAGGTCTTGGCCGCCTCGGCCAGTTCCGGCTGCTCGAAGGGCTGGGCCGGATCTCCCGGCACGGAGTACCAGCGCCAGACCTGCTCGCCGGTTTCGGCGTCATAGGCGGTCACATAGCCGCGCACCCGATACTCAGCTCCGCCATTGCCGATGACGACCTTGCCTTTGACGATCCTCGGAACGCCGGTGATGGTGTAGGGCAGCGAGGTGTCTGTGGTCTGCTTTTCCCAGACCACGGAGCCGGTGCGGCCGTTGAGGGCGATCAGACGGCCGTCGATCGTGCCGACGTAGATCTTTCCGTTCCAGGCGGCCACGCCCCGATTGACCACGTCGCAGCATGCGTCCGCGCCCTTTGCGCGATCGATCTTGGGATCGTATTCCCAGATCTTCGCCCCTGAGGTGATGTCATAGGCTTTCACCATGCTCCAGGCGGTTGTGAGGTAGAGCACGCCGTCGACCACGACGGGGGTGGATTCCTGGCCGCGCTCGGTATCGATATCGGAGTACCAGGCGAGACCGAGATTTTTCACGTTCGAATCGCTGATCTGATCAAGCGGGCTGAAGCGATCCTCGTGGTAGTTGCGCCCCGCGGTCAGCCAGACCCCGGGGTCGCTGTCGGCGATCAGGCGTTCGGCGGTCACCGCCGCTGCGCCGACAGGATTGGCGAGGCCTGGCGCCGCTGCTCCCTCTGGCTGGGTCGGGGCGTTGTTGCTGCAGGCGGCCAGGAGGGCCGGAACGGCCACGGCCAATGACATCAGATAAGCGCGCATAGACAGTGTCCTCATCCCTCTTCGGCGGCTTTCGGGTTTCTTACCCCGCCCTCTGGCCGGACTGACCCGACGTCGAGGCGCTCTTGAATTCTACCCTAGGTCGCCGCGGACGCGGCGGCAATACGGGCGGAGGCTCTCCCCCTGACGTTTTCGACAGCCATCCGATTGCGGCGGGGGTCAGTCGAGGCGCACTGCTCGTGTCTCAAGGGCGAGGAGGGCGTCTTCAGGGGTGTGGACATCGGCGATGAGGTCCCGGAAGGAGGCCGGCGCGAACCCTCCCTCGATCACGTGGTCGATGAGGTGAAAGAACGGGGCCCAGTAGCCGTTCCCGGAAATGAAGGCCATCGGCTTTCGATGGAGGGCGAGCTTGGCCCAGGAGAGCGTCTCCACGGCTTCCTCCAGTGTGCCTATGCCGCCTGGCAGCACGATGAAGGCGTCTGCCTGCTCGAACAGGATCTGCTTGCGTTCATGCATGGTGTCCACGATGCGGTGTTCGACCGTTGTGAGGACCCCTTCGACGGACTGGAGAAAGCGCGGCATCACGCCGAGAACACGGCCGCCTGCCTCATGGGCCGCGCTCGCCGTCGCCCCCATCAGGCCGACATGCCCGCCTCCATACACCAGTCTCCAGCCCCGTCGTGCGATCGCCTCGCCCGTCGCCCGGGCGAGGGCGATATAGGATGGGTCGATATCGTTGGAAGATCCGCAATAAACGGTGACGGACGTGATCCCGGTCATTTCGTAACTCGCACAGCTTTGTCTTCCTTCAACATGGTCCCGTTCTTTGACTTCGGAAAGGGGCGCTCTGGCGATCGGATCGGGACTGGCGTAGAGACCCCATCCATGTCGCCACATTCAGATGCTGTCCGGACCGACGTTGACGCCCTTGAGGTTCGCAAGGCGGGCCTTGGCCTGTCTCTGGCGCGTATCGGACTGATTCTCGCCCGCCCGGAACTTAAGGCCTGGCGGCCGATGATGGTCGCGTCTCTTCTCCTGACGCTTGCCGGCAAGCTGCTGGCGGTCGCCGCGCCGGTGTATTTCGGGCAGGCGGTCAACCAGCTCGGGGCCGGCGAGGCCGCCCTGACAAGCGTGGCGATCGCGATAGGCCTGTGGTCGGCGGCCCGTTTTCTGTCCGCCTGTCTGCCCTATGCGCGCGATGCGATCTTTGCCCCGATCAGTCAGGCGGCCCAGCGCGTCGTCGCGGTCGACGCCTTCGGAAAGGCGCAGTCCCTCTCCCTCCAGTTTCATCAAACCCGACGAACCGGCGCTCTCAACCGGGTGATCGAGCGGGGGGCCGGAGCCCTCGACACCCTTATCCGGTTTCTCGCATTCAGCATCGGTCCCACGCTGATCGAGCTGGCCCTCGCGTCCGCCGTTCTGGCGACGATCTATGGCGGATGGTCAGCTCTGGCCGCTGTGGCCACGGTCGCGCTCTACGGGGCTTTCACCTTCTTTGTCACCAATAAGAGAGTGATCCAGCAGCGCCGCCTCAATGAGGCGGATACGGAGCTTCGGGCTCGTGCTGTCGACAGTCTCAATAACTTCGAGACGGTGAAAGCTTTCGCCGCGGAGGCGCGGGAGACCGCCCGCTATGATCAGGCCCTCGCCGCTTACAATGTGCGCATGGTGGAGACATCCAGGTCGCTGGCCTTTCTCAACGCGGGTCAGGAACTGATCATGAATCTCGGCCTGACGGCGGTCGCCGCATTGACCGCGTGGGCCGCTCTGGGCGCTCAGGGCGAGGCGCGACCCGGCGATCTTGCCGCCGTCACGCTGATCATGATGAACCTCTATCGTCCTTTGAACATCCTCGGCTGGGCGTTCCGGGAGATCAAGCAGGGCGCGGTCGATCTGGAGAAGCTGTTCGGTCTGATGGGCATGGTCCCCGAGGTTGCGGACAAGCCCGGGGCTCCGGCTTTTGTTCCGCAAGGCGGACGGATCGAGTTTGATGCGGTCACGTTCGCCCACGAGGCGCGCGCCGGTGGTCTGGACCAGGTCTCGTTCACCGCCCGCCCTGGAACCCGTATTGCGATCGTGGGGCCTTCGGGCGCTGGCAAGTCGACCCTGCTCAAACTTCTTTTCCGTTTCTATGACGTTCAGGGCGGGGCGATCCGAATTGATGGACAGGATGTTCGCGAGGTCACGCAGGCCTCTCTCCGCGAGGCGGTGGGCCTGGTTCCGCAGGATGTGACGCTGTTCAACACCACGCTTCTGGAAAACCTTATATACGGACGACCCGAGGCGACCGAAGCCGAGGTCCTCGAGGCGGTCCGCAAGGCCAGGTTGAGCGAGTTCGTCGCGGCTCTTCCGCAGGGGTGGGATACCCGGGTGGGCGAGCGGGGGGTCAAGCTGTCGGGCGGCGAGCGGCAAAGGGTCGGCATCGCGCGGGCGATCCTGAGAAATCCGGCGATCCTGGTGCTCGATGAGGCCACTTCCGCGCTGGACTCGGCGACCGAGGCGGAGGTTCAGCTGGCGCTCGATGAGGCGTCCAGAGGGCGCACGACGCTTCTGGTCGCCCACCGCCTTTCGACGGTGGCGGGCGCCGACATGATCGTCGTGCTCGATGAGGGGCGGGTGATCGAAGCCGGTGCGCACGAGGAATTGCTGGCCAGAGGCGGTCTTTATGCAGATCTGTGGCGACGCCAGGCCCGTATGCAGGTGTTGGAGCCTGAGGCTGTGGTCCTGTCGGCCTGACCGGACGAACGTCCTCGGCGTCTTGTGACGAGGGGGGGACAATGTCCGGAGCGTTCGATTTCTCGTTTACGGCGATCGACGGGTCGCCTTTGCCGCTGGCGTCTCTTCGCGGGCGGGTTCTGCTGGTGGTGAACGTCGCGTCCCGCTGCGGCTTCACGCCCCAGTATGCGGGCCTGCAGAAGCTTCATGAGACCTACGCGCCCCGAGGCCTGACCGTGATCGGCGCGCCCTCCAATGAATTCATGGGGCAGGAGCCGGGAAGCGAAGCGGAGATCGCCCGGTTTTGCTCACTCACCTATGGGGTGACGTTCCCGCTGACCTCGAAGATCGAGGTGAAGGGAGGCGAGGCTCATCCGTTTTACGCCTGGGCTGCGGGCGCTCTGGGGGAGAGCGGGCGTCCGGGCTGGAATTTTCATAAAATTCTCATCGGGCGCGACGGTCAGGCGGTCGCCGGATATTCCTCGCGGGTGACCCCTCATGATCCTGTTCTGATCGGAGCTCTCGAGGAGCTGCTCTGACTAAAAAAGGGGTGCGGTCTGCATCCCGCCGTCAGACATCCGGCCGGTCCGCCGGCGCATCGGCTGCGTGCATCCATCGCAGGAGCGGGCGGACGGGCAGGATCCAGGCGAGGCCCGCCACGGGAAAGAAGATGAGCTGGATCAGCCAGTGCTCACTTGCCACGCGGTCGCCCACCACTCCGGCGACGCCGATGTAGGCGATCACCCAGGTGAGCAGAATGGCGGAGCCTATTACTTTGCGCACGGCGAACGATTGCCCCTTCAGATGCGGCTTTTGGACGACTATCTCACGGCTCAGGCAGATGGAATAGTGTGACAATGATCCCAGGTTCGGCCGGTCGTCCTTACGTGTCTTCCCTCGCCCCGCCGCGCGGGACGGGAGCTGTGCGGATCTGGCTGCTGATCGTCGCCGCCATGGTTTACGCCATGATCCTTGTCGGGGGCGCGACGCGCCTGACGGACAGCGGTCTGTCGATTACGGAATGGAAGCCGCTTCTGGGCGCCGTGCCGCCTCTCTCGGACGCCGACTGGGCGCGGGCATTCGACCAGTATCGGACTATGACCGCCCAGTTCGAACGGGTGAACCCGGACATGGACATGGAGGGGTTCCGAACAATCTACTGGTGGGAGTGGGGACATCGACAGCTCGGCAGGACCATCGGACTGGTGTTTTTCCTGCCATTTGCGTTCTTTCTCGCGACGGGCCGCACCAGTGCGCGTCTGCGTCCTCATCTGTTCGTCCTGTTCGCGCTTGGCGGGCTTCAGGGGCTGATCGGGTGGTGGATGGTCGCCTCCGGGGTGGGGACAGACCTGGTCTCGGTCGCTCCCTATCGGCTGATGACCCATTTCTCCCTGGCTCTCCTGATTATTTCATATTGTTTCTGGCTCTGGCTGGAACTGGGGCGAGATCGTCGTCCTGCTCCACAGGGGGCCGCGCCGTGGGCGACGGCGCTCCTCTGGCTGACAGGCGTCCAGATGGCGCTTGGAGCGCTCGTGGCCGGCCTTGACGCTGGGAGAGGCTACACGGACTGGCCCCTGATGTCCGGGCGCTTTGTTCCGGAGGCCCTTCTTGCGCTCGACCCGGTCTGGCGCAACGTTTTCGAGAATGAAGCGACCGCCCAGTTCCTCCATCGGATGACGGCCTATGCGCTTTGTCTGACGGCTCTTGCCGCGGCGTGGCGCTTTCGGGCGGGGTCTGCAGGATTTCGTCGATTCGCGCTGCTGACGCTGGGGCAGGGTGTGCTGGGCGTGGTCACCCTGGTCCATGCGGCTCCGGTCAATCTGTCCCTTTGCCATCAGGGTCTGGGAGTGATCCTGCTCCTGACGTCCGTTTATATTGTCTGGCGGACCCGGGGGGCTGAAGATTCAGTGGTTCAACCCGTATTTACCGATGTTGACAAAGGTTCCGCCCCCCTGTAGCGACACGCCTTCGTTTCTCAGACGATCATTTTACGAAGAAAGGCTCCGCGAGGGAGCATGACAACTTATTCTGTAAAGCCGGCCGAAGCCGTAAATAAATGGGTGGTCATCGACGCCGAGGGCGTCGTTGTGGGCCGCCTCGCGTCCTATGTGGCGAAGCGTCTGCGCGGCAAACACCGGGCTGATTACACGCCGCACGTCGATCTTGGCGATCACGTGGTGATCATCAATGCGGCGAAGGCCGTGCTCACGGGGCGCAAGCTCCGCGACAAGATCTACTACCGCCACACGGGTCATCCGGGCGGCATCAAGGAAGCCTCCGCCGGCTCCATCATGAACGGGCGTTTCCCCGAGCGCGTGCTCGAGGCTGCGGTTCTTCGCATGATGCCGCGCGAAAGCTCCCTGTCCCGCAAGCAGTATGGCAAGCTCCGGGTCTATCCCGGCGCTGATCATCCGCACACGGCTCAAAACCCTGAAGTGGTGGACTTCAAGTCCCGGAACACCAAGAACGTGAAGGCCGCCTGATCATGCCTGATGCTGTTGAAAGCCTTGGCAACCTGAGCAAGCTGGGCGGCGCTGCGACGGCGTCGGCCGCCGCTCCTGCGACGCCTAAGATTGACAAGCTCGGCCGGTCATACGGCACGGGTCGTCGTAAAGAGGCGACCGCACGGGTCTGGATCAAGCGCGGTTCGGGTAAGATCACGATCAACGGCAAGGACCAGACGGAGTATTTCGCTCGTCCGGTGCTTCGCATGATGATCCGTCAGCCTCTTGAGCTGGCCAAGCGTGAAACCGAGTTCGACGTTGTCTGCACGGTCGCCGGATCGGGTCTGTCCGGTCAGGCTGGCGCCATTCGCCATGGTATTGCGCGCGCCCTGGTGGCGTTCGAGCCGGGCGTTCGTCCGGTGCTGAAACCCGGAAAATTCCTGACGCGAGACCCGCGTGCGGTCGAGCGGAAGAAGTACGGTAAGGCCAAAGCCCGCCGGTCCTTCCAGTTCTCCAAGCGCTGAGGTCTCAACCTCTCGCTATCGAGGCTTCAAAAGTCCTCAGGTCCGACCCGGATCTGGGGACTTTTCTTTTGGAGCCATCCCCAAGGCCCGCTTTCACGGTTTGCGGGCCGTCGCTTCCCCATCGGGGCTTCTGATGTTTCCCGAGCGGTCGTTCTTCGTCAGACCAGACGATGGGCGAGCGCCTCGCCGGCGTGAAAGCGGCGCAGATTATCAAGAACCATGTCTGCCTGCTCGAGGACCGCTTCGCGAACGCCGCCGCCGATATGGGGGGTAAGCGACACGTTGGGGACGTCTTTCCAGCGTTCGGCGGGCGTGGGCTCTGCGGCGAAGACATCCAGACCTGCGGCCGCGATCGCTCCTGATCTGAGCGATTCGATCAGCGCGTCCTCGTCGACGACCGAGCCTCTGGCGATGTTGATCAGCACCCCTTCGGATCCGAGGCGGGCAAGGATCTCCGCGTCTACGATCCCGCGGGTGGCCTCCCCGCCCGGGCAGGCGAGGACGAGGATGTCGCTCGCCTCAGCCAGCGAGGCGAGGTTCGGTAGATAAGGCCAGGTCGCGTCGCTCTTGGGGCGCGGGCCTGACCACAGGACGGGACAGTCGAAGGCCTCCGCCCTCCGGGCGATGGCGCGGCCGATCGACCCAAGTCCGTAAATTCCCACCGTTCGTCCGCCCAGACGCCCGGGCAGGGCGGGTGTCCTGCCTTCGCGTTCCCAGACCCCCGATCGCAGATGGTCCTGAGCGCCGCTCAGCTTGCGCACGCAGTCGAGGATGAGCCAGATGGCGAGGTCGGCGACATCCCGGTCATTGACCGCCGGACAGTGGGTGACCGCGACGCCTCTGGCCTTGCAGGCGGGGAGATCGATGTTGTCGTAACCGGCTCCAAAGCATGTGATGAGGCCCAGGTTTGGAAGCCGTTCGAGGACGGCGTCGTCCACGGTCCCCCATCCGCCGGCGGCGACGCCCGCCCGGGCTCTCAGCGCCCCGGAGGCGGCGAGGCTCGCCGGATCGGTGTTTTCCCAAAGCCGCACAACCTCAAAGTCCCTGCTGAAACGCCTCTCCAGCCCGGCGAGGCGAGGAGACAGGATGAGAATGGGAGCCAGGGATGATGTCATGGGATCATTCTAGCGTTCTCAACGCCGCCCCGAAAGTGTCGGCGGCGAGGCTGTTTCGACGGCGATCTTCCCGCGGGGCGGCGTCGCTCCGGAGACGCGGCGCGCCTGGAGTTGGCTCAGGCGGGCGGGACTGCTATGGCGCGCTCGCAGACGGATGCGGTCCTGGAGACCGAAAAGGTTATCATCGCCATGGCTCACAGGGTGTTCATCGACGGGGAAGCGGGGACGACTGGCCTTCAGATTCGTCAGCGTCTGGAAGGCCGACGCGATATTCAGCTGGTGTCAATTGATCCGGCCCGCAGACGTGATCCGCTCGCGCGATCCGAACTTCTGAACTCTGTCGCGGCGGTGATCCTGTGTCTGCCGGATGACGCGGCGCGCGAGGCGGTCGGTCTCATTACGTCCGAGACGGTCAAGGTGATCGACGCCTCCAGCGCTCACAGGACGGCGCCCGGGTGGGCTTACGGTCTGCCCGAGCTGGTCGACGGACAGCGTTCGCTCATCCGGGCTTCGCGCTTCATCTCAAATCCCGGCTGCTATCCCACAGGTTTCATCGCCCTTCTCGCCCCGCTGGTTCGTGACGGTCTGGTTCCTGTCGATCACCCGGTCAGCGTTCATGCGATCTCGGGATATTCAGGCGGCGGGAAGGGGCTCATCGAGGAGTTCTCGTTTCGCCCGCCCGAGACCTCCAGCGACGCCTTCCGCGCCTATGGCATGCGTCTGGGTCACAAGCATGTGCCGGAGATGACGCTTTATTCCGGGCTCGCCCATCCTCCGCTTTTCTCTCCATCTGTGGGGCGTTTCGCTCAGGGCATGCTTGTGGAGATCCCTCTGCAGCTCTGGGCGCTGCCGGGCGATGTGCGAAGCGGTCGCCTGCGCGAAGCGCTTGGGGACGCCTATCGGGGCGAGGCGTTTGTCTCTGTCGCTGACGAGGCGGAGACGGCCGAGCTTCAGCGGGTTCGTTCAGGCGCCGCGGGTTATGTTCCGGCCCTGGATCCCGAAGCTCTCAACGGCACGAACCGGGTGAAGCTGTTCGTGTTCGGCAACGAGGATGCGCGCCAGGCGCGTCTTGTGGCCATTCTCGACAATCTCGGGAAAGGCGCCTCAGGGGCGGCGGTTCAGAATCTGAACCTCGCGCTTGGCCTCGAGGAGGGGTCGGGTCTCCGGTAAGGCCTGTCGCTTTCAGCCTCGCGATCGTCGGGCGGGATCAGGCAAGGGGATGAGAACATAGTCTCCCGGTGCGGCACGGGCGCCTTCGATTCGGGCGGGAGGGGCTGTTTGGGGGCCTGAACGCTCCATCAGCCAGGCGCTCCATACGGGCCACCAGGATCCCGGTCGCTCCTGCGCCCCATCGAGCCAGAGTTCGGCGGTCGCCGGTTGTTCCGGATTGAGCCAATAACGGTATTTTCCTGAGGATGGCGGATTGACGACGCCGGCGATGTGGCCGCTGTCGGCGAGAAGAAAGGTCGCTTCTGTCTTCAGGAGATGAAGGGTGCGGTAAACGGACGGGAAGGGGGAGATGTGATCCTTTCGGGCGGCATGGAGGAAGACGGGCGCGTCGATCTCCTCCAGCCCGACGCGTGTTCCCTCCGCCGGAAAGGTCCCTTGCGCCAGAGCATTGGCGCCGTAGAGCTCCCGCAGGCTGGTCATGTGAAGGGGGCCGGGCAGGTCCGCCTGATCGCTGTTCCAGTGAAGAAGATCGAAAGGCTCAGGCGGCTGTCCCAGAAGATAGCGCTCCTCCACGAACCGCCAGATCAGATCTTCCGGTCGCAGGAGATTGAAGGCCTCGGCCATGGCTTCGCCTGGCATGATCCCGCCTGAGGCGGCGATCAGATCTTCTGAGGCGCGCAGCGCGGCCTCGTCCGCAAACAGGGACAGGTCCCCGGGATCGGAAAAGTCCGTCTGCGCCGCCAGAAGCGTCAGGCTGGCCGGACGATCTTCTGTTCGTCCTTCCTGCGCAAGGCGCGCCGCCATCACGCTCAGGAGCGCTCCGCCCATGCAGTAACCGACCGCGTGAGGCGGGGCGGCGTGAGCGGCGGCGACATGGCTGAGGGCGGTCCGTGCGCCGAGGCGCAGATAATCGTCCCAGTCGAACCTGCGGGTCGTCTCGTCTGCCGGCTTCCAGGAGATGATATAGACTGTGAAGCCCTGGTCGCGCAGCCAGGCGACGAGCGAGTTCTCGGGTGTGAGGTCAAGAATGTAGAACTTGTTGATCCAGGGCGGAAAAATCAGGATGGGCGTCGAGACCACTGTCTCGGTCGAGGCGTGATAGCGGATGAGTTCGATCAGATCATTGCGCAGGACCACTTCGCCGGGCGTGGCGGCGATATTGACCCCGGGACGGAAGGCTTCAGGGTCGGACTGCTCTGGCCTGATCCGTCCTCCGCCGGCGTCGAAATCGCGCTGAAGTCGCTCGAAACCCTCGGAAATCGAGCGGCCTTCGCTGGAAAAAAGCGCCTGGAGGGCGCGGGGATTGGCCGCGAGAAGATTTGACGGCGAGAGGGCCGCGGACGCCTGCCGCATGAAGAAGGCGGCCTTGCGGCGATCCGTTTCGCTGAGGCCTGGCGCTGTCCAGGCGAGGTTTTCGCTCCAGGCGGCCTGGGCGAGGAAGGTTCGGCGCATGTAGTCGGCGAACGGGTTCTCCCGCCATGAGGGATCGGAAAAACGACGGTCCCTGTCGCCTTCCGGGGAGGGTTCGCCGGCGCTCATCGCCTGGAAGATCTCCGTGTGCCGCGTGAGCAGCTCCATATGAGCCTGTGAAAACGCTTCCGGGGCGGCGGCCCAGGCTTCGATCATTCGTCGAAAGGCGCCGGCGGCCGGCTCCAAGGCGGTCAGAGGAGCCTGGCTCCCCGCCGCAAGCGCGCTGATGTCGGCCAGCTCCCGGGTCAGATCGGCGATTTTGAGGCCGAGCCGGCGAAAGGCGCCGGGCTGCGGGCGGTTCCGCCTGTCGCTCTCCTCCTGAGGGGCCGCGGTTCCGGGCTCGCCGCCGGAGGGATCAGGAGGGTCGGATGGGCGCCCGTTCATGCCTGCGCGGATCCTTTGTGCCTGAGGCCGATGAACAAGACGCTCGCCAAAACCGGCGACACTCACTAACAAGTGGTCTGACCCGGGATCGGATATCCGATCCCGTCTGTGCGGACCGACGGATTGTCTAGCATGAATCGCGGCACGGGAATGACGGTTGTAGGGATCGCTCTCGCTTTGAGCAGCGGGTGCGCGGATCTCATGAGCGCGTCGGCTGTCGCCCCGGAGTGGTTTCAGGCGAAGGCCATCGAGGTCAAGGGAGAAGGATACCCCAGTCTGCGGGATATTCCCGCCACCCGGGCGGTTTCGGGAGATCGCGCCCAGTGGGAAAGCGAGGGCACGGCGCTGAAGGATCAGGCCGCCGTCGTCGAGCTCCAGGCGGAATTCGAGCCGGTTTCCGAAGAGGACATTCGAGCTAGGGCGGCGCAGCTGCGCGCAATGACGGAAAGAGGCGCCCCGCCCCCGAAGGGCGACAGGCCCTGAGGGCGGCGCCTTTCCTTCCGCAAGTCTGGAGCTCTTTCGTTCGGTTCCCCCAGTCAGGAGCCGCAGTTTCGACAGGTCGACGGGCCGGCCCCGTCCAACCTCAGCACAGGTGACGCGTCATGCGTTTGGATTTTCACAAGATCAGGCGTCTTCCGCCCTACGTTTTCGAGCAGGTCAATCGCCAGAAGGCCCTCCTTCGCGCTGAAGGCGCGGATGTCATCGACCTTGGCATGGGCAATCCCGACCTGCCCACGCCGCCTCACATCGTTGAGAAGCTTTGCGAAACCGCACGCAGTCCCGATGTCCACGGATACAGCGCCTCGCGCGGGATTCCCGGCCTGAGGCGCGCCCTGGCCGCTTATTATCAGAGACGTTTCGGCGTCGGTCTCAACCCTGACACCGAAGTGTGCGTCACGCTGGGGTCGAAGGAAGGCTTCGCCAACCTTGCTCAGGCGATCGCCGCGCCGGGCGATACGATCCTGGTTCCCAATCCCTCTTATCCTCTTCATTCCTTCGGGTTCATTATGGCGGGGGCGGCGATCCGTTCCGTGCAGGCCCATTCTCCTGAAGAATACCTCTCCAACCTCAGTCGCGCAGTGAAGCATTCGGTGCCGCCGCCCACGGCGATGGTGCTCTGCTACCCCGCCAATCCTACCGCTCAGGTCGTCGACCTTGATTTCTACAAGGAGGCGGTTGCGTTCGCGCGCAAGCACGAGATCTGGATCCTGTCCGATCTCGCCTACACGGAAATCTATTTCGAAGAGCCGCCGCCCTCGATCCTTCAGGTCGACGGGGCCCGCGATATCGCTGTCGAGGTCACGACAATGTCGAAGACCTACGCCATGGCGGGTTGGCGGGTCGGATTTGCGGCCGGCAATGATAAGCTCATCGCCGCCCTTGCGCGGGTTAAATCCTATCTCGATTACGGGGCGTTCACGCCCGTTCAGGTTGCAGCGACCGCTGCTCTGAACGGACCGCAGGACTGCGTGGATGAAATGCGGGAGATCTATCGCTCGCGCAGGGACGCGCTGGTGGATTCCTTCACCCGGGCCGGCTGGGCCGTTCCCTCTCCGAAGGCCTCGATGTTCGCCTGGGCCCCGATTCCTGCGCCCTTCGCCGACCTTGGCTCTCTTGAGTTCTCACTGCGTCTCATGAGAGAGGCTCATGTCGCAGTCGCGCCCGGGGTCGGGTTCGGGGAGCATGGCGATCAGCATGTTCGTCTCGCTCTGGTGGAGAACGAGCAGCGGATCCGTCAGGCTGCGCGGAATATCCGCAAGTTTCTCGAAGCCAATGGCGCGGCTCCGGCAAAGGGTGAGGCGGCCAAGGCCCCCGAACCGGCCCGGCCGACCCGACGCGCGACGCGGAGCGCCGCTCAATGACCGGCGCCAGGGCGGGGGAGGCGCTGAGACTTGGGGTCGCCGGTCTCGGCACTGTCGGGGCGGGGCTTCTGGCGCTCATCGAGCGCCAGCATGAGCTGCGCATACCCGGTCGTCTTGAGGTGAGCGCTGTGTCTGCACGGAGCCGCTCTCGGGGACGCGGGGTCGATATCTCCGGATTTCGCTGGCACGACGATCCGGTCGAGCTGGCGGAGGCTGAGGACGTCGATGTCGTCGTCGAGCTGATCGGCGGCTCAGACGGACCGGCGCGACGCACGGTTGAGGCGGCGCTTCGCGCCGGCAAACCGGTGGTGACCGCCAACAAGGCCCTTCTGGCCGAGCATGGGGTCGAGATCGCTGCTCTGGCTGAAGCGCGCGGCGTGCATCTGCTGTTTGAGGCGGCCGTGGGCGGCGCCATTCCCATTGTCCGCTCGCTTCGGGATTCGCTGTCGGGCGTAATAGCGGCCCGCGTGAGCGGCATTCTCAATGGCACGTGCAACTACATTCTCAGCGAGATGCTGCGTACAGGGGCCGCGTACGCCGAGGTGTTGTCGGAGGCTCAGAGACTGGGCTATGCCGAACGTGATCCTTATCTCGACGTCTCGGGAATGGATGCGGCGCACAAGGTTCTCATCCTTGCCTCCATCGCGTTCGGCGCGCGTCCCGATCTCCCCCAGGTGTCGGTCGAGGGCGTCGATCGGATCGAGGCGATGGATATCTCGCTCGCCAGTCGGTTTGACTATCGCATCAAGCTTGTGGCTGAGGCCTTTCGCGACGCGTCCGGAGTGACCTGCCGGGTCGCGCCGGCGCTCGTGCGCATCGATCATCCCCTCGCTCAGATCGGCGGCCCCCTGAACGCCGTCATTGTTGAAGGCGAGCCCGTCGGGCGCCTGACCTTCACCGGGCCCGGCGCCGGTGCGGGACCGACCGCAGCAGCGGTGATGGGCGATCTCGCCCGTCTGTTCGACGGACCAGCGACGGCGCCGTTCGGCGCGCCGGCGCGCACGCTTGCGCCTCTTCTCTCCAGGGCGCGCGTCAGTCAGGAACGAAGCGCCTTCTTCATCGGCGCCCGGCTGTCGGATCGGCCAGGCGTTCTGGCTGCTCTCAGCGAGGCGCTCGCGGAAGCCGGGGTGTCGATCGACAAGCTTATCCAGGATTCTGCCGGCGATACCGGGGCGGCGCCTGTGGCGATCCTAACCCATCTCTGCCCGAGGGCGGCTGTCGAGCGGGCGCTGGTGAGGGTCAGCGAGCTGGCGATCACGGCGGACGTCCCGCGCCTGATCCGCATCGAGGCCCGGGCCTGAACACACAGCGGTTGACTTTTCATATGCGTGAACCGGCCTTATGGCCTGAAATTCCTCGATTGAACCGGGACGTCTTTCATGCCGAAAGCCTCTGCGCTGACCTCGATTCTCGCTTATGCGATGATCCGTGCGACCGAGGCGACGGCTGCGGCCGCTGAGAGGCTTGTCGGCGCAGGAGACGAGGCGGCGGCTGATGAAGCCGCAGCCTCGGCGATGCGGGCGGCGCTCGACGCAATAGACATGGACGGGGCTGTCGTGGTGGGCGACGGGGAGGCGGCCGGTGCGGATGTGCTCGGCGCCGGACGGACGGTCGGTTCGGGCAAGGGCGCCAAGATCGACATCGCGCTCGACGCCCTCGAGGGGCCGACGCTCGCAGCCAAGGCGATGCCCAATGCGATCGCGGTTCTTGCCGCCGCTCCCCGTGGCGGGATACTCCGCGTCCCCAATATCTATATGGACAAGATCGCCATCGGCCCGGGGTTCGCGAAGGATGTCATCGATCTCGATGCGCCGCCCGGCGATAACGCCCTGAAACTGGCCGCCGCCAAGGGCGTGGATGTGCGTGATCTGACCGTGTGCGTTCTGGATCGTCCCCGACACGATCGTATCATCGCCGATCTCCGACGCGTCGGCGCCCGAATCAACCTGATCTCGGATGGCGATGTGGCGGGCGTCATCCACACGGCCTATCCGGAAACCCGCATCGACATGTATCTGGGGGTGGGCGGCGCGCCTGAGGGCGTGCTCGCCGCCGCGGCGCTGCGCTGCGTCGGAGGCCAGATCCAGGCGCGAATGGCGTGCCGGACCGAAGCTGACCGCCAGAAGGCGGCATCGGCTGGGATCAAGGATCTTACGCGCCGCTATGAGCTGGACGACCTGGTCTCCTCGGAGACCATCTTCGTGGCGACGGGGGTCACGGGCGGCGATCTCCTTGACGGCGTGAGGCGCGTCAACGGGTCTACGCATACCCATTCTCTGATGATGACGTCGTTCGACGGCATGATCCGCACGATCCGCTCGGTCACCCCCCAGGCGCCCCCGGCCGGCGCATCGAAGCCGCCCGGGCGGTGAATTGACCCTGATCCCTGACGGGTTTACCACCGGGTCCCGCGAGGACGGATGGCCGTCATCGGATTCCCTGCAGTTCAGTCAAGCACACCCCGCCAATGTCTCCATCGGCAAGGTCTTCCGTGTCAGCCGGAGCTGCGCCCTTTCTGGGCGTCGCCGCTTCCCTTTCCGGTCGCATGTGGCGCTCGAGGCCGGTCGATGAAGCGCTCGCCGCTGAGCATTCGAGACGACAGGGCGGATCGGATCTTCTGGGACGTCTGCTCGCGGGACGCGGCGTGCCTCTTGATGAGGTCGACCTTTTTCTGAACCCGACGCTAAAGGATCTTTTTCCCGATCCGTCCTCGTTCGCCGACATGGATGTCGCAGCGGGGGCTCTTCTCGACGCCATCATCTCCGATCGCCCGACGGCTGTCTTCGCCGACTATGATGTCGACGGGGGAACTTCATCCGCCATTCTGATGCGCTATTTCCGGGCCTGGGGACGTGAGCCGGTCCTTTATGTGCCGGATCGTCTGCGTGAGGGTTTCGGGCCGACGCCCGAGGCGTTCCGGACGCTCAAATCCCGCGGCGTCGAGCTGGTGGTCACTGTCGACTGCGGCGCGGCGGCGACGGATGCGTTGCGGACGGCCGCCGAGATCGGTCTCGAGGTGGTCGTCCTCGATCATCATCTCATGCATGGGGATTCGACCCCTCCGCTCAGGGCTCTGGTCAATCCCAACCGGCCTGACGACCGATCCGGCTGCGGTCATCTCGCCGCTGCGGGGGTGGTGTTCGTCATGGCCGTCGCGCTCAATCGTCTCGCCCGTCAACGGGGCCTCGCCCCGCCGGGCGGACTTCCCGATCCCATGAAGTGGCTCGATCTGGCGGCGCTTGGCACGCTGTGCGACATGGCCCCTCTGCGAGGCGTCAACCGGGCGTTCGTGGCCCGCGGGCTGCAGGTGCTCGAACGGCAGGATAATGTCGGCCTCGCCGCCCTGGCGGAGGTCGCCGGCGTCGGGATTCCGCGCAGCGTCTATCACGCCACCTTCGTTCTCGGTCCGCGTCTCAATGCCGGAGGTCGCATCGGCGATCCCTGGATCGCGGCGCGCCTGCTGGCCTGTGACGACCGTAGCGAGGCGCTTCATCTTGCGACGCGGCTGCACGCGCTCAATCAGGAGCGTCGCGAGACCGAGGCTCAGATCCAGGCCGAGGCGATGCGCCAGACGGAAGACAGGTTGAAGAGGAATCCGGCCGCCGGCGTGATCGTCGTTGGAGGCGAGGGCTGGCATCCCGGGGTGATCGGGATTGTCGCTGGCCGCCTGAAGGAAGTTTTTCATCGTCCGGTGGTGGTGGTCGGCTGGGGCGAGGGCCTCGGACCTGTGGCCCGGGGCTCGGGCCGGTCGGTCGCCGGGGTCAATCTCGGAGATCTGGTGTCTGATGCGGCCCGTCAGGGTCTGATCCTGACCGGCGGCGGCCATGCGATGGCGGCCGGGCTCTCCTTACGTCCTGAACAGCTTGAGGCGTTCCGGGACCATATGGAGGCCGCTACGGCCGGCGCCGGGGTTCATCTCGAGGAAGCGAGGATGCTCGATATCGATGCGGCGCTCGCTCCGGGCGCCGCCAGCGCCGACCTCCTCGCCCGCGTTGAGCGCCTCGGCCCCTTCGGTTCGGCCGCCCCGGAGCCGTTGTTCGCTATTCCCAACGCGCGAGCGGAAGGGGGGAGGCGGGTCGGGGATACTCATGTGGCGTTCGAACTGGTGGGGGAGAACGGCTCGCGCCTGAGGGCGATCGCGTTTCGCGTCGCCGACCAGGCCGAGGGAGCGGCTGTGTTCCGGCGTGAGGCCCTCCATGTGGCGGGGCGCCTGAAGGCCGACACCTGGCGGGGAGCGAACGCTGTCCAGCTCGAGGTCGTCGATATGGCTCAGGCCGTATCTTAATTTTCCGGATGGGCGCTTGCACCGGCAGGCGCATCCCGATATATCCGCGCACTCCGCCGGATGGTCCCTTCGTCTATCGGTTAGGACGTCAGGTTTTCAACCTGAAAAGAGGGGTTCGACTCCCCTAGGGACTGCCAGCGGCGATCCGGTTCGAAATCGCACTCTCCTTATGGAGAGCTGCGGTTCGGTCTCTCCCCGCCAACTGGGTTGCGTACGTCCTCCGGGACGAACGGATAGCTGCCTGATTCGTGTTTGGGGTCAGACCTCTGGTCCTCACCCGACCGGGCGGCGAAGATGAGCTTTTCCGGTGTTCTTGGCGCCGCCTTCACAAAGCCGACGCGGACGCGGTCCGTCCGCTCGTCTGATCCCGCCCTGGGGGCGTGATCCGGGATGGGGATTGACAGGAACCGCCGCCTTATCGACAGATTTAACCTTCACAGTCTGGTCGCTCATGTCCTCTCAGGAAACACCTGCCGCCCAAGACGACGCCGTCATTCGTCTCGACGGGCGCGTCAAATGGTTTGATCCCGCCAAGGGGTACGGGTTCGTCATTCCCGACGAAGCCGGGCCGGGAGGCGATGTGCTCCTGCATATCTCTGTTCTTCGCAAGACCGGTGTCGAGACGCTCGCTGAGGGAACGCGGATTTCGTGTCTCACGGCCGTGCGGGATCGGGGTCATCAGGTCGTCGACATCCTGCATGTCGAGGCCCCGTCGGGACGGCATGAGCCGGAAGCCGACGGGCCGATAGAGACCGTGATCGTCAAATGGTTCAACCGGACCAAGGGGTACGGCTTCGTCCAGAGACGCGAGCAACCTGAGGACATCTTCATTCATGTGGTTGTCCTTCGGAAGGCCGGGCTGGACGATCTTGCCCCTGGCCAGCTCCTTCAGGCGGCGATCGGACAGGGGTCCAAGGGGAGCCATGTTGCGGCGATCCGTCCGGTCTCCGGGGACTGAGGGTCGCCAACGGCTGTGCGTCCCGGGGCTTGGCTTCGGATTGAAGGCGTCGTATTCCGGGCTCATGACACGCACCCTCTCTCTCTCCGTCCTGTCCCTCGCGCTTGTCCTGTCGGCGCCGGCTCAGGCTCAGGCCCTTGACCCGCTGCAGATTGTGAGCGGCGGCAAGACCCACTCCTTTCAGGTTGAAGTCGCTGATTCGCCGGAGGAGACCGAGCGCGGGCTGATGAACCGCAAGGAGCTCGGTCGGGACCGCGGGATGATCTTCGATTTCGGGGCGCCGCGCCCAACCGGAATGTGGATGAAGAACACCCTCATTCCGCTGGATATGCTTTTCCTCGATACAGACGGAACCATTCTGGCGATCGCCCGGAATGCGCGACCGGGGTCTCTGCGGATTGTCGATCCGGGCATTCCGGTGAAGGGCGTTCTGGAAATCAACGGCGGTCAGGCCGCCGAGCTTGGTCTCAAGCCAGGCGATAAGGTGCGCCACCGGATCTTCCAGACCGCTCCGGCCAATGGGGGATGATCCGCCCGAAGGTTATGTGACGGTTGCGCGCGCGCCGTTCGTCAACCATGTCGGACCGATCTATCAGTGGACGGATAATGAGCCGGGTCGCATGAGGCTCGGCCTTCGCGTCGCCGAAACGCATTCGAACTCCTTCGGGTTTATGCATGGGGGGATGGCGGCCACTTTGGCTGACAGCGCCATGGCGAGGGCTCTGGTCGGTTATCTGGGTCGACGGGCGGTCACGCTGCGGATGAGCCTCGACTATCTCGACACCCTCAATCTGGGCGACTGGCTTGAGGTGAATGCGAGAGTGGTCTCCCATGACGAGATGGTGGCGCATACCGACTGCGAGATCATCGTGGCCGGCGCGGCCCGCGTTCATGGTTCGGCGGTGTTCAGACTGCTGCGCAAGCGCTGATCTCGTCGGTCAGATGAGCAAGACTGATTGCCACGAGCGGCAAAACGCGTCACAAGCCCGTTCTTCACCGGCGTCGGGGCGTAGCGCAGCCCGGTAGCGCATCTGCTTTGGGAGCAGAGGGTCGTTGGTTCGAATCCAGCCGCCCCGACCAGATCTCAGCGAGGACCATGTCTGACCGGCGTCCCGTGATCCTGATCGCCGCCCATGGCGAACGTGGGGGAGCGGCCAATAATCAGCGGCTGGCTTCCCTGGTGGAGGCGGTGTCAGCCATGATCCCGGAGGCGGACGTCGGTTCCGTCCTGGCGTCGGTTGAGGGCGTGGTTCCCGCCGCCCTGGCGGCGTGCGGGGACAGGCCGGTCATCTGTCTGCCGCTTCTCTTTTCTGACGGCTTCTTCATGACTGAGCGTCTGAAGCCCTTTTTTCACGGAGAGGGCCGACATCTCGCCCGTCCTTTCGTGTTCTGGCCGCGGTTTGCCCCTTTCCTGGCGGACAATCTCGCCCTGCGCCTCATCTCGAGGGCGGAGGACCCCCGCGTGATCCTGATCGCGCACGGATCCCAGCGGTCCTCGCGCTCTGCGGAAGGCGCCCGGTATGTCGGATCCCGGCTGGCGGCGCGCTACGGACGGGTCGAGGTCGGATTTCTCGAACAGGCGCCGTTTGCGGCCGACGTGATTGCGTCGGCTGAACCTCCCTATGCGGCCGTGGGGCTATTTTTCGGGGATGGGCTGCATGGCGGGGAGGATTTCGACGTGCTCGTCGGGGGTGCGCCGAAGCTTCCGGCCGCCGCCTTTACGGTCGGGGATATTCCCAGTCTTCCCGCTCTGGTGGCGGATGAGGCCCGGGTCATGCTGGAGCGCTTGCCCCTGGGTTGAATCTTCAGATATGCAGTCCGCTATGGGATGAGGGTCTGACCGCTCGTTCTCCGGCCTGACCTACCGGTCGCAAACCGCCTGATGTCAAAGAGGTGTTCCGTGCTCGCCAGGATCTACAAACCGGCCCCGAGCGCTATGCAGTCGGGAAAGGCTCATGCCGAGGCGTGGGTTCTTGAGTTCGACGCCAGCGCTTCGCGTTCCATCGATCCGCTGATGGGATGGGTGAGTTCGAGCGACACCTCCGGACAGGTCCGCATGACCTTCTCCACCCGGGAGGAGGCGATCGCGTTCGCCACAGCTCAGGGTCTCGCCTTCCAGGTGACCGAGGCTCGCCGTCCGGCGCGAATCATCAAGTCCTATTCGGACAACTTCGCCGCAGGTCGTCGCAGGCCCTGGACCCACTGAGAGAGGGCGCTGACGCCGCGTCTCGCCCCATCCTCCGTTCACACCCTGCGGTTCGTCCGCATAAAGGCTGCTGGCGTCCCGTCGAGAAGCCGATTAAGAGGCTCCATCGGTGTTCACCTCCGGTCGATCCCGTAGCTCAACTGGATAGAGCACTCGCCTTCTAAGCGAGTGGTTGCAGGTTCAAGTCCTGCCGGGATCGCCAGGACGCCCTTGCCGGATATCCGAGGGTCGCACCCGCCGCGGCCCCCCGGCCCTGACGAACCGGGAGACGCGTTTAACGCCGGCGGCGCTTGCGTTTGGTCAACGGCGTCCGCGGGTCGTGATTTACCCATCTCTGTGACGCTGAGGGGTGGAGGTCTCATGGATCGGATCGGGGGCGATCCCGGAGAGGCTGGCGGAAGGGCGCTGGCTCTTTCGCGGCGTGAAGTTTGCACGCCTGTTCCCGCGGGGGGCGCACGACGCCCCAGACCGGACGGGATTCGATCGGGAATGTCGCTGCGAGACGGCCACATCGCCGCCATAGACGGGCTCCGGGGCGTCGCCGTGGGTCTTGTTCTCCTGTTCCATTCCGGGGTCTTTGGCGCCGGCTGGGTCGGGGTGTGGATCTTTTTCGTCATTTCGGGGTTTGTGATCGCCGGCGCGCGGATTGGAGAGGCAGCATCCACGTTAAGCTTCCGGGAGCGGTTCTTTGACTTCCTTAGCCGTCGCGCCTTTCGTATCTTTCCCCTTTATGCGCTGATCATACTGATGGGGGCGGTGGCGACAGCGGTCACCGGCGAGCTCGGAGATCAGTACCTCCTTCAGCTGGCTTCCCTCTCCACCTTCACCTTCAATCTTCTCAGAATGTGGAGCGAGTACACACACTCGTTCTGGAGCGGCCATCTCTGGAGCCTGAGCACGGAGCAGCAGTTTTATCTTCTGTTCCCGGTGGTCTTCTTTCTCACGCCGCGCCGATGGCTGCCGGCGGTTCTGATCGGGGTCGTTCTGGCGAGCCCCCTGATTCGCGGCGTCGTCAGCGAGATCTATTCCCAGGTGACCCCCTCCCAGACCGGAGCCGACGTCCAGGCGTTCCGGGGGCAGGCGGTCTATCAGTTTCCTCTCGGCCATTTCGACGCCTTCGCGTTTGGCGTGCTGCTCGCTCTCTGGCGCGGTCCCATCTCGCAGATGCGCGGCGCATTTACGGCTCTTTGCGCTGCAACCGTTCTTCTGTGGGCGCTGTTCTTCTGGTTCATGGGTCGATCGGGCGTCTTTGAAAACCCGTTGCTGGCGCTTCATGTCAACGCCTATGGCGGAGGCGCGGAGATCTGGCGCTACTCTCTGCTGTCGCTGACAGCCTGCCTCGCCATCTGCGGGATCCTCAGGGGCGTCAGCCTCATCGAGCGCCCCCTGGCGTTCAAGCCGCTCGAATATGTCGGTCGCATCTCCTACGGAGTTTATGTCTTTCATTTCCCGGTTCAGTGGGCGCTGACGACGTTTGTCTTCACCTCCATCAACTATGACCATCTTCCGGAGGCGGGCGCGCTCTTTGCAGGCATGGCGATCCTCTCGATCGCTCTGGCGTCGCTGTCATTCCATTTCTTCGAGACGCCCATGCTTCGTGTCGGACAGGAAATGCGGCGCGGCGCCTCGCTCGCGGACGCCTTCAAAGCAGGCTTCGCCTCTGGCGAGCGGCCGGCGCGGACGGCGGCGCCGCCTGCCGGCCGCAACGGCTAGCGGAAGGACGAACCACGATGAACGATCTCCAGCGTCCGTCCCTCCGCATCTTCGCAGCGCCTGCGGCGGTTATCGCTCTTCTCATCGCCGGGGCTGCGGGCTGTCTGGCGACGCTTCTCTCTCTGGACGGCGCCAACGCGCAGCAGTTGTCGGATTTCGAGCTGTTCTACTTCCCGGCGATGCAGGATTTCGCCGCTGACCCCCTCGGCGCCTTTGCCGATTACTCGGCCGCCCCGACGCCGCTTTATTACCTTCTTCAGGGGCTCGTTCTGAAGGCGACCGGATGGGATGCGTCGGTCCGCATCGTTTCGGTTTGTCTCGGCGGGCTCGCTATCTGGCTTGCCCTGCGCTTTCCCGCCAGTCGTGAGCGACGCCTGCTGGTTGTCGCCGCCATGCTGATCAGCCCGTATTTCCGGGGTCAGGTCTGGTATGCGAACGGCGACATCCTCGCTCTGGTCCTGTGCCTTGCCGTCCTTTCATGGAGGCCCGTCACAAGGGCAGGCTGGCTGGGCCGTCTCGGCCTCGCGAGCCTCGGGGTCTATGTCCGCCAGAACTTCATATTTCTGCCTGCCTATCTTTTCCTTGAGGGGGCGTTCGCCGACCGGCGACGCATCCTCAGCGGTCTGATCCTCGCTGTGCTGAGCGGTCTCCCGCTGCTCTGGCTCGTGTCGGTCTGGGGCGGTCTCGCTCCGCCGCGCTTCACCGGCCACCTCTCGCCGGCCGATCTGCCGGCGACGCTTTCGGTTGGAACGAGCATTACGGCCGTCTACCTGGCGCCTCTTGTGCTTCTGCGTCTGCTTCGGCCCCGGCGCTTTCTGAGCCGACTGGTTGGCCTTCCGGCTGCGGTTCACATGTTTGCGATCGCCTCGGCGTTTGGCCTCGTTCTGACCGCCGAGGGCTTTGATCATGTCCTGGGCGGGGGGCTGGTGTTTCTGGCCGCCAAGGCCGGATCCGGGCTGCTCGGCGCCCCCCTCGCGGCGATGTTCATTCCCGC
>CAIKWZ010000010.1 GCA_903831255.1 uncultured Alphaproteobacteria bacterium
ATTGTCCTCACCGGTGAGGTCCACTCCCCGCGCGCGCAGATCCGTGGCCAGCTGATCCGCACGCCCGGCGTAGACGAACGACACGTCCGCCCCGCGGATCGAGAGCGAGTCTATGGTGAGGGAGCTCACCATACGCGAGGTCTCAAGGGCCTTGCGGATCCTGATCCACTCTGCAACGCCGGAGAAGGCGACCGTCGCCTCCATCCGGGCCGAGCCTTCTGTGCGGACAATGGAGGATGTCTTCCATACATCTTCGAGCGCTGCGACAGCGCCCGTCTGAGCCTGGGCAGGATCGGCGAAGGGACCCGCCTGCATCAGAAGGGACGGGGCAGCCCCCGCACGCAGCTCGATCAGCCGAACGAGGATCCGGCCGGCCTGAGAGAAGGCCTCTGCGACAACAACCCGACGGGCGCCGGCGGCGGCGGCCTCCGCCTCGACATCGGCCCACGAAGGGGTTCGATCCCAGGCCTCAACCGACACCACAAAGGGCGTCAGAACCGTGGCGTCTTCCTTCCCGGCCCACGCACGGGCCCACACATCGGGCGACAGGCCGGCGCCGGCGGCAGGAGACACAAGGGCGCGCTCCGCCTGCGTCTCCACGAACGGCACCTTTCGCTCGTCAAGATAGGCGCGCACGGCCTTCGCGTCGAACCGGACGGACAGAACAGCGATGTAACGGCTCGCCGTCCGCTTCTCGTCGCCCTGCGTGTCGGTGGAGAGATAAAACCGCGCGATCGCCGCCGGATCGACCGGCTGTGTGGCCGCGGCGCGGTCAGCTGGCAGGGTCAGACGCTCGATCAGGCGCCTCGCCGCCGTCAGACGGGCCTCCGCCAGCCCCTGACGCTGAGCTTCAACGGCGCTGGCGGCCGTGACGTCCACGCGAAGATCCCGAACCTCGAACGGATCGGCCGCAGCGGTTCGTCCGAACAGGACGAAACCGGCGACAAGGAGGGAGAGGACGAATCTGGAAATCTGGCTCATGGACAGAGGTTAGCAGCGCCTCCGGGACTTGCGAAGAGACGCTTCGCACACTGGATGCAAGCCTCCGCCCATGTTAACCCGCCCTCATGACCTCCGACGATTCCCGCTCTGCGCTGACCTACCGTGACGCCGGCGTCGATATCGACGCAGGAGATGCTCTGGTCGACGCCATAAAGCCGCTCGCCGCCTCGACGCGCCGCCCCGGGGCGGACGGCGGCCTCGGCGGCTTCGGAGGCCTGTTCGACCTGCGCGCCGCGGGGTTCAGGGACCCGGTGCTGGTGTCTGGGACAGATGGCGTCGGCACGAAACTCATGCTCGCTTTCGCAACGGGTCGACACGATACAATCGGCGTCGATCTTGTGGCGATGTGCGTCAACGACGTCCTGGCACAGGGCGCAGAGCCTCTGTTTTTTCTGGATTATTTCGCCACCGGAAAACTGGAGACCGGCGTGGCTGCGCGGGTCGTCTCCGGCATCGCCGCGGGCTGCCGCGAAGCGGGATGCACGCTCATTGGGGGAGAAACTGCGGAAATGCCGGGAATGTACGCGCCCGGTCATTATGATCTTGCGGGGTTTGTTGTGGGAGCCGCGGAACGCTCGGATCTCCTGCCGCGCACCCAGGACATGGTCCCAGGCGACAGGCTGATTGCGCTTCCCTCTTCGGGTCCGCATTCGAACGGGTACTCGCTCATCCGGCGCATTGTCGAGCGAACGGGGCTGGCCTGGACGGACCCGGCGCCCTTCGCAACGGATCGCTCTCTGGGCGACGCCCTTCTGGCGCCCACCCGGATTTATGTACGCGCCCTCCTGCCTCTGATCCGGCAGGGCCGCATCAAGGGTCTCGCTCACATTACAGGGGGCGGTCTCACGGAAAACACGCCGCGCATGTGTCCTGACACCCTCCAGCCGCGGATCGATGCAACAGCCCTTCGCGCATCTCCGGTGTTTGATTGGCTTCAGTCTGAGGGGCGTGTCGCCGAAGACGAAATGAGGCGGACCTTCAACTGCGGCGTCGGAATGGTGCTGGCCGTCGCCTCGGGTCAGGAAGACGGCGTAATGGCAGATCTTGAGGCGGCGGGCGAGACGCCCTTCGTCATTGGCGAGCTCGCGCCGGCGTGACGACGCGACGTCGCCTCGCCATCCTCATATCCGGACGCGGCTCCAACATGGAGGCGATCCTGAAGGCGGCGCGCGACCCGCATTTTCCGGCAGAACCTGTCGTCGTGCTGTCCAATCGACCGGACGCCGGGGGCCTCGAGATCGCGCGGTCGCACGGGGTCGAAGCAATCGGCCTCGATCACCGGCGTCATGGTCGCGACCGGGAAGCGTTCGAACGGATCATGCACGCCCATCTGCTCGAACAGGGCGCGGAGTTCGTGGCGCTGGCCGGTTTCATGCGCCTGCTGACACCCTGGTTCGTCAATGAGTGGAGTGGCCGCCTCCTCAACATTCATCCGTCCCTGCTGCCGAGATATCCCGGGCTCGACACCCATGCCCGCGCGCTCGAAGCGGGCGATACGGCTCACGGGTGCACCGTGCATCAGGTGACCCCGGGGCTGGATGAGGGGCCCGCACTGGGATCTGCGGAGATCGACATTCGCCCGGGAGACACGCCCGACACGCTGGCCGCCCGGGTCCTCAAGGGAGAGCACCTGCTCTACCCCCTGTGCATCGCCGCCCTTGCGACCGGGTCAACCGGCCAGGTGCGCCGCTCCGTCCAGGTGGGCGAAGACGAGATCCGGCTGCTGGCGCCGAAAGAGTGGTGACCCCGACCTGGGGTCACGCCTGGGTCACACCCCGTGATCCGGGACCCGAACGCCCTTCGTGAAGCCAGGCGGCATGTCGGGGTGCCTTGCGCGTACGCGCCCATTCCTCAAGCATCTCCGGCGCTACGCGCCTGAGCTCGGCCAGCTCGGAGGATGTGGCGGTATCGCAGGTGAGCTCAAGACGGTGACCGTCAGGGTCGAAGAAATAGATCGACTGGAAGATGCCGTGATCGACCGGTCCGATCACATCGAGACCGAAAGACAGAACCCGCGTGCGGGCCGCCTCCAGGACCTCTAGCGAGCCGACGCGAAAGGCGATGTGCTGAACCCAGGCGGGCGTATTCTCGTCGCGTCCCATCTCGGTTTGTGTGGGCAGCTCAAAGAAGGCGAGGACATTTCCTCCACCCGCGTCCAGGAAGACGTGCATGTAGGGGTGTTCCTCTCCGGTCGAGGGAACCCGGTCTTCTGAAATCGCAAGTTCGAACGCCATCCCGAGGACACGCGAATAGAACTCCACCGTTCGGGCCGCATCTCGGCACCGGTAGGCGACATGATGGACCCCCATCAACGGGACCGGATCGCTCATGCATCGTCTCCCGAGGTCAGAACGCCGCGCCGGATCTGATCGCGCTCCATGCTCTCGAAGAGCGCTTTGAAATTGCCTTCGCCGAAACCCTCATCGCCCTTTCGCTGGATGAATTCAAAGAACATCGGACCAATCTGCGGCTGCGCGAAGATCTGCAGCAGAAGGCGAGAGCCCTCTGGCCCTGTCGAGCCGTCTAGAAGAATGCCGCGGCGGGCGAGCTCGCCGGACGTCTCTCCATGTCCGGGGAGACGCTCTTCGAGCATGTCATAATAAGTCTCGGGGGGAGGATCGAGAAACGGCGCGCCATACGCCTTGAGCCGGTCCCAGCAGGCTGGGAGATCATCGCAGATGAACGCCACATGCTGGATGCCCTCGCCATTGAAGCGTCGAAGGAACTCGTCGATCTGCCCGCGCCCGCCCTTGCCCTCCTCATTGAGCGGGATCCGGATCTGCCCGTCAGGGGCTGCAAGCGCCATGGAGGTGAGCCCGGTATACTCGCCGCGAATATCGAAGAAACGCATTTCCCGGAAGTTGAACAGGCGCTGGTAGAAACCGGCCCAGTACGCCATGCGTCCTGAGTAGACATTGTGCGTGAGGTGATCGATCCGCAGCAAGCCGGCGCCCTTCGGGTGACGATCGACGCCGGGGAGATAGTCAAAATCGATGTCATAGATGGACAGCTGATCGCCATAGCGATCGATCAGATAAAGAATCGATCCTCCTATGCCGCGCACAGCCGGAAGACGCAGCTCCATCGGACCGGTGCTCACTTCGACGGGCTCCGCGCCGTTCTCGAGGAGATGCCGGTAGGCCCGCCCGGCATCCTTCACGCGAAACCCCATCCCGCAGGCGCTGGGTCCGTGCTCCCGGGAGAAGTACCAGGCGGGCGATCTCGGCTCGTAATTGGTGAACAGATTGATCCCGCCCTGACGCCAGAGCTCCACATCCTTGGATCTGTGCCGGGCGATCCGTTCAAATCCGAGGCTTGAGAAGGCAGCCTCGAGAAGGCCCTTCTCGGGCGCCGAGAACTCGATGAACTCGAACCCGTCGAGGCCCGCCGGATTATGGGACATGTCGAGCATGGAAACCCTCCACAGGAAGAGATTCGACAGCGCGGGACGCGCTTACTGGTTGTTATCACAATCAGTTGTAAATACAACAATTCTGATCTGACGCGCGGAGCGCCGGCCCATGCCTGAAGCCCTGGTTCTCGAGAATGCATGGACCTACAAGATCGCCGTTCTCGCCGATCTCATCTCGCGACGGATCACACGCACCCTGCAGGATGTGTCGACCCTCAATCTCAGCCAGTGGCGCGTCCTCGCCGCCATCGCCGACCGTCCGGGCCGCACCGCGAGCGAAGTGGTCGCGGTCACGCCGATGGACAAGGGGCTGGTGAGCCGGGCCGCCGCCTCCCTCGTCGCCGACGGGCTGATCGAGCGTCGCGCCTCGTCCGCCGACGGACGCCTCAGCCACCTTCACCTCACCCCTTTGGGACAGGCGACTTACGACGAAATTCTCGCAGCGCTCGATCAGAACGGATCAACCGGCCGCGGACGCCTGTCCGCCGCCAGGGAGAAAGCCCTCCTCTCGGACCTGAGCGCCCTGATTGAAGCCTACGGACCCCGCTGACGCCCAGGGTCAGGCGGCGAGGCCCCTTCCAGCACAGCAGGCGCGAATTCGAACGAACCCGCAAACGACAAGCGCCGGCCCCGCGAGGGACCGGCGCAAGCCATAATCAACGGCGCAACGCCGTGATGTGCAGGATCAGAAGTGGATCTGAAGCTCAACGCCCCAGGTCCGCGGAAGGGTCCGCGTATAGTTCTGATAATAGTAACCCACCACGTTGCTCGCCCCCACAGGAAGCGTGGGATTGTAGCAGACATCCGATGCGGTCGCGCACTGCGGGTTCGGCAACGTGTTCGTCCGCGGGTTGGCGCGGAAGGACTGGCTTGCCGAGTCGTAACCGTCGCCGTCGAACACGTTACGGACAAAACCGATGACGGTGAACGCGCCCTCGGCATCATTCCAGATCAGGCGGGCGTCGGTCTGGTCGAACGCCGGCGTGATATCGCCCAGATTCTTGAACACGCTCGAAGTAAAGCTGTCCCGCCAGTAATAGCTCACCGACGGCGTCAGAGACGACCCGTCCTCGAAGTTGAAGTTATAGGATGCGTTGAACGCAACCTTGTTTTCGGGAGACTGGGGAAGAACGTTGCCTTCGAGAGACTGCAACGGGTTCACATACGTCGGATCCGTCGTCGGCACGGTCGTGGGAACATCCGGGTTCGAGTAGATGCCGCTCTTGACGATCTCGGGCTTCAGATAAGCGTAGGTGAAGCGTAAGGTCAGATCGTCAATCGGACGCCAGACAGACTCGAGCTCGAACCCGGTTGTCTGAACTTCCGGAACGTTGCGCAGGCTGCTGATGCGTGTTTCGCCTGAGGTGCCGGGGTTAATCACCTCGGTCAGAGGCACCTGGATGTCGGTGTAGGCGTAAAGGAACGCCGCCGTATTGACGGTGAGATCCCACTGCCGGAACTCCTGCTTCCAGCCGAATTCGTAGGAATCCACAAATTCAGGGTCTGTTCTCGGGAAGGGCGACATGCTGGTCGCATTGAACGCCCCGGTCTTGTAGCCGCGGCTGTACTTTGCATAGGTCAGCGTGTCGGACGAGGGAGACCACTCGAGCCCGGCTGTCCCCGTCGTCGCCTGCCACTCTTCGGCCAGCTGGCGGGAAGATACGCCCGTAACTGGCTTGAAAGTGATACCCGTCTTGTTGGCGGCCGTCGCGGAGATAACGCCAGGCTGAGGCGCTGTTGTGATCGCCAGGCCGCCATTCCAGGAGGCCTGCGTGATGTTCGCGAAGGGAACGCCGCAGATCAGAAGACAGTTGAGCTCAGCTTCCTCGACGATGTTTTTGTTATCGATCGAATAGCGCAGCCCCAGGGTGGCCTTGAGCTGATCGTTCAGCTGCCAGTCAAGCTGACCGAAAATACCATACGCATTGTTCAGGCCGCGGTTGTCCGTGTAGGTCAGCAGGCGATCTGCGTTCGCGATGTTGCCCCCCGTCACGGTGAACGGAGCAAAACTGCTCACCGGCATAGCTGAGGCCGCCAGAGGCTCGTTCAGCAGGTGAGTGCGGATCGGCTGACGGAAATTCTCCTGATAGGCGTAGAGGCCGGCGATCCACTGCAGCGGGCCGCTGCCGGTGGAGATGAAGTTGAGCTCGTTGGAGAAGAAGGCCCGGTTCTCGTTATAATCAAGGGTCTGATCCGGGTAGATCGTCCGGACCGAGGTTCCGGTGTTGGACGGCTGGCCTGCGGAGGTCGCCTTATACGTGATGGACTTGACCGGGGTTCCGTCCTGATCGCCCGTCAGATGATAGCGATAGAAGATATAGCCGCCGACATACTTGATGTCGAAGCCGGGCGCTTCATAGACCATCTCCAGCGCAAAATCGTCGTAGTTGTCGAGGTCGGCGATACGCGGATAGGAATCGTTGAGGTCGGTGTTTCCCACCACCAGACGCGGATTGGTGGAGAGCGACCCGGACTGAGTATAGCTGATCACTGAAGAGTTCGGCGTGCAGCCGAGACCGTTCTGCAGCGCGGTGGTGCAGTAAGCCCAGGTGGGCTGGGGAAGCACGCCGCCGGCGTTGAAGTTCCGGTTATAGGGGGCGTTCGATCCGCCGCCGGTCCGACCGCCGGGCGAGCCAGCCTGCGTATAGCGACCGGACGTGTACTTGGTCCACCAGCTGAAATTCTCGCCGATGTCGCCCTCGAACTGAACTTCGGCATTCCAGTTGTTGACGTTGTAGCCCTCGGTGTCGTTCGTTCCGTGGTTGTAATAAACGCCTTCGTCACGAACTTCCTTGTGCGCCACGACGCGGCCGCGCAGCCAGTCTTCAATCAGCGTTCCCGACATCGAGAACCCGACTTCCTTCTGGTCGAAATTGCCGAAACCGACCTTGAACTCGCCCTTGAAATCCTCGGTCGGACGCTTCGAGACGATGTTCAGGGCGCCGCCGACAGAGTTGCGGCCATAGAGGGTGCCCTGAGGTCCGCGAAGAACCTCGATCCGGTCGATGAACAGATTATCCCGCCCCGCGATGGAGGCGAAGGACTGATAGACGCCGTCCGTATAGTTGGCGACGCCCGGCTCGGCGCCGAAATTGTTGGTCACGCGACCGACCCCGCGAAGCGTCACGCGCTCGTTGGCGGCCGTATAGGAGAGACCCGGAGTGAAGTTCGTCAGATCGGTGATGGTGTTGATGCCCAGCTCGTCGCGCATCTCGGACGTGACGGCGGTCACGGCGACCGCGACATCCTGAACCGTCTCTTCACGCTTGTTGGCCGTGACCACGACCACATCGCCCTTGCTCTTGTCCGCCGCCGCCTTGGCCTCGGCCGTCTGCTCGGCGGGCGCCGGGGTCTGAGCCATGACGGGCATGGCCAATCCTAAAGCCGCCAGACTCACAAGCGACAAACGTTTTCCAAAAGTCATTCTAGCCTCTCCTCTAAGCCTCGGCGCCGTGAAGAGAGCCCCCCTGATCCCAGGAGAGCGCCCCCGATAACGCTCTGATACCATTTGTAACAGATTGAAAGTGACAGGGCGTTGCCGCCCAGGTCAAGTCAAAGCTCAGGTGAACGAAGCTCTTCGCGTATCCGTGATGATGAACCGCCGCAGTCATCAGCGAAGACGTGTTGACGCTTCAGGGCTCGTCCATCGTAGACTGGGGGCCCGCAGTCAGAGGGTGAACCATGCTGTCGAAGAACCGAATGCATCTCCTGAGCTTTGTCAGCCTCATCGGTCTCGCAGTGATCGCAGCGGCCTCCGCCTCCGCCCAGCGCATGGGCACTCCCAGCTCAGTCACCGGGGGCGGCAACACCGTTCTTCCCTCCCTGGAGCGAACCAATCCGCAGATGTTCTACCAGGAGGCGGTGAAAGCTCTTCAGGCCAAGGATTTCCGTGGCGCGGCTGCGGCGCTGAAGGAGGCGATGAAGGAAGACCCCCGAAACCCGACATTCAACTATTTGATGGGACTGAGCCAGATCGGCCTCAATGACCTCGACGTCGCCCGCAGGCATCTGAGGATCGCAGCGAGCGGCCGGAACGCCGCCCCGGAGCCCAAGGGGCGGCTCGGATGGGTGGAAACGCGCCTGGGCGATGCTAAAGCCGCCTCGCGACAGCGCGAAGATCTCGTAAAAATGCAGGCAGCCTGCTCGGGAAGCTGCCCGGAAGCCGCCGCCATATCCGAAGCGATCGCCATCATCGACAGCGCGCGGCCGGCCGAGGGGTCAGGCGGATGACCGCCCGACCCTGAAAAGCGTTCAGCCGACGATTTCGTCGAGGCGGAAGAAGAAGGCGATCTCGCGCTCGGCGCTCGCCTCGCTGTCCGATCCGTGAACGGAGTTTTCGCCGATCGATCGCGCATAAAGTTTGCGCACGGTGCCGTCAGCGGCCTTGGCGGGATCCGTAGCGCCCATAACCTCACGATGATGGGCGACAGCGTTCTCGCCTTCCAGCACCTGAAGGACGACGGGACCGGAGGTCATGAAATCCACCAGCTCCCCGAAGAATCCGCGCGCCTTGTGTTCGGCGTAAAAGCCTTCGGCCTGGGCTCGGGTCAGGCGCACGCGCTTCTGCGCGACGATACGCAGCCCCGCCGCTTCAAAGACAGCGTTGACCGCTCCCGTGAGATTGCGCGCCGTCGCATCCGGCTTGATGATGGAGAAAGTGCGCTGCAGGGCCATGAGTAATCCTTGATTGACAGGTTCGGGGAGTGAGATCGAAGTTCGGCAGCCCTATAGCCGGTGGGACCGCTCTCCTCAACAGCCGATTGAGAGGCCGCACCGTCAGTCCGCAAGACGCGGTCAGGTTCGCGCCGTCCAGCCCCCTCCGGGATCCTGCTGAAAGTATTTCACCCGCGCCCCGGCCTCGACAGCGGCCCGATACTGACGGCGGGCCTCGGCCCGCACATCCGCATTCGCCCCCTCGAAAACCACGAGGCAGCGCTCAAAATGACGACCCGCCGCCCCCCTGCCGTCCAGAAGGATCGCCGCCTTCGCCCCATTCCTCGGATCAGCCTCGCGGGCGAGCAGGACGGGCTGCCGATCCTCCAGGGCGCCTTCGCGCCCGTGAGGAAGGAAACTATCGTCCCTCCAGGTCCACAGATAACGGTCGAGACCGCTCAGGGTCTCGTCCTCGCCCGCGATGACAACCCGCCACCCCTTTTCGAGGCACTTTTCAACCAGAGGCGCGACCGCCTCGGGCACGGAGGTATGGTCGATATGGTAAAACCACCACTCCCCCGGATCCGACGCCATGGAGGTCTCAGTCCTCGTAATGGTCCGCAATCAGACGATCGAGGATCCTGACCCCCCAGCCCGTTCCCCACAAAGGCTCAAGGGGATTATCATTCCCCGGCTTCCAGGCCGTTCCGGCGATGTCCAGATGCGCCCACACGCGTCCTTCGTCGACGAAGCGATGAATGAACTGAGCGCCGACAATCGATCCCGCCGAGCGATTGCCGATGTTCTTCATGTCGGCGCATTCGCTGTCGAGCTGACGGTCATAGCCCGGCCCGACCGGCATCCGCCACACGGGCTCGCCTTCCACCTTCCCGGAGGCGAGCAACCGGTCCGCCAGCTCGTCATTGTTGGAGAACAGACCGGCATGCTCATGGCCGAGAGCAATGATGATCGCGCCCGTCAGCGTCGCCAGATCGACGATCGCACGCGGATTGAACTTCTTTTGAGCGTACCACATCACATCGGCGAGCACGAGACGACCCTCGGCATCGGTATTGAGGATCTCGATCGTCTTGCCGGCGGCGGACCGGACGATATCGCCCGGACGCTGGGCCTTGGCGTCGGGCATGTTCTCGACAAGTCCGACCAGCCCCACCACATTGGCCTTGGCCTTGCGGCGGGCGAGGGCGACCATGGCGCCGACCACAGCGGCCGACCCGCCCATATCCCCCTTCATCTCGTCCATTCCCGGCCCCGGTTTAAGGGAGATGCCGCCGCTGTCGAAGGTGACGCCCTTTCCCACCAGCGCCACCGGAGCGGCTTTCTTGTCCTTCGAACCGTTCCATCGCAGCACGCACAGCCGCGATCCGGACTCGCTGCCCTGCCCCACGCCAAGAAGCGAGCCCATGCCCAGCTTCGCCATGGCGGGCTCATCGAGCACGTCAATCTCCAGCCCGAGCTCGGCGAGATCGGAGATGCGGGCCGCATAGGTCTCCGGATTAAGGACATTCGGCGGCTCGCACACCAGGGTCCGGGCGAGCTCAATGCCTTCGGCGCGGGCCGCCAGCGGCGCATAATCCGACCGCGCTCCGGCCGTCGAATCGGTCACCACGCTCACCACGCCGAGCGAGGGCTTCTTTTCCGGCTTCAGGGTCAGACGATAGCCGTCGAAACGAAACGCGGCGAGCCTGGCCCCGAACGCCAGCTGCGCGGCGATGGCGCGATCCGGAGGTCCGACCAGAGCGAGAGTTCGCGCGCCGCTGACCAGAAGCTTCCTGACCACGCTGGCCCCGGCCTTCTGCCAGCCGAGATCATCAATCGACTTTTTCTTGCCGACCCCGACGAGCAGGACCCGATCCGCCTCGCTCCAGTCGGGCGCGAGAAACTCCAGGAGCTGGCCGGCGCCGCCCTTAAATCCTGACGACGCCCCGATAGCCCGCCGGAAGGCGGCCTCTGCGCCGGCCTCGAGGCCGTCGCCAAATTCGACGCCCTTTTCTCCCTCATAGGCGAAATAGGCGATCGCATCGCCGGAAGGTTCAGCTGAAAACTTGATCTGCATGGGTTTGGGTCCGGCCTGCGAATTGACTACACTTATACGTCGACGAAATCCTTCGGCGCGGTTAGCAGTGGTACGGGCGTCGGCCCGACCGGAGGCGCTGCGCGCACCGACCTCAGGTATCTGGCTCAGGTTTCTGGCAATGTCAGGGTTTCAACGCTACCTCTTTCGAAACGTTCTGAGAACATTGCTGGCGATCGTCGGCGGTCTCGCCCTGATCGCCCTGCTGACCCAGGGCCTCACTCAGATAGACCTGATTGTCGAGAATCGCCAGTCGCTCCTTGTTTATCTCTGGGTTTCCTGCCTCGCGGCCCCGCAGATCATCTCCCTTCTGACCCCCATCGCGCTCTTCGTCGCAACGGCCGCCGCCCTCAATCTCGCCCATCGCGAGAACGAGATCGTGGTCGCCCAGGCGGCGGGCATGTCCAACTGGGGGGTCGCCTCACCGGTCCTGCGGCTGGCCACGATCGCCGCCCTGCTCCACCTGGGGCTGAACCTCTGGGTGCAGCCGGCCGCCTACAGGGAAATGCGCCAGACCGTATCGGACGCCTCGAGCGATCTTGTCGCCTCCCTCGTTCAGGCCGGTCAGTTCACCCAGCATCCCGGCGGCCTCACGACATTCGCCCGTGAAGTCGCAGGGCCCGAAATGAAGGACATTCTCATCAACGACAGCCGGACGCCGTCTCAGACCGTGACCTACATCGCCCGCACCGGGGTGATTGCGCTGATGGAAGGCAAGCCGGCGATCGTTATGCGCGACGGCCTCGCCCAGCAACTCGGTGAAAGCGGGGCGCTGGAAGCTCTGAGGTTCGAACAGTCGACCTTCGATCTGGCGCCGTTCGTCAACGATCAGAAGGCGGTGATCCTCAAGGAATCGGACCGTTACCTGCCCGAGCTCTTCTATCCCGACATGACCAATTACTACGACAACGCCAATGTCGAGCGCCTGCTTGCCGAGGGACACGCGCGGATCTCGGCGCCGCTTCTGGACATCGCGATGGCCATGCTGGCGGTCTTCGCCGTCCTCGGCGGGGATTACAGCCGCCAGGGATATGGTCGGCGCATCGCCCTCGCCTCAGCCGCAGCGCTGGGCCTTCGCCTGACGACTTTCGCGGCCGTGTCCGCCGGCGAGGACGATCCCGCCCTGAACGCGCTCCAGTATCTCATTCCGCTCGCCGTGATCGTTTTTATCTCCTTCCGCTTTTTCCGGGAGAAACCTCTCTCGAAGACCCTTGGCCGCAGACTGACGCTTCCGCTTCCGGACCGCCTGTTCCGCCAGCCGCATGCGGGGACCTGAGCCATGGTGATGGTCGGTCGCATCCAGCGCTATGTCTTTCGCGAATGCCTGTCGGGCCTGCTGATGACCCTGGGCGTGATCCTTGTCGCCATTCTGCTGGTGGACGTCGTCGAACAGATGCGGACCATTGGCAGCCGCACCGACATCGGCATCGAGACGGCCTTCCAGCTGACCCTGATGAAAACCCCCGGCCTTCTGATGGAGACGCTGCCCTTTTCGGTTCTTGTCGGATCCATCCTGACCTACTCCCGCCTCAATCAGCGCAGCGAAATCCCGGCGATCCGGGCGGCCGGCGTCTCGGGCTGGCGCTTTCTGGGGCCCGTGATGGGCCTCGCCTTCGCGATCGGGGTCCTGATGGTGGCGGTGATCGACCCGCTGGCCACCCGCCTCAACCAGGAATTTCAGGTCAGGCGGGCAGAGCTTCTCAACACCGCTCCCGCGACCGAAGGGGGCCCGCGGGGCGATGTCTGGCTCAGCCAGGGCGATATTGCACAGGGCGAAGGGGCGGACGCTCCGGAGGCTCAGGAAAGCCAGGCGATCATCACGGCGCGGCGGGTTGTCGGCCGCGGCGAGGCGCTTGAGGATGTCTCCTTCTTCTACTTCCAGACCCGTCAGGACGGAACGGAACGCAGTTTCTCCCATCGTATCGACGCGGAACGCGCGACCCTGGTTCCGGGTTTTTGGCAGCTTGAGCAGGTAACCGAGAACCGGCCCGGTGGATCGATCGGTCGTCAGGCCCTTCTCTCCCTGCCCACGACCCTCCGGCCCGACACGCTCCTGTCTCGTTTCGCCTCTCCCAAGACCATCCCCTTCTGGGACCTTCCTCGCTTCATCCGCGACACGCGCAGCGCCGGCCTTGATGTTCGGGACTATGTGCTCAAGCTTCATACCCTCCTCGCCACACCCTTTCTCATGGTCGCAATGGCGCTGATCGGGGCGGTGGTGTGTCTGCGTCTTGCGCGATCAGGCGGAGTGACCCAGCTCATCGCCGCCGGCGCCCTTGCGGGGTTTGTCCTCTTCTTCACCACCCGCATCGCCGCAGGTCTCTCCGCCTCAGGGGCAGCCCCGCCGGAAGCGGCCGCCTGGTGTCCGCCGCTCTTCGCGCTCTTTGGAGTTCTGGCGATCATCGCCCGGATCGAGGACGGCTGACCGCCTCCATCGCCTGCTTCCATGGGTTTTTTCTAAAAAACCATCGTGAAGTCAGTCGACTGACCAACTGATGAATTGCGGGCCAAGGTCTGGACGCCGAAGCAGGCTTCCCGTATCGCTCACAAAGGGCGCGTGCCCGGCTGGACTGTATGAAGGATAGCGCCCGGTGTTGCGGTTGACCTGTCTCGCCTCAGCCATGTTCGCCCTGTCCACAGGGTTCACCGCCCACGCTCAAACTCCCCCGGCGCCCGAGACGGCCTCTGTCGGCGACCAGACCCGCGAGGAGAACGAAGAGGTCATCCTCAAGGCGCGCACCGTCACCGAAGACCGCGAGGCCGAAACGCTCACGGCGGAGGGCGATGTCGAGGTTCGCGTCGGGGACCGGGTGCTCAAGGCGGATCGACTGGTCTACGACCGGAAAGCCCAGACCATGCGCGCCCAGGGACGCGTGCAGATCACGGATGCGGACGGATCCGTTCAGTTTGCAGACGAGATCGAGGTCGATGAGGGCATTGAAAACGCCTTCGCCACGCGCTTCTCCGTCCGTCTCGATGAAAACACCATCGCCACCGCCTCATCCGCCATCCGGAGCGACGGGGTGATGAACGCCCTCGAGCAGGTCATCTATACCGGATGCAGGATTTGCGAGGACGATAAGGCCAAAACCCCTACCTGGTCGCTGCGAGCCCGCCGGGCCGTCCAGAACCAGGACACGCAGATGATCACCTACCAGGACGCCGTTCTCGAGATAAAGGGCGTTCCGGTTATCTACGTGCCGTATTTCGCTCACCCCGATCCGACCACTACGCGTCGCAGCGGATTTCTGACCCCCGACATGGGCGTCTCCTCCAAAATCGGCGTGTTTTACGAACAGCCCTACTATCTGGCCCTGTCTCCGTCTCAGGACCTGACCGTCGCGCCCATGATCGCTGCGCGCGTCAATCCTCTGGTCAAGCTCAACTACAGGAAGCGATTCTTTTCCGGCTATCTCGAGGCCGATGGAAGCTTCACCTATGAGCAGGAGTTTGACAGCGACGGCGAGAAGTTCGGCGACAAGACCTGGCGAAGCCATCTCTACGGTTACGGACGGTTCGCGATCAATGAAACCTGGGACTGGGGTTTCGGCGTCGAACGTCAGAGCGACGACCTGTATGATCTGCGATACGATATCGACGGCGAGGACGACATCCGGGGCCTCTATACCAGCCAGCCGCGTCAGCTCCTGACCCAGGTTTTCGCGACAGGCCAGAGAGAGGACTTTTTCCTCGAAACCGGAGTGCTGGCCTTTCAGGGGCTGCGGGCGGGCGACGATGACGGCCGCTTCCCGAAAGCCGCTCCCATCCTGTTTGCGCAAAAGGCCTATGATTTCGGAAACGCCGGCACGTTGACCGCAGACCTCAGCGCCGCCGCCCTGTTCCGGGACAAGGCTGCGACGCTTCCGGATGGAACACCAACCCTCGACAGCGCCCGGGTCAGCGGCTCCGCTCAGTGGGAGAAGCAGTCAGTCCTCGGACCTGGCGTGCTCGTGCGTCCGTTCGCCATGGCTCGTGGCGATGTCTATCGTCTTGACGATGGGGGGACGGCCGGACAGCGGGACGTCTCGCGTCTTCTGGGCCTTGCAGGCGCCCAGGCCTCGATGCCCTTCATCCGGCGCGGCGAGACGGTCGACCTCATCATCGAACCCATCGCGATGGTGGCCTACGGAAGCGAGGATCAGAACGGAAAAGGCATTCCGAACGAAGACAGCCTTCTGTTCGAGGCCGATGAAACAAACCTCTTCAAGCCGGACGCGGTGTCCTCGTACGATCTCTGGGAAGGCGGGGCGAGAGGGTCCCTCGGCCTCAGCGCGACGGCACGTTTTGGAGACGGGGTTGAACTCTCGGGCGTCGTCGGCAGACGCTGGCGGGAAAAGCCCGATCCCGCCTTCAGCGCCCTCAGCAACCTCTCCGGAACGAAGTCAGACTACGTCACCTCCGTCAAGGCGCGCCTCGGAGACCGGCTGCAGGCGGAGGCGCGAATGCGCGTGACGGACGACATGAAGGTCGACCGCGTGGACCTCGACGCCAGCGCCAATATCTGGCGAATCAGGGGATCGGCCCGTTACTTCCGGGTCGCCGCCTCGTCTGCCTCCTCCTCGAGCGTCGGGCAGGAGGGCGTTCTCCTCAACGGATCTTTCCGGATCGACGATCGCTGGTCGGCCATCATCAGTCAGCAGCGCAACATAACGGACAACCTGGACATCAGACTGCAGGCGGGCCTCGCCTATTATGACGAATGTTCCTATTTTTCTCTCGCCTACGAGCGGTCAAACACCCTCGACCGGTCGCTGGGCCCCTCGGAATCGATCCAGTTCCGGTTCGTCCTGACCGGTCTCGGGGGCGTCGCGGGAGACGAATTCGACTAAACGGCTTAACCGCACTGGAGCGTTGCGCCCGACCCTCGCCTCCCGCTATTGTGCGGTCCGGGCGATGCAGGCCGGAATGCGGACGGGATCAGGCCGAAGGCGCGCAGGGCTGACCCAGCCCCTCGAAGTGAAGACAGGACCGGCAAGGTGAACGCATGAACCGTCTGATCGCAAGCGGACTGATCTTCACCCTCGGAGTGGTTGCGCCGACCTCTCTCTCGGGCGCCATCGCCCAGCAGGCGCCGGCCGCATCCGCGGCAGCGGCCCGCGGTCAGGCGATCGAGGGCGTGGCGGTCCTGGTCAACGATGAGGTGATTTCCTATTCCGACGTGCGCAATCGCGCCCGCCTGATCCTCCTCAGCCTGGGGGCGCAGCCGGACGAGGAGACCCTGAAAGAGGCCCAGCAGCGGGCGATTGAGAGCCTGATCGAGGAGCAGATCCAGATCCAGGAGTTCAAGGAGCTGGTGAAGGATGGAGAGATCACCGACGAGGAGATCGATCGCGACCTGGAGGCGATCGCCCGGCAGAACGGCGTCACCCTCCAGGCCTTTATCGCCGATCTGGAAGGCCGGGGCATCAGCGCCCAGACCATGCGTCAGCAGGTCAAGGCTGACATTTCCTGGAGCAACATCGTCCGTGGGCGGTTTGCAAGGCAGGTTCGGGTCTCGGAACTGCGTATCAACGAGATGATGGAACGCCTGACGGGAAGCCTCGGAAAGCCGCAGTATCGGCTCGCGGAGATATTCCTGTACGCGCCTGACGCCGAGTCCCGAAGGAACGCCAGCGCAAGGGCCGAAACCCTTCAGCGTCAGATCGAACAGGGCGCCCAGTTCGAACGCGTCGCTCAGCAGTTCTCCGCCGCGCCCTCCGCGTCTGCGGGAGGCGACCTCGGCTGGCTGACGCCGGCGGACATGCGTCCGGAAGTTCTCAAGGCGGTCGAGACGTCTTCAGCGCCAGCCTTCCTTCCGCCGATCGAAACCGAGGGCGGGGTCTATATCTACGCCCTGCTCGGCAAACGCGCTCCGGCGAACCCCCTCGAAGCGAGGCTCAACCTGCGCCAGATCTCGGCGCGCACCGAGGACGCTGCGACGAGACTGACCACCCTGCGCGCCGCCTCGAAGACCTGCGAGGCGGCATCGACCGCAGCCAAGGACGCCGACCTGACGTCGGTCGATCTGGACGATGTCGCCCTCGCCGACATGTCCGAGGCCTTTCAGACTGCGCTTCTGCCCTTACGGCCGGGCGAATCCACCGAGCCGCTCGACATCGCTGGCGGCAAAGCCGTTCTCTATGTCTGCTCCAGAAAGCAGGGCGGCGAGGAGATGCCGAGCCGGGAGCAGATCCGCTCCCGTCTGTTTGACAATGAGCTCACCATGCTGGCGGATCGCTATCTTCGCGACCTGAAGCGCGAGGCGACGATCATACGGCGCTGATCATGAACCGCCCGCCAACTCCTCTCGCCCTGACCATGGGCGATCCTGCAGGCGTGGGCCCGATCATAGCCTGGCGCGCCTATCTCGATCGGTCCCCGCAAACCCGCCCCTTCTTCTTCGTCGGCGGATCGGATGTGATGAAGGCCGCCTCGCCAGGGAGCGGAGCAACCCTGGTCGAGATCGCCCATCCGGAGGAGGCCCGCGAGGTCTGGCCCTCGGCGCTGCCTGTGCTCGACATTCCCTGTCCGGTGCCTGCGCCCGGACACCCTGACCCGGCCACGGCCCCAGCCATCATCGAGGCCATTCGCTCGGCGGTCGACTGGGTTCAGGCCGGACACGCAGCGGCGGTGGTCACCAACCCGATCTCGAAGGCGCTGCTCTATCAGGCCGGCTTTCCTCATCCGGGCCATACAGAGTATCTCGCCGAGCTCGCAGGGCGCGCCGGACCGACCCCAAGGCCTGTGATGATGCTGTGCGGAGGGGGGCTGAGGGTCGCTCTGACCACAATCCATCGCCCTCTGGCGACCGTCTCCTCCGCGCTCAGCTCTGGCCTCATCGCCGAGATCGCGCGGATAACGGATAAGGCGCTGCGGAGGGATTTCGGGCTGACGCGGCCCCGGATCGGCCTCTGCGGTCTCAATCCTCACGCGGGCGAGGACGGGTCGATCGGCCGCGAGGAGCTGGAGGTGATCAACCCGGCGGCGGAGCGTCTGAGATCTGAAGGCGTTGACATCAGCGACGCCCGACCCTCCGATGTGATTTTTCATGAGGCGAGAGAGGGTCGCTTCGACGCGGTCCTCGCCATGTATCATGATCAGGGCCTGATCCCGGTAAAGACCCTCGATCTTTGGGGAGGCGTCAACACCACCCTCGGCCTTCCCTTCATTCGGACCTCGCCCGACCATGGGGTGGCGTATGACGCCGTCAGGGCCGGCAGGGTGCGAACCGAGAGCCTGGTTGCGGCCCTGAACCTGGCGGACGCGATGGCGCATGCGCGTTCTGTGTCGACACCATGACCGAGCTTACTCCGGGCGCCGCCCGCAAGTCTCTGGGCCAGCACTTTCTGTTCGATCGGGAGCGTCTGCGGCGGATCGCTCTGGCCGCCGGACCGGTCGAGGGACGAACGGTTCTCGAGGTCGGGCCCGGGCCCGGCGGACTGACCCGGGCCCTGCTCGAAGAAGGCGCCGGGCGGGTGATCGCCGTCGAGATGGACCGCCGCTTCGCCGAGGGGCTGCGATCCTGGCCGGAAGCTCAGGAGGGGCGGCTGACGGTTCATGAAGCCGACGCACGCCTCATCGATCCGGAGGCCCTGATCAGCGCCGCGGGCGGCCAGACCCCGGCCCTCATCATTGCGAACCTGCCCTATAATGTCGCCACGCCGCTGCTCGTGGCGTGGCTGAAGGCGGGCCCATGGAGAGGGTCCATGGCGCTGATGTTCCAGAAAGAAGTGGCGCAGCGTATCTGCGCCCGACCCGACGAGACCCATTATGGCCGCCTCGCCGTGCTCGCTCACGCCTCGACCGCCCCCCATATCGCGATCGTCGTCCCTCCGGGGGCCTTCCGGCCTCCGCCCAAGGTCGACTCGGCGGTCGTGGTCTTCCACCCGCTGCCCGCCGAAGAGATCTACCCGGACATCGATACGCTGGAGGAACTGACCGGGGCGGCGTTCAACCAGAGACGCAAGATGCTGCGGTCATCCCTTCGCACCCTTTGCGCGGACGCAGGCCTCGACGCCAGTCAGCTCCTCGAAACTGCAGGCATCGATCCGACGCGCCGCGCGGAGACGCTGAGCCAGCATGAGTTCAGAACCCTGGCCTCCGCATGGCGCTCGACAGGCGCAAAAGCGCTCCGCCAGAAAAGTCCCGGGTAAAGTCCCGGGCGACGCGAGAAGAGATTGCGGCTGATGCACAAGCACAGTCGCCAGACCAGGGCCGGCGAGCGTTGCACGCACATAGTTTCTGACGGGAGAGACGCCGTTCACCTGCGGAAAATCTTCCCGGTGAAGACTTTGCAGGACGCCGATCGGGTTGACCCCGCGGGTGAGCGCCTGTCGGGGGATCGATAATCCTCCGACAGACCGTCCATCCGCGCCCCGGTCCCTCGATCCGTTCCCTGGAGAGAGGTCAGACCTCCGTTAGACCTTCGGACACGATGGAAACGGCGACCGGAGTTCAGAGTCCCTGAACGCCAGCGTCACGCAGAAGCGTGTCGACAAAACCTCCGAGCGCCGCTCGGGCGCGGCGCGCCCGCTCCGTGGTGAGAATGGCTTTCAGCTCATGAAAAGCTGTCTCGAGATCGTCGTTCACGATGGCGTAGTCATATTCTCCCCAGCGCAGGATATCCTGCCCCGCACCGGCCAGTCTGGACGCGACCGAGCGTGCGTCCGCCCCGGGGCGCCCCTCCAGTCGAGCGCGCAGCTGAGGGATGGACGGGGGAAGAATGAACACCGAGGCGACATCCCCCGGCCTGATGATCTTGAGCGATCGAGCGCCCTGCCAGTCGACATCGAACACCACATCCTCACCGGCGGACAGACGCTCCTCCACCTCCCGCGCCGGCGTTCCGTAGTAATGGTCGAAGACCTGAGCCCACTCGAGGAAGTCTCTGCGGGCGATCATCTCCTCGAACGCCTCGCGGGTCCTGAAATGGTAGTCGCGTCCGTCGCTCTCCCCCGGCCGACGGGCGCGGGTTGTCGCGGACACAGACAAGCCAACGCCAGGACACTCCTCGATGAGGCGACGACAAAGGGTCGTCTTTCCAGCCCCCGAGGGAGAGGAGATGACGAACATCAATCCGCGTCTTGGGCGTTCACTCGACATTCTGGACCTGTTCCCGGATCTGATCGATCAGCGACTTGAACGCCAGCCCCACCTTCGTGAGATCAAGGCTGGCGGATTTTGAACACAAGGTGTTGGCCTCGCGATTAAGCTCCTGACACAGGAAATCCAGCTTGCGGCCAGCGGCGTCAGGCGCATCCAGAAGCGTGAGAAACGTTTCGATATGAGCCTCAAGCCTGTCGAGCTCCTCGCGAACATCAGCCCGGGCCGCCAACAGCGCCGCCTCCTGAAGGACACGGTCGGCGTCGAGCGTCACCCCCCCGCCTGTCAGCTCCGCGAGGCGAAGTCGAAAGCGCTCAGCGATCATCTCCCCCTGAACGCCAGCCAGCGCGCGGGCCTCGGCCAACCCCGAAGCGATACTCATCAGCATGGACCGGAAGAGCCCCTCAAGCATCGCGCCCTCTCGGACCCGCGCCTGCACAAGTTCGTCAAGCGCGGCCTCGAGACCGGCAAGAAGGGTCGCCGTCATGGCCTCATCGACCACTGTGACGCCTTTGGGAGCGGTCCGGATGACGCCGGGGAGGGCCAGAAGGCCGTCGAGGGACGCAGGAGCAGGACCAGCCCCGGAGAACGAACGCGCCAGTCGGGCGAACCGGGCAAGCTCACGGGTGCTGACCACGGATCCGCCGGCCTCGCGCGGAACGTCGATCTTCAGCTGAAGCTGAAGATTGCCGCGCGAAAGACGATCCTTGATCCGCCGACGCGCTTCGAACTCGACAGGATCAAAACCTGGCGGCAGCGACATACGCATATCGAGGGACTTGCCGTTGACCGATCGCACCTCCCAGGTCCAGCCGCCCCATGAGGCCTGTCCCTGAGAACGGCCGAAGCCCGTCATGCCACGGATCATCTGTTTCCTCTCAACGTTCGGGGCGCTGGGCCGCGCGACGCGCCTCGATCTCCCGCCAGGCGGCGACATTGCGCAGATGCTCGGCGTAATCCGATGCGAAAGCATGCCCGCCCGTACCGTCGGCGACGAAGAAAAGCGCGTCGGTGACCGGAGGATTGAGCACGGCCATGATCGCATCACGACCGGGATTGCAGATCGGGGTCGGGGGCAGACCGAAAATCTGATAAGTGCTCCAGGCGTTCTGACGATCAATCTCGCTGCGACGCAGCCCCCGACCGAGGGGCTCGCCGCCGGTCAGACCATAGATGATGGTCGGATCGCTCTCGAGCCTCATGCCCTTCCGGAGACGATTGACGAACACGCCGGCCACCATGGGCCGCTCCTCGGCGAGACCCGTCTCCTTCTCAACGATGGAGGCGAGAATGATCGCCTCCTCCTGGGTCCTGAACGGCAGCCCCTCCTGACGCATCGGCCACAGCTCTTCCAGCAGGGCTCTTTGCGCCTCCGCCATCCGGGTGATGACCGCCTCCCGCCCTTCTCCGCGCTGAATACTGTAGGTATCCGGCAGAAGAACGCCCTCGCGCGGCGGCGGCGAGGGCGCCTCTCCCGAAAGCGTCGTTTCCGCCTCCAGCAGACGCAGGACCATCGCCGTCGTCAGGCCTTCAGGAACGGTCACCGTGTGAAGGACGACGCGGCCCTCCTCAAGGCGCGCAATGACATCCTTCAGGCTGTCTCCCGAGGTGAACGAGTATTCTCCCGCCTTCAGGGCGCCGCCCCTGCCGGTCACACGCACGGCGAGACGAAAGATGCGCGCGTCCGGGATCACCCCGGCCTCCGCCAGTCGATCGGCGATTTTCGGGACCGAAGCGCCCCGCTCGATCACCACGACCCGGGGCGCGCCGTCGACCGAGACAGGTCCCGGGGAGGTGTAGAGATGGTTCGCGTAAAACCAGCCGCCGACACCGGCGATCCCCAGAAACGACAGGAGGACAGCCAGAACGATCGCGCTGACGCGCAGGAGACCCGAGACCGACGCCCGCCCTCCTGCCTGTGACGGTTTGCGCACGATCAGTCGACCTGTTTGAGCACCAGGGCCGCATTGGTGCCGCCAAACCCGAAGGAGTTCGACAAGGCCGCACGGACCGGCTTGCGAACCGCCTTATGAGGGGTCAGATCGAGCGGCGTCTCAAAGCTCGGATTATCGAGATTGAGGGTCGGAGGAATAACGCCGTCGCGTATCGCGAGGGCGCAGAATGCAGCCTCCACGGCCCCGGCTGCGCCCAGAAGATGACCGATCGACGACTTGGTGGAGGACAGGTTCAATCCCCTGGCGGCGTCGCCCAGCACACGTTCAACCGCGCGCACCTCGATCTCGTCTCCGGCGGGCGTCGAGGTGCCATGCGCGTTCACATAATCGATATCCGAAGGCGAAAGACCGGACCGGCGCAGCGCGGTCCGCATCGCACGCTCTCCCCCGTCTCCCGTCTCATCCGGCGAGGTAATGTGATATCCGTCGCCCGACAGGCCGTAACCGGCGACCTCTGCATAAATGCGCGCTCCCCGACGGCGGGCGTGCTCATACTCCTCGAGCACGAGAACTCCGGCGCCCTCGCCCATCACGAAACCGTCCCGATCCCGATCATAGGGACGCGATCCGCGCTGGGGCGTCTCATTGTAGGCGGTGGACATGGCGCGACAGGCGATAAAACCCGCCATGCCGATCCGACAGACAGACGCCTCCGCGCCTCCGGCGATCATCACATCGGCATCGCCGAGCTGGATCATGCGCGCGCTGTCTCCGATGGCGTGGGCGCCGGTGGCGCAGGCGGTCACGACCGCATGATTGGGCCCTTTAAGCCCGTACTTGATCGAGACCTGCCCGGAAGCCAGATTGATCAGCGCACTCGGAATGAAGAACGGGCTGATACGGCGAGGGCCCTTCTCATGAAGCTCGATGGAGGTCGCAGCGATCGTGGCGAGGCCGCCTATGCCAGACCCGATCGAGACACCCGTCGCAACCCGGTCCTCATAACTCTCCGGCTTCCAGCCGCTGTCGAGCAGCGCCTCGTCGGCCGCTGCGATCGCATAGAGGATGAACTCATCGATGCGTCTCTGTTCCTTGGGGGAGAGGACCGCATCGGGATTGAAGGAGGCAGGATCATCCGCACGTCCGCCGCCGCGCCCCGACGACCACGGAACCTGGCCCGCGATCTTGCAGGCCAGGTCCGAAGTGTCGAAGATATCGATGGGGCCAAGCCCGGACTGTCCGGCAACGAGGCGTTCCCAGGTCGCTTCCCGACCGTTCGCGAGCGGGGTGACCAGCCCGATACCGGTGATGACGACACGACGCATGCGAGGGTCCCCCGGGCCGGGCGCCTGGATCAGACGCGCTCGGTGATGAACTTCACCGCGTCGCCGACCGTGCCGATCTGCTCCTGAACGTCATCGGGGATCTCGATCCCGAACTCTTCCTCGAACGCCATCACCAGCTCGACGAGGTCGAGAGAGTCGGCGCCCAGATCGTCAATGAAAGCAGCCTTTTCATTGACCTTGTCGGCGTCCACTTCGAGCCGCTCGACAACAATTTTCTTAACGCGCTCGATCACGTCGGACATCTGGTTCCCCTTCACTCTCCGGCTCTGGCGACCCTTCGGCCCGAACCCTGCGTTGCGGCGCGGTAACACGCCTGAAAATCATTGACCATAGGCTTGCCAGCAGTGGCAAGACCTAGATCATCGCCATTCCCCCGTTCACGTGGAGGGTCTGACCAGTAACATAAGCCGATTCATCGCTCGCCAGATACGCCGCCGCGGCGGCGATGTCAGCCCCTGAACCGAGCCGACCGGCGGGAATCGACTTCAAAAGCGCTTCCTTCTGGGCTTCGGGCAGGCCGTCGGTCATGGCCGTGGCGATAAAACCAGGCGCGATACAGTTGGCGGTGATATTGCGGCTGGCCACTTCCTGGGCCAGGGCCTTCGTAAAGCCGATCATTCCCGCCTTGGAGGCGGCGTAGTTGGCCTGGCCGGGATTGCCGGTCACGCCGACAACGGAGGTGATGCCGATAATCCGTCCGTGACGACGCTTCATCATGCCCCGCAGAGCGGCCCGCGTCAGCCGGAAGTAGGCGCCGAGATTAACGTTAAGGACAGCCTCCCAGTCCTCATCCTTCATTCGCAGAAGCAATCCGTCTCTCGTGAGACCGGCGTTCGAGACGAGAATATCGAGGCCGCCGAGAGCCTCTTCGGCCCGGGAGACGAGACCGCTTGTCTCGACCGGATCGGCAAGGTTGCAGGGAAGAATAGCGGCGGCTCCGCCGATTTCACGCGACGTCGCCTCAAGGGCGTCCACCCGCGTCCCCGAAAGAGCGACTTTTGCGCCCCTTTCAGCCAGGGCGCCTGCAATGGCCGCCCCGATGCCTCCGGAGGCGCCCGTCACCAGCGCGCAGCGACCCGTCAGATCGAACATCTTCAACTCTCCCCAGACTCAGCTGCGCGAACGCGCGAAGGCCTCAAGATCGGCCGGCGTATTGAGCGCGATGGCGGCGGCCTCAGGGGCATTGCGCTTGACCATTCCCGTCAGCTGCTTGCCCGAACCGACCTCCACGAAGCGGCTTATCCCGCCCTCAGGCGAGGCCATCCACTCCACGCTCTCCCGCCAGCGAACCCGGGCGGTGACCTGCTCAACCAGAAGCCGCCGGATCTCCTGAGGGTCTGACACGGGACGGGCCGTGACGTTAGCCACAAGGGGCGAACACGGGGCTGACAGGGCGGCCGAAGCGAGCGCCTCCTCCATGTCTCGGGCGGCCGGAGCCATAAGCGGGGAATGGAACGGGGCGGAAACCGCCAGCGGCACCGCCCGCACGCCGCGCGCCTTGGCGGCGGCGATCGCCGCATCGACACCCGAGCGCAGTCCCGAAATGACAACATTGCCGACATTGTTATCGTTGGCGACGACCACCACGCCCTCGCGGGCGCCCTCAGCCGCAATCTCTTCGGCGAGCGCGACGTCAACCTTCCCGATCAGGGCCGCCATCGCCCCCTCGCCCACCGGCACGGCCGCCTGCATGGCCAGCCCGCGTCGCCGGAGAAGACGAGCGGCGTCCCCTACGCTGAGGGCGCCTGCGGCCGCCAGTGCGCTGTATTCGCCCAGAGAATGGCCGGCGAGAAGCCTCGCCTCCTGCGCCTTAACCCCGAATTCAGCCTCCAGAGCCCTCATGAAGGCCAGCGAGACCGCCATCAGGGCGGGCTGGGTGTTGGCCGTCAGCATGAGATCGGCCTCGGGCCCTTCGAAGATCACGCGCGAAAGAGACAGACCGAGCGCCTCGTCGACCTCCTCAAAGACGGCCCGGGCCGACGGATAGGCGTCTGCAAGCTCACGGCCCATACCGACTGCCTGGGCGCCCTGGCCGGGGAAGATGAAAGCAAAAGACGTCATGGAATCATCCTGTTCAGGACCGCTGTCCTAGAAAGGGCTTGGCCCCGGTGCAAGCTGGCGCCTCCCCCGGGCGAGTGAAAGACTTGATTCGTCCGCAGATTCGGGTAAGGAGCGCGCTCGCCGTAGAGGCGGTCCCAAGACCCATACCGGGTGCGCGGGATCCATCGCGGACCAGTCGCCCTTCGACCGGTTCGCGCCGCCTCTCAAACAGAAGGGATATTTTATGGCGTTCTACGAACACGTGGTCGTGACCCGACCCGACATATCTCCCCAGCAGGTTGAAGCGCTGGTGGAGGACATCACCAAGATCGTTGCGGAAAAGAACGGAAAGGTCGGCAAGACCGAGTACTGGGGTCTTCGAAACCTCGCCTACCCGATCCGCAAATCGCGCAAAGCTCATTATTCGCTGGTCAACATCGAAGGACCCGGCGAGGTGATCCACGAACTCGAGCGGCGTCACCGGATCAACGAGGACGTCCTGCGTTTCCTCACGGTGCGCGTTGAGACTCTGTCGGAAGAACCTTCGCCCGTCATCGCCCGCAAGGATCGCGACGACCGCTCCAAGCGTCGTCGTGATGAAGAGGGCGGCGGATACGGCGGCGATCGACCCGAGCGCAGCGGCCGCGACGACCGCGGACCGCGCGGCGGCCGTGATCGCGATCGATAGGAGACATCACAATGGCTCAGCAGAAACTCAATATCGCCAACCTGCCGTCTCGCCGTCCCTTCGGCCGTCGGCGCAAGGTCTGCCCGTTCTCCGGCGAGCATGCTCCGGCGATCGATTATAAGGACGTCAAGCTCCTCCAGAGATACATCTCTGAAAAGGGCAAGATCGTTCCGGCGCGCATCACCGCGGTTTCGCAGAAGAAGCAGCGTCGTCTCGCCATCGCCATCAAGCGCGCCCGTCATCTGGCGCTGCTTCCGTACATCGTGATTTGAGGAGGATCGGACAATGGACGTTATCCTTCTTGAACGTGTCGAAAGCCTCGGCGTCATCGGAGACGTGGTGAAGGTGAAGAACGGGTTCGCCCGTAACTACCTTCTGCCCCAGGGCAAGGCTCTTCTGGCCACCGACACCAATCGCAAGCGCTTCGAGCGCGAGCGGGCGGCGATCGAGGCCCGCAACGAAAAGGCCCGGGCTGCAGCAGTCGGAGAGGCCCAGGGCCTTGAAGGCGCCAGCTATGTCCTCATCCGGCAGGCCGGCGAAACCGGGCAGCTCTACGGATCTGTCTCGGCACGCGACATCGCAACGGCCGCAGCCGCAGCCGGTCATCCGATCGAGCGCCGTCATGTTCTGCTCAACAACCCGATCAAGGCGCTGGGCATGCATGACGTGCAGGTGCGTCTGCATCCGGAAGTGACGATCAAGGTGCAGGTCAACGTGGCCCGCTCACCTGATGAAGCCGAACGCCAGGCGCGCGGCGAGAACGTGATCGAAACCGCGCTTGCGGCCGGTCGCGCTCAGGCGGATGAACAGGCTCAGGAACTGGCGGCGGCGGCAGCCGAAGCCAGCGCCGAACGCGGCCCTGCCGAAGACTGATCCCCGATCAGGATCGACAAACAGACAGGGGAGCCCGTAATGCGGGCTCCCCTTTTTTTATCTCTGCAGGACGGTCCCGTCGGAACAGCCGGAACGAAGAGGCTCGTCCATCCCGCACAGAGACGCAAGGAAGTGTTGAGTAACTCTTCAAGGCGCCTCTCCTCAAACCCGGGAAAGAGTTAGACTGCCCTTATGGCCAAGGATCATGAGACCCCTTCAAGCGTCACCCCTCCGCATAACCCGGCGGCGGAAATGGCTGTTCTCGGCGCCATTCTCTTTGACAACAACGCCCACCAGCGCATCGCCGACCTGCTGAGCCCGGCAGACTTCTACGCGCCGGCGAACTCCGCCATCTACGCCGTAATCGACCGGATGATCACCACCGGGCGCGTGGCGGACGGCGTGACCCTGCGGGAGCATTTCGAGCGGGATGGCCAGCTCGCCGAGATCGGCGGCGTGCGTTATCTGGCCGACCTTCTGGAATCTGCCGCCTTCGGCCCGGAAATTCTGGATTATGCGCGCCTCGTCCACGACCTCGCGCTCCGACGCGAACTGATCCGCATCGGAGCGGAAATGGTTCAGCGCGCGACCAGCCCGGATCTCATTGAACACGGCGAGGCGCAGATCGAGGCGGCAGAAAAGCAGCTCTTCTCGCTTGCAGAGAAAGGCGCAGGGGCGCAGGGCTTCCGCAGCTTCAATACGGCGCTGGCTCAATCGATTGAGACCGCCACGCTCGCCTTCAAGCGGGATGGAAAGATCGCAGGGGTCGCCTGCGGTCTCGACGACCTCGACCGCATGCTGGGAGGTCTGCACAAATCGGACCTGATCATCCTCGCCGCGCGCCCATCGATGGGAAAGACAGCCCTGGCGGTCAACATCGCCTACAATGCGGCAAGACGATGCCGCAGATCGGTTGGCGCCAATGGCATGATGAAGACCGACGAAGGGGCTGTCGTCGGATTTTTCTCGCTTGAGATGTCGGCTGACCAGCTCGCCACACGCGTTCTGGCCGATATCTCCGAAGTCCCCTCAGACAAGATCCGGCGAGGCGATCTCTCCCCACGCGATTACGAGCAGATCCGGGAAGCTGCAAAGACCATGGAAGGCCTTCCCCTCTATATCGACGATATGGGCGCGATCTCCATCTCCCAGCTGTCGGCGCGCGCGCGACGTCTCCAGCGAACGCACGGACTTGACCTCCTCATCATCGACTATCTCCAGCTCATCACGAGCTCGGGAGGCAATCGCAACGACGGACGCGTGCAGGAGGTGAGCAACATCACCAAATCGCTCAAGGCGCTCGCCAAGGAACTCGCCATTCCCGTGATCGCCCTCTCCCAGTTGTCGCGTCAGGTCGAAATGCGGGACGACAAGCGTCCGCAGCTCTCAGATCTGAGGGAATCCGGATCAATCGAACAGGACGCCGACGTCGTGCTCTTCATCTATCGCGAGGCCTACTATCTCGAACGCCTCGAACCGGACGAAGACGATCCGCGCTACGCCGAATGGAAGGACAAGCTGGCGGCGAAATTCAATCTGGCGGAGATCATCATCTCCAAGCAGCGTCACGGCCCGATCGGGAAGGTGGATGTGGGCTTCATCCCTTCGCGCGTTCGCTTCGGAAACCTCGACAACCGCTATGGCGGCTCGTCCGACGACTGAGGGCCTGGCGGAACCGGGGATTGACGATGCAGCCGACCATCCGCGTGAACCTCGACAGCCTGGTCGGAAACTGGCGTCTGCTCTCAACAGCCTGCCCGGGAGCAAACGTTGCGGCGGTCGTAAAAGCCGACGCCTACGGCATGGGCATCGATCGCATCGCGCCGGCTCTCGCGCACGCCGGCTGCCGCCGCTTCTATGTCGCGTGGCCGTCAGAAGGCGCTCGTCTTCGTTCGATCCTGGGTCAGGGCGCCGAGATCGTCGTCCTCCTGGGCGCGGACGAACAGGATTATCAGCTGATGCGTGAAGCTGAGCTGGAGCCGGTTCTCAACTCGCCCGCGCAGGCTCAGGCCTGGATGAAGGCGGCAGGCCCGGATCAGCCCTACTCCGTTCATGTGGATACGGGCATGAACCGGCTCGGCGCCTCGCCCTCCGACTGGGCGGCGATGAGCTCGATCGCTCCGGCTCCCGTCAGCCTCATAAGCCATCTGGCTTCAGCCGACGATCCCGCCTCGGAGCAGAACAAGTCCCAGCTTGAGGGCTTTCAGCGGGCCGCGCAACTCTGGCCCGTCGCGCGACGATCGCTCTCGGCGTCGGCCGGGGCCTGGCTCGGAACGGACTTCTGTTTTGACGAAGTCCGCGCCGGGATCAGCCTCTACGGCGCCGGACCTGCACCCCGTTCGGGACCGGCGCCGGCCTGCGCGGCGACCCTCAGCGCCTTCATCCTCCAGACCCGAACCCTGGGGAAGGGAGACCAGGCCGGCTATGGGGGAACCTTCACCGCTCCCTCCCGCATGCGGATCGCAACCCTCGGGATCGGATACGCTGACGGGTTTCCCAGGAGCGCCTCCAGCCGGGCGAGCGTCGTCATCCGGGGCGAGCGGCGACCGGTTGTCGGCCGCGTCTCGATGGATCTGACCCTGATTGACGTCACGGGCCTTCCTGTAAAGGAAGGCGACGAGGCCGAGCTCTTCGGGCCCTCCCTGCCCATCGAAGAGCAGGCGCAGGCCATGGGAACGATCGGCTACGAGCTCCTCACCCGCATCGGGCCCCGGTGCCGAAAGATCTATATCGACGCGCTCTCTGGCTGAGGGATCGCCATTCCGACCTGCCGGCTTCTCTGTCAGGATCCGCGAGGTCGATTCGGATCAGGGGACATGCTGTGGCGAAGACCGCGACCGCCTTCATCTGTCAGTCCTGCGGCGCCGCCCACGGAAAGTGGACCGGGAAGTGCGAAGGGTGCGGCGCCTGGAACACGCTCGTCGAGGAGACGCTCGGCGCTCCCGGCGGCCTGCCCGCGGCGGCCGCCTCCGGCCGCAGCCGGACCGGCGCCGTCGAATTTGCGCCCCTGTCGTCCGCCGAACCTCCCCCGCCCCGTTTTTCAACCGGCCTGGCGGAACTTGATCGCGTATTCGGCGGAGGCCTCGCACGGTCCTGCGCGGTTCTCGTCGGCGGAGATCCCGGCATCGGCAAATCGACGCTCCTCCTCCAGTCCGCAGCCGCCATGGCGACCGCGGGCGTGCGAACCGTCTACATCTCCGGGGAAGAGGCCGTGTCCCAGATCCAGGGGCGGGCGCGCCGCCTGGGAGTGGCTGAAGCACCCGTCCAGCTGGCGGCCGAGACAGATCTGCGCGCCATTCTCAAAGCCCTGAAGTCCGCCCAGCCGGACGTGGTGGTGATCGACAGCGTTCAGACGCTCTGGTCGGACGGTTTCGACGCGGCGCCGGGCTCGGTGGCGCAGGTCCGGGCCTGTGCGCAGGAACTTACCCGTTTCGCCAAGAAGACCGGCGCATCCGTGATCCTTGTGGGACACGTCACCAAGGACGGTCAGATCGCCGGCCCCCGCGTTCTGGAACACATGGTCGACGCCGTCTTTTACTTCGAAGGCGAACGCGGTCATCAGTTCCGCGTCCTGCGCTCGGTCAAGAACCGTTTCGGACCGACCGACGAGATCGGCGTCTTCGAAATGGGCGAACACGGCCTGTCGGGCGCGCGCGATCCCTCCGCCCTCTTTCTCGGAGGCAGCGAAGCGGAGGCCTCGGGACGGGCGGTCTTCGCCGCCATGGAGGGCTCAAGACCCATGCTCGCCGAGGTTCAGGCGCTTGTGGGACCTGAGGCCGCCGGATCGCCGCGACGCTCCGTGGTCGGTTGGGACGCCTCGCGTCTCGCCATGCTTCTGGCCGTGTTCGAGACACGGTGCGGCCTGCGTCTGGCGGGTCGGGACGTCTATCTGAGCGTCACCGGAGGCTACCGGATCCAGGAGCCGGCCGGGGACCTGGCCGCCGCCGCCGCGCTCGCCTCTTCCCTTCTCGAGCGAGCGACACGGGCCGGATCGGTCTATTTCGGGGAAGTCGCCCTCTCGGGCGCGATAAGACCGGTTGGCCGGATCGAGCCGCGCCTCCGCGAGGCGGCCCGGCTCGGCTTCACGAGGGCCTTTGCGCCCCCGGGGGCGCCGGAACGAGTCGACGGCATGGTCGTTCATGGGATATCCACACTCAAACAGCTGATCGATATCCTTCAGGGGGACTAACCGATGGCGGATCTGTTTCAGGGACCTTGGTCGACCTTCGACATCATCGTCGCCGCGGTGATCGTGGTCTCGGCGGTCATGTCGCTTGGACGCGGACTGATCCGGGAGGCCTTTTCGGTCATCGCCTTCTTTGTGGGTTTTCTAGCCGCCTATTACGGCGTTCGCCTGTTCGAGCCCGCTCTCGGCGCGGTGTTGCCGGAGGGCTGGCCGGACATCACGGCGGCTGTGATTCTGGTGGTGGTGGGCTTTCTTCTGGCCTACGGCCTTGCGGCCTTTCTCGGCGGCCGCCTGTCCAAACTCATCAATGCCTCCCCGGAAATCGGCCTGCTCGATCGTCTCGCCGGGGCGGCGTTCGGCATTCTGCGCGGCGCGCTGGCGATCGTCGTCTTCATACTTCTGATGCAGCAGGTCCTGCCCGAAGACGCCACGCCCGCCTTTATTGCTAACTCGCGGTTTTTTCCGTATGCGGACGCCGCGGCGGATTGGATTCGCGAGACTCTGCCAGGTTTCGTGGAACGGGCCCGGGAGACGATCGAAGCTCCCGTCTCCGGACAACCGACCTAGGCGATGAACGCGGTCTGCGGTGATGGAGAGTGTCCAATGACCCATCCGGAAGCGAGCGACCGACAACACGACGATGACGATTTCCATCCCGGGTCCAAGGACGGGATGCGACACAAGTGCGGCGTCTTCGGCGTCTTCGGCCGGGATGATGCGGCGATCCTGACGGCCCTCGGGCTTCACGCCCTGCAGCATCGGGGTCAGGAAGCCTGCGGCGTCGCCACCTACGATGATCGCAACAACCGGTTCTATACAGAACGGCACATGGGGCTTGTAGGCGACAGCTTCAGCGAGGAGACAGGAGCCGTCTCCCGCCTCCCGGGACGCATCGCAATCGGGCACAATCGCTACTCGACCTCCGGCCGCGTTGTATTGCGTAATATCCAGCCTATTTTCGCCGATATCGCCGGCGGCGGCTTCGCCATCGCCCACAACGGCAACCTCACGAACGCACGCGCCCTGCATCGGGAACTGGTCGACAGCGGAGCGATCTTTCAGTCGACGATGGACACCGAGGTCATTCTTCAGCTGACAGCGCGATCCTCAAAATCGAAAATCCAGGACCGCTTCATCGATGCGCTGCGTCATCTCGAGGGCGGCTTCGCTCTTGTCGCCATGACCAACGGCAAGCTGATCGGCGCGCGCGATCCGTGGGGACTGCGGCCGCTCTGTCTCGGCGAAATCGACGGAGCTCCGGTCTTGTCCTCAGAGACGTGCGCCCTCGACGGGATCGGCGCCAGCTTCGTGCGCAACATCGAGCCCGGCGAAGTGGTGGTCATCACGGAAACAGGCGTCGAAAGTCTGATGCCCTTCACCCGTCGCCTCGCGAGCCCATGCGTCTTCGAGTACGTTTATTTCGCGCGACCGGACAGCGTCATGCATGGTCAGAGCGTTTACGAGGTGCGTGAGCGCTTCGGCCGCATTCTGGCCCGCGAGCATCCGGCGGACGCTGATGTCATATGTCCCGTCCCTGACGGCGGCAATCCGGCCGCTCTCGGCTTCGCTCAGGGATCCGGCACGCCCTTCGGTTTCGGCATCATCCGCAACCATTATGTCGGGCGAACCTTCATCCAGCCGACCCAGACCGGACGCCAGCGCTCGATTTCCAAGAAGCACGCCCCGAACAAGGCCCTGCTTGAGGGCAAGAGGGTCGTGCTTGTCGACGACTCGATCGTCCGCGGCAACACATCGCAAAAGATCATTCAGATGGTGCGCGATGCGGGCGCGAGGGAAATCCACTTCCGGGTGGCCAGCCCGCCGATCAAGTATCCGGATTTCTACGGCATCGACATGCCCTCCAAGGAGGAGCTCATCGCCAGCGCAATGAGCATCGACCAGATGAGGCGCTATCTCAAAGTGGACAGCCTCGGCTTCATCTCCCTTCCCGGTTTTTACGAGGCGCTGGGGGCGGGAGAACGCAATCCCGCTCATCCGCAGTTCGCCGACCACTGCTTCACCGGGGATTATCCCACGCGTCTCGTCGACAGGGATCAGGACATGGCCCGCAAGGAGCAGCAGCTTTCGCTGCTCGACGACTGAGACGGGATTGGACACGTGATGGACCGCCGCATTGTTCTGGTGACCGGAGCCTCTAAGGGGCTTGGACGGGCTGCGGCCCTGGCGATCGCTCGCGCGGGATCGCATGTGATCCTCCTTGCCCGATCCGAGGCGGCGATGGTCCGGCTCGACGACGAGATCCGCACGGAGACCGGTCGCTCCGCCAGCCTCATCCCGATGGATCTGCGCGACAACGCCTCGGTCGACAGACTGGCGGGCGCGCTTCTGGAGCGCTTCGGACGACTGGACGGCCTGTTCGCCAATGCAGGCGTGCTTGGGTCCCTGGGGCCTCTTGAATCCGTTTCGCCGCAATCCTTCGCCGAAACCCTGGAGACGAACCTTATCGCCAACTGGCGTCTGATCCGCGCGCTCCATCCCCTTCTGCGCGCAAGCCCTGCAGGCCGCGCCCTCTTCACCACCTCAGGCGCAGCGCCGAGACCTCGGGCCTTCTGGGGCGCATACGCCGCCTCCAAGGCAGGCCTTGAGGCGATGATCGCCTGTTACGCCGACGAAAACGAAAACACGCCTTTGCGCATCAACCTCTTCGATCCCGGTCCGACGCGGACCGACATGAGGTTCAAGGCGATGCCCGGAGAGGATCGCTCTCTCCTGCCGACACCCGAGACCGTCGTCGAACGCGTCCCGGACTACCTGTCGGCGGAGTTTACAGAAAACGGCCGTCGCCTCGCCTATCTCCCCCCGGCGAGAATCTGACAGCGATCAGTCCTTCTCGGCGAACGGATTTTTCCCCTGCCGGAGAACGAGGCGGATCGGCACACCGGGAAGATCGAAGGCCTCCCTGAGTTCGTTGATCAGATACCGGCGATAGGTGTCCGGCATTTCCTCGGCGCGCGAGGCCATCAGCACGAAGGTCGGCGGCCTGGTCTTCATCTGCGCCATGTAGCGGGGCTTGATGCGCCGCCCGCCCGGAGCCGGGGGCGGATGCTTCTGAGTGACATATTGCAGCCAGTCATTGAGATCACGCGTCTTGACCCGGGCCGACCAGTCCTTGTGCACCTTGAGGCAGGCGTCCATCAGCTTGTCGAGCCCCCGCCGGGTCTCCCCCGACACCGTCACAAGCGGCGAGCCCCGAGCCTGCGGGACGCTGTCGGCGGCCCGCGCATCCAGTTCGCGGCGCAGATCTCCGGGCGCTTCGGCGAGATCCCACTTGGTGATCGCAAACACGAGCCCGCGCCCCTCACGCAGAGCGAGATTGGCGATTTGCAGATCCTGCTTCTCGAAAGCCTCCCGCAGATCCATCACGAGAACGACCACATCTGCAAAGCGGATCGAGTGAATGGTTTCGCTTGTCGACATCCGCTCAAGCCGGTCCTGGACACGCGACCGCTTCCGCAGGCCGGCCGTGTCCACAAGGCGGATGTCGCGCCCGCGCCAGGACCAGGAGACGGTCACACTGTCACGCGTGATGCCGGCCTCAGGGCCGGTCACGAACCGGTCATCCTCCAGCAGCGCATTGAGAAGGGTGGATTTGCCCGCGTTCGGCCGACCGACAAAGGCCAGCCGGATCGGACGATCGGGGACAGCCGGCGGCTCGGCGTCAGGATCGAAGTCCTCATCGTCGGCCTCGCCCTGACCAGGGTCTTCAAGCCCCGCGGCGCCCTCCAGCTTCACCTCAACCCGCAAGAGCGCCTCATAGAGCTCACCCATGCCTTCGCCATGCTCCGCCGACAGCGCGGCAGGCTCCCCGAGCCCCAGACGCCACGCCTCCATCAGACCCCCATCGCCCTGGCGGCCCTCACACTTGTTGGCGATAAGGATGACCGGCTTGCCTGAGCGCCGAAGGATCTGCCCAAAACGCTCATCGAGCGAGGTCACGCCCTCACGGGCGTCATACACGAACAGGCAGACATCGGCCGCTTCGATCGCCAGCTCGGTCTGCCGGCGCATCCTGGCTTCCAGCGAGCTGTCCGAAACGTCCTCAAAACCGGCTGTGTCCACCAGCGTCAGATCCATGTCCCCGATCCGTCCGGATGTCTCCTTCCGGTCGCGGGTGACCCCGGGCTGATCGTCGACCAGGGCGATTTTGCGCCCGGCCAGACGATTGAACAGCGTGGACTTGCCGACATTGGGGCGACCCACAATGGCCACCGTGAGCGGCATGATTATTCCTCCAGTGAACGCCCGTCAGGCGTCAGATCAGCGAACCGCCGTCAGCTGGCCCTTGTCGGTCAGCACATAGATGAGACCGCCAGCGGCGACGGGCTCAATATAGGCGGGAGCGCCGAGCTTGAGACTGACCTGCGTCTCGCCCGTCTGCGGGGAGAGACCCAGCATGTCTCCTTCAGAGGAAACCACCACCAGACGATCGGAGGCGATGAGCGGACCTGTCCAGACGATACGATCCTGCTTCTTCTGTTCGTTTCTGAACTCTTTCAGGTCCCGGACCCAGACCACCGCGCCATCGACCCGGTTGATACAGGCCAGCTGACCGCCCGTCCCGATGATGAAGAGATGATCTCCGCTGACCACCGGCCCGAGGCGTGAACCGAAGAGAATGTTCCAGAGACGGGTTCCCGTCCGCGAGTCGATCGCGGCGAGAACACCCGAGTGACTGGCGGCATAGACGATGCCGTCACGGATCGCCGGCCGCCCCGCGATATCGTTGATCGCAGAGAGCGGAGTGAAACGCCCGACCGTCGTGAGGGTGTCGGACCACAGCCGGCGCCCGTTTGCCGGAATGTAGGCGATGAGCTCCCCCGAAGAATAGGGCGCGACCAGGATCTCGTCCGTCACCGCGGGACTGGGGGACGCCAGGATGCGCGCCGACTCGGCGATCGCCTGATCGGTCCAGGACACCTCGCCCGTCTCGACATTGAGCGCATAGAGATCGTTATTGGTGGTGGTCACATAGGCCCGCCCGCCAAGGATCGCAGGAGACCCGGATACGGGGCTCTCCGTCGGGCGCTTCCAGAGCTCGGAGCCGTCCGCCGTCGACAGGGCGGCAATGTAGCCGAAACCGGAACTCACGATCAGACGCTCTCCCGCAACCGCGAGCCCCCCGCCAACCGCGATCTTATCGCGCTTGAAGGGCGAGCTCAGTGCGCGGGTCCAGAGACGGCGGCCGCGAGCCGCATCATAAGCCGAGACCCGCTGATTGGCGTCGATGACGAAAACGCGGCCTTCAGAAACCACGGGCGGCGCCACCAGCCGGCGCTGAATGTCAGAACCGGCCCCGATATCCGCCCGCCAGTCGACCTTGAAGGCTTTTCCCGCTTCGGCGTGAGGCGGGGTCTTGGACGGGTTTTGTCCGGCCTGCGGCCAGTCTCCGATCGCAGACGACGCAGACAGCTGCACGGTAACCGCCGCACGCTCGGGATCAGCGGCCAGCTTCTGGTCAAGAACGCTCATATTGACCCGGCCGGCGCGCTCCTCCTCCTTGGCTTTTTCAGCCTTCTCGGCTCCGCCGAACATGGAGCAGGCCCCCAGCAAGGCGAGAGCGAGCCCGGATAGAGCGTAATATCTCGGATGCATCATGGCTTGGCCTGACCTGTCGCCTCTGGCGCCGCCGCCGGCTCTGCAGCCGCCTCCGGCTGGGGCAGGACGACAAGCGCCTGCTGAACTCTGCGCTTCATCTCCTGAGGCGCGTCCAGTTCGAGGGTCAGCGCCTGATACTCTTTGCGCGCGCGTTCGACATCTCCCGTCGAAAGCGCCTTGGCAGCGATGAGCTCTCGGGCGAGTGCGCCGGTATTGCCGCCGCCCTCAAGAAGCGGCGCCACCATCGTCTCCAGCGTCGGGAGATCGACGGCGTCCGCCTGCACATAGGCGCTCTTCAGGCGGGCGAGATCGCCCAGAAGGCCATCATCCTTTTCGTCGACCGCATCAAGATGGGCCGCCACCGCCTTGGGATCCCCGCCGAGACGACCTTCGACTTCCGCCAAAAGATGGCCTGACACGAGCGCGTAGCCGCCCTTGCCCTCGGCAAGCCCGTTCAGGGCCTCCCGGGCCGCCGCCAGGTCTCCGGACTGAAGAGAATTGGTGGCGGTCATGAACGTCTTGGCCGAAGCCTCGATCGTCTGGTTACGGGAAAATTTGACGTATTCGAACACCGCCACCGCGCCAATGATCAGCGCGACGCCCCCAAACAGAAAGGGAGAGGTCCGCTTCCACAGTTTGGCGGCCTTCTCCTGACGGAGGCTTTCTTCAACTTCTTCAAAGACGTCGGTCACGCTTTATGATGCTCCGTCAGAGGGTTGGCGCGACCCTAGCCGGACCCGCGGAAGACTGCAATTCAAGAAGGCGGCGCACACTGCGGTCGTTTCATCGAATAGGTCTCTTTTTCGCCCGGAAAGCGTCGCGCCCGGACGTCCGCGGCGTAGGCGGCCGCCGCCCGGTCCAGCTCCCCGCGTAAGTCTGCATAACGCCGGACGAACCGAGGCGTCTGTTCGAACATCCCCAGCATGTCGTCGATCACCAGAATCTGCCCGTCGCACGCAGAAGACGCGCCGATGCCGATGGTCGGGCAGGACACCAGAGACGACACTTCCCTGGCGAGATCCTCAGCGCAGCCCTCCACAACAATGGCGAAACAGCCGGCGCGATCGGCCGCCTCGGCCTCCGCGAGCACCCTGGCCCGCTCCGCCCGCGTGCGTCCTCGCGCCCGGAAACCTCCGTCAGCGTGAACGGCCTGCGGCCTCAGTCCCACATGGCCCATCACCGGGACGCCCCGAGCGACAAGAAACTCGATCGTCGGGGCCGCATAAGCCCCCGATTCGATCTTCACCGCCTGGCACCCGGTTTCCTTCATCACCCGCGATGCGCTGAGGAAGGCCGCCTCCGGACCGCTCTCATAACTCCCGAAGGGAAGATCAACGACCACGAGCGCCGAGCTTGACCCCCTCATCACCGCCTGACCGTGGAGGATCATCATCTCGAGGGTCACGCCGAGCGTTGTGGGCAGACCATGCACCACCATGCCGACCGAATCGCCCACGAGGAGAACATCACAGTGCCGATCGAGAAGCGCGGCGACAGGAGCTGAATAGGCCGTGAGGCAGACGAGAGGCTGCCCCCCCTTGGCGGCGGCCAGATCCCGAACGGTCCGTCTTTGGGTCCGCACCTCGGTCGACATCCGGTCAGCCTCCAGCCATTCGACACCCTGACGTAGGGTCCCACAGCGAAAATATCAATGGGACGCTGCGTCAGCACCTGAAGGCGGCCGGAAGCAGGCCGGAAACAACGAAGATGGTTTCACAAACGCCAAGGCGGCCGGACGGGTAAAAACCCGCGCCGCCGCCGGCAGGAAGGCTGCAAACTCTGAAGGCCGATCAGGCCCGACGGCGCTCGAGGCTGCGGATATAGCGCTCATGCTCCTGGATCGGATCCAGAACGCGCTCCTCGCCACGGGCAGCGGGTCGGGTCGCCTCACGGGCTTCCTTCTTGGCGCGCGCAGCGTCCTTGATCGCTTTCTTGCGTTCCTTGCGTTCGGCGCGCTTCTGAGCGTCGACGGACAACTCGTTGGCCAGTCGCTGCCGTTCGGCTTCTGCCAGAGCTTCGAGACGGGCGGCTTCCGCCGCAGCGGCGGCTTCCTCCCGTGCGCGCTGGCGATCCATCTTCTCCTCAAGCCTCTGACGACGAACCGCCTCGATCCGCTCGCGCCTTTCGGCGTCGTGATCGATCGCTTCGGCGGCCTGCACGGCCGGCTTGGGCTTGAATTTTGCGAGAAGGGCCTGCTTGGCGGCGGCCGATGCGGCCTGCCGCTCTGAAAAAGTCGATTGTTTGGGTTGCATCAGATCTTTCGGATTACACGCTGAGTCTGCGACTGAGGTGCGCGTTCCTTAATGCGAAGTTGCCCGCTCGTCCAGCCATACAACGCTGTCGGCCGTCATTCTTCCGCAATCGATCGATAACAAGCGCGGCAACGCGCTCATCCGGACGTTCTCAACGCGGATCCGCGAGAGCCAAACGGGCAGCGAGATCATTCCTGGATCCGCTTCGACGACAGAGCGCGCTCGTAGTCGCCGGGAGAGAACCCGACAAGAAGCGATCCTGCGCCCTCAAGAACGGGCCGCTTGATAAGAAGAAGATCGCTCATCATGACCTCAAGCGCCCGATCCTCCGAGAGCGAGGCGCGCAGAGCCGGGTCGAGCTTACGATAGGCGGCGCCCTTTCGGTTGAGCAGCCTGTCGATGCCGACCTCCCGGAGCCAGGACTGCAGGCGCTCAGGTTCAAGACCAGACGCGCGATAGTCGTGAAATCGGAAAGGCGCGCCGTGTCCCTCAAGCCATCGGCGAGCCGAGACGACGGAATCGCAGTTACGAATGCCGTAAAGGATCAGATCCATGTCGCCCGCCTCCGCCGCTCACGCGCTTAACGATGGCGGATACGAGGCGCGGCGCCGATGGGTCAAGGGGTGGATCAACCAGGCTGAAACGTCTCAAGCATCGCCTGAAGTTCGGGATCAGAAACCGACAACCATGACGCCGACGAGAGCGCCAGGCCTAACGGCTCGCCCCGGCCGACGCCTCGATACGACCTGTCAGGTGACGCTCGAGAAGATCCAGACGATCCCGTCTCACGCCGGCTTCAACCCGAAGGGAGTGATCAAGGATCATCCACTGATCGCTCTCACCATAACCGGGCCAGGCTGGCAGACCCTGTCCGTTGGGATTTCCGGTGCGGGCGAAGTTTGTCCAGTAAAGGCCCATGAGCCGCGAAAGCTCAGCGTCGGCCTCAGACATCTCGAGCAGCCAGTCATCAGTCCCGAAGACAAAGGGGATCTCAGCCGAATGGAAGGCGCCCGCCGTCTGTCCCTCCGCCGGCGGACGGCGTGAGAAGAAATAGAGGAAGGCTGGCTGCCTGCGCGCGGCCGAAGCTTTACCAAGAAACCGGGTATGAACCCCGAAGAGGGAATCGCCCAGCATCGTCGCCTCAGCGGCCCGCCAGTCCGTCGGATGGTCGAGCCCGTAAAGACGGATAAGCGGATCCGCCACATCGCCATAGGCTGCGCGGAACGCCGCCAGACGGCTGGCCCGGTCCTCCGGCGACTGCGGCGCGTCAACGGACGGTCCGCCTATGGTGGGATAGAGCAGCGTCCCCTCATCCGCATTGTAACCGGCCAGCACCGGCGTCTGCGCGTACGCGCCCTCAGCGATCGCCCGCCCCACAGGCATGGGCAGCACGACGCCATCGGCGCCCGGCATGAAGTTTCCTCCGGGAGGAGGCGTCTCGGCCAGCGCCTTGAGAATCGCCTCGGCCGGGATCGATCTCAGGGCGGAGACATCCGCAGATCCCTTCACGAGCCCCGCCTCCCGAATAAAAGTGTCTCCTCGAGAGTCGTCGATGCGACGGAAGTCATAGGAATAAACCCCGCTCTGCAGGATCACCTTGTCAAAAAGACCGCGCGCAAGCGGAGAGGCCATGAGCTGGCTGACCGACTGCCCCCCGGCGCTCTCCCCGAAAATTGTGACATTGTCCGGGTCGCCGCCGAACGCGCGGATATTCTCCTGCACCCAGCCCAGCGCAGCGATGAGATCCTGGAGCCCGTAATTGCCCGACACTCCCGTTGCGCTCTCTGCGGTCAGAGCGGGGTGTGAGAGATAACCGAACGCGTTCAGACGATAGTTGACCGTCACCAGAACGACCCCGTTCTTCACGAGGGCGTTGCCGGACAGCCGGGGATCGGCTCCCGATCCCGTCTGGTGAGACCCGCCATGAATCCACACCATCACAGGAAGCGCCGCGCCGTCAGCTCCTGCCCGCGTACGAACATTGAGGAAGAGGCAATCCTCGCTCATCGGCGCACCCTGCAGCGCCGCCAGGCGGTCCAGCGTCTGACCGAGAGCGGGTTCGACGAGCCCCTGCGAAAGCACCACACGACGAACAAAACCACCCTGCCCGTCATCCGGCTGCATGCACCGCGCCCCGGCCTGGCCGGCCTCTCGCACGCCCTCCCACGGAGCAGCAGGAGCAGGAGGCGCCCAGCGCCTCTCTCCGATCGGCGGAGCGGCGTAAGGAATGCCGGCAAACAACGCGATGCTCCGGTCCTCCTCAGCCCAGGCGCCCTTCAGAGCGCCCTGGGCAATCTGAGCCTCAGGCGCAGACGGCGGACCGGCGGGTTCAGGGACCTTCGGCGAGCAGGCGCCGAAGGCGAGCGCGAACAGGCACAGAGCAGCGAACGGGGGCCTCATGTCGAACGTCTCCGGGACATCCCTGATCCAGCAGGGAGGGAACGCTGATCCCTACCATTGCGAAGCGACCCTCGCCAGACGAGCCGCGATTGTCGAAGCTGGACCTCCGGGCGCTTTATTCATGGGCGGCGCCGGGCTAGCGTCCGCGATCAGACGTTCGCAGGAGACAGGTCTCATGTCGTTGCCAGTACTGCCCGCTCAACCTCCCGGAACGCCCTATCCGACCGACGGGTGGCCGCGCGCAGAGCCGCCCGCCGCCCTGACATCGGCCCTTCAGCCGTTTCTTGAGACGGCGTTCGAGCACGGCGTTGAGGGAGAGCTCGGTGAAACGCACGCCCTTCTTATCGTCCGCGAGGGTAAGCTTATCATTGAGCGTTACGGCTGCGGCTACGGACCTGCGGACACCCGTCCGTCCTGGTCCATGGCCAAGAGCATGACCCACGCCCTCGCAGGCATGATGGTCGCGGACACCGGGTTCGACATCCACGCACCCCTCCGGGCGCAGGAATGGTCGGCGGCCGACGATCCGCGCTCGGCGATCACGCTTGATCATCTCATGAGAATGTCGAGCGGGCTGACGTTCATTGAAGAGTATCAGGCCGGACACCCCTCTCATGTGCTGGAAATGCTCTATGGCGCGGGCAAGGCGGACACGGCCGCCTACGCGGCGTCCCTGCCCTTATTGCACGCGCCGGGGACCGTCTGGTCCTATGCGAGCGGTACGACCAACATCATCTCGCGCCGCATCTCCGAGCATGTCGGCGGGGGACGTGAAGCCTGCGGCCGGTTTATGACCGATCGCCTGTTTGCCCCCCTGGGAATGACCAGCGCCGTCCCGAAATTCGACGCGGCAGGCGTCTTTATCGGCTCAAGTTACTGTTTCTGCACGCCGCAGGACTTCGCCCGTTTCGGGTTGCTTTATCTTCGGGGCGGGCTCTGGGACGGGCGCAGGCTCCTTCCCGCTTCCTGGGTCGATTATGCCCGCACCCCGACCCCGCAGCCGCCGGAGGCCGCTCTGGGATATGGCGCGCACTGGTGGCTTTCCCTGGGCGGTCCCGGCTCCTTTTCGGCCAACGGCTTCGAGGGGCAGTTCATTGTGTGCCTTCCGGAGAGCGACACGCTCATCGTTCGCAGCGGCCGGACGCCGCTCGCAAACCGCGAGGCGCTGGCGTCATGGATGAAGGCTCTCAGCGGGACCCTGACGACCGTCTGACCCGACGGCGGGCTGTAAACGGGAGATCCGAACCGACATTGCGACTTGCGCTGGACCGGGAATTGCTGAAGTGATCCGCTCTGTCGGAGATCCTTCCAGTTCATAGATGGTTCGATAATGAGTATTCGTGGCAACCGGGCGTCGAGATCCGACAGCAGATCGGGATCAGCCTCACCGTCTCGGTCACGCGAGACAGAAGATGAGACGAGGCTTTCCTGGGCCCTCACCTCGAGGCTCACCTTTATCGAGGAGATGGTCTACTGGACCGGGTCCGTCAATCGAAGCGACCTGATCGGCCGCTACAGCATCTCCGAGCAACAGGCTTCAGGCGATCTGACGCGCTATCAGGAGATGGCGCCGGACAATCTGGTCTATGACAAGAGCGCGAAGACCTATCGGGCGGGCGACCGGTTCGAACCGCGCTTCCTGCCCTCAGACAGCGATCAGGTTCTCAGTCAGCTGCGTCTGGTCGCAGAAGGGGTATCGGGAGCTCATCCCATCATCGGCGTGATCCCGCTGGGACTGGTCGCAACGCCCCTCAGGCCTGTCGCCTCCGAGACGCTTCGAACAGTGATCGGCTGCATCCGTGAAGGAGGGGCGATGAGCACGCATTACGTCTCCTTCACCCAGACAGATGGACGCATGAGGCGTCTCGCGCCGCACGCTCTGGCCTTCGACGGCTTCCGCTGGCACGCAAGAGCGCGCGATCTCGAGACCAACGAGTTCAAGGACTATGTTCTGGGGCGGATGTCCCGGACAGCTCGTCTCGACGCGCCGCCGGGAGATCCGGCTGACGACATCGACTGGCGCAACTGGACCCAGCTCGTGATCGCGCCCAATCCCGCCTTGCCGCCGGCGCACCAGAAGATCATCGAGCGCGACTATGGAATGCGGGAGGGAACCGCCTCGATCCGGGTACGAACCGCTCTGGTGTATTATCTCAAACAGCGTCTCGGTCTGGACCTCAAGCCGGGCGCGCGCCCCCCCGAGGACCAGCACATCGTTCTGATCGAGCAGCGTTCAGCCGGCTGAACCATTCGTCAGGCGGCTGCCGAGGCGGCGGCCCGGCGAAGCGACTGGGAGATCACGCCGCTCGCATCGCCCCCGCACAGACCTCCGAAGGCGCCCGACCATCCATGGCTCACGCGCCGTCCTTCCGTCACCATAACGTTGAGCGCCTCCACGCAGTCGGCGTCGACCGCTGACCCCGCACTCTCTGAGATCAGTCGGATGGCCTCATTCACCTGCATGGCGGACCTGTAGGGTCGGTCCGCCGTCATGGCGTCGAACATGTCGGCCACCGACACGATCCGGGTCTCGCGCCGGATCTGATCTCCGGACAGGCCCCTGGGATATCCCGCTCCGTCCAGCCGCTCATGATGGGCCTCCGCCACCTCGCCGAGATCATCAAACGCCCGGATACGACCCAGAATGCGGCCAGTGAGCGTCGCATGAGACTTCATGTGCTCCCACTCCGCCGCATCGAGGCGTCCGGGTTTCTCGAGGACCAGAGAGCTGACGCCGAGTTTTCCGATGTCATGCAGGAGCGCTGCGCGCCGCAACAGGGCCCGCCTCGAGGCAGGAACGCCGAGAATATCGGCCATCGCCATCGTGTAGTCAGCCACGCGGAGGGAGTGACCGCCCGTGAAGGGGCTCTTGGCGTCAATCACGTCCCCGAAAGCCGAGGCGATGTCGTCCAGATACTCCTCATCGGCCTCAACCATGTATCCGGCCGGCGCGAGGTCCGCCAGACGATCCCCGATGTCGGCGCGGGCCAGCTCCTCCCAGAACCCTGGGCGGGCCGCCTCAACGCAGAAGGCCGAGACCAGACGGGGATCAAACCAGGTTCCGGACCTGGAGCTCACCTCATGCAGCGCTTTGAGGGGGCCGCCTTCTCGAGAGAACACCTCAACAAGTTGAGACAGAAGCGCGATGCGGGAAAACAGAGGTACACCCTCGCCCTTCAGCCCATAGGGCTGGCCCCGGCCGTCCCAGCGCTCATCAAGGCCCGCGATGCCCTGAGCCACCGCTTCCGGAAACCTCAGCCGACGCGCGATCTGCGCCCCCTTCATGCATCGGGTTTCGAAGAGACTGCGGGTCACGCTTGCGCTCGCGAGCAGGACCCCGGTCGCCGTCCGGAGCTTCTGCACGATTGAACACGAGGGCGCCGCATGCGCCACCGCAAAGCGCGCCATCGCCCCGGCGCCTGCCCCCACTCTCTTGTGATCCCGCTTGAAGGTCATGTCGCAGGACTTGAAGACCTCGTAAATCCGCGCCGCATTGCTCGAACATCCCAGATCCTTGAGGAGGAGCACATAACGCAGATCCTGCATCTCGGCCTCGCCGAGCCCGATCCTCTGACCGATCTGAAGCCCGATCCAGCAGGTTCTGAGCGAATGCCCCTCAGGCTGACCTTCGGTCAGGTCGAGCGCGAGAGAGAGGGCGGAGAGGACGTCCCCAAGAGGCATGGAGCGCCCATGATGGGGCGATGGAGTGACAAACGACGACATGAAACCTCGACGATCAGAGACGACAAGGTTGTCGATCCGATGGGTAAACAAGCCCCCGAAAGAGGTCAGTTGAATTTCAGGCAACCGCGCAGATTCCGACCTTCCGGACCTGAGATAAAGGTCGTGCGCCCTCATTCTGATCCTTCCTGGCTCACCGCACGTAATGACCGGAGACGCCTTCCAGGAGATGAGCTTATGCCCTTCCCTCTTTCCGCCCCCGCCCGCTTCGCCGCCCTCATTCTCGCAAGCGGCGCGCTTTTGGCCTCGGCGTCCGCCCAGTCGCCGGCGGCGGGGTCCCCGGAAAAACTCCGGGCCGTTGCCGGCGCCCTGGCGAAACAGACAAAGGCTTTCGCCTCAGCCCCTCCGATCTCCTCTGCGGCGCCGGGAACGGCCTATGGGTTCGAGTTCGCGGGGCTGTCAGTTCCCCGCATCCCCATGACGGCGTTCAAAGGGGAGGTCGTGCTCATGGTCAACACCGCGTCTCAATGCGGCTACACGCCCCAATATGAGGGTCTGCAGCGCCTCCAGGCGACCTATGAAGGCAAGGGCTTCAGCGTCATCGGCGTCCCATCCAACGACTTTGGCGGACAGGAGCCTGGCTCGGCCGAACAGATCCGCTCCTTCTGCGAAGCCAATTACGGCGTGACCTTTCCGATGGCGGCCAAAACGCCTGTCACCGGCAAGTCCGCCCACCCGCTCTATCGCTGGGCGGTTGCAGAACTCGGACCAGAGGCGCAGCCGAAATGGAACTTCCACAAGATCCTGATCGGACGGGACGGCAAGCCGATCGCAGCTTTCCCATCGGGCGTCGCCCCGGAATCCCCCAAACTGGTTAAGGCCATCGAGGCTGCGATAAAGGATTAATACAGCCTTTTGGGTTAAACGCCTTGGTCTGACCAGTGCTCAGACGCCGGCCCTGAACGCGCCCGGCCGGGAGGCGCGTTGTGACCGACGAAATCGAGACGGCTGGCTCTCTGATCACCGCTACGGCGACCGCTGCCCTGGTCGACGGGCCTTCGCCTGAGAAGACCGCCGTCTCGCACGGGGCCTGCGCGAACTGCCAAACTCAAACTTCCGGACGATTTTGCTCCAACTGCGGCCAGCCGAGCCACCTCCATCGCTCCCTGCTGCATGTCATCGAGGAGATTGTTCACGGCATCCTTCATCTTGACGGCAGGATCTGGCGAACGCTGCCCATGCTGATCGCGCGTCCGGGCCGAATGTCCCGGGAGTACATAGAGGGTCGACGAACCCGGTATGTGTCTCCGATCGCCCTCTACCTGTTCTCAGTCTTTCTGATGTTCTTCGTCTTTTCCCTGACCGACGGGCCGGGAATCGCCACTGATGTCAAAGTCGATCGCACAGAGACCTCGGACACCGCACCCGCAATTGCAGGGGAAAAAGATACTCTCGCGGAGACCGGGAACGTCGCCTCAACCGAGACCGAAAACCAGACCGATCAGTCGTCCCTGATGAAGGCGGTTCAGGAAGCTGCGGAGAACGGGGACATCTCGGTCGAGACCGGAAACCCAGAGTTCAACAAGACAATTCTGAAGAAGCTCAAGAACCCGGAATACGCCTTCTACAAGATCCAGCAGACCGCCTACAAATTCGCCTTTCTCCTTATCCCAATCTCCCTTCCCTTCGTAGCCCTGCTGTTCCTGTTCAGGAGGTCAGCGACGCTCTTCGATCACAGCGTGTTCGTGCTGTACTCCATGAGCTTCATGTCCCTCCTGTTCGTTGCGACGGCCTGCCTGGACCTCCTCGGCGGAGCGGTGTCGGAATGGATCCCGCTCCTTCTGCTGACAGCGCCTCCCGCCCACATGTTCTTTCAGCTGAAAGGAACCTATGGTCTGAGCTGGTTCTCTGCACTCTGGAGAACGCTGGCCCTCATCATGTCGGCTATAATCTGCCTCTCCGTTTTCATTGTTCTGATCGTCATTCTGGGCCTGACGGGGTGAGATGAAGAGGCCGGGGACCAAAGACGGATCGCCCACGTTTTAAACGCATCCTTCGCCCGCCGGATCAACGGCGACACGCCCGCCTCTTCCAAAGATAAATCGCGCCCGTCTCGTGAACAGACCCTGAAGCGCCGCTCCGGACAGAGAAACGCCCCGGTCTTTCGACCGGGGCGCTCAGATGTTCACAACGAGAGAGAGACGATCAGCGGGTGGCCGCAGGCGGACGACGGCGCTGCTGCTGCATGAACTTCATGGCGGCATCGAGCTCATCCTGAGAAATCGCTTCGTCCTTGTTCTGATCAACCAGCTTGAAGGTGCTGTCGTTGATCGCCTGAGCAATGAACCCGCGAAGCTCGCTCTTCTGCAGCTTGTCGTCGAAGTTGTCGTCCATCATCCCCATCAGACGGGTCCGCTCGCGGAGCTCATCATAATTGGTCTGCTTGTCCGCCGTTTCATCGACCCAGCGATAGCGAATGGACGTGTAGAGCATTTCTTCAAAGGACTGTTCGCCCCACACCACTTCCTTGCTCGGATCCGGATTGGCCGGATTGCGCTTGGAGTTGTCGTAGATGTAGGTCGCGATCACCTTCGATCCGGCCGGAATTGCGATCGGCGTCTCGAACTCGTACTGGCGCTGCCAGTTGAAGTCATAGTTCGGGACATTGAGGATCATCTCCTGACGTCCATCCGGATAGCGGACTTCGAGCTTGGAGTAGTTCCCACGATAATGGGCGTGCACCACCGCAGAATGAAGGATCGCATCCTTCGGGAAGTTGAAATAGGCGACTTCCTTGTGGTTCGCCTCATTCGGGGGAATGCGGATGAACGAGTCGACCAGCGGGCTCTCACGCATCATGAGATCAGGCTTTTCCCCGTCCTTGTAGAAGTAAAGACCGATCTGCTCGGCGGAAACGGCCTCCTTGCCGAACGGCGTGTAGTGCATCTGGTAAGCGAACGTGCCGCCCGCAGGAATGTAAGTGCCGATGCCCTTGGGCTGGACAACCGATTCCATTCCGACCGTGTACCCGCCGACCGAACCGCCCCACTGGGCCATTCCGCCCATCTTCGTCTCTCCGGGGGGAACATAGCCCGACAGGATATGGTGCACGGCCTGGCGCTGAGTGACGCGAGCGGTTGAGGCCTTGAGCCACTTGCCCTCCGTCAGCGGGTTGTCGACGACCGGATACTGGTAATCGACGACGCCTGAAGCAGGGACCGTGTATTTCGGGATGTTGACGATCAGGTCGGGCTTTCCGAGCGGCCACTCGGGGGCCACATGACGAACCGCCCCAAGAGGATCGACCCCCTCTCCGCGAGGCGCTCCCGCCTCAATCCAGTTCACCAGCGTCTTGATCTGCTGGGCGGAAAGGCTCTTGTCGTCCTTGAACTTTCCAACATGGGGATCAGCGTCCCAAGGCGGCATGCGGTCGGTCCGGATCGATTCCCGGATCATCGGCGCGAAGCCTTTGACGGTGTCGTAGTTCGCCATCGCGAAGGGAGCGATGCCGCCCTCCTGGTGACAGGCGACGCACTTTTCCTCGAGGATCGGCGCAACATCCTTGACGTACGAGATCTTGGCGATGGCCGCCTTCGCCTCAGGCGCGCGATCAGGGAAGTTGATCAGGCAGCCGTCGGCCTGAACCTTCGGCGCCGAATAGGACTTGCCCGCGATCACGGCGTCGAGCGCCTCCGCCGCATAATTGCGGGAGGCCTTGGCTTTCTGGGCGCCATAGGTCAGGCGGTCATTGAGCGGACCGCGATAGATGACCTTCCAGGACTTGGGATCAACCACAAAGACTTCAGAGGTTCGCTGAGCGCCCAGCTGAAGGCCCACCAGCTGATTGTCGTCCTTCAGCACGGGCATATTGACCGGGAAATCGGCAACCTCACGGGCGATCGCCTCGCGGGTGTCCTGAATATTCGAGTTGATCATCATGAACTCGACGCCCTTCGCGGCATACGCGTCGCGAAGATTGCGCAGATCAGAGGTCATGTTCCGGACGATCGGGCATCCGTTGCCCTGCATTACAAGCACCACCGCCGGGGCGTCCTTGCGGGCGTAAAGAAGGTGGGAGCGACCCGTTTCATCGGTCAGCCGGAAATTATCGACGACCTGAACCGAGGACGACACAGCCGGCTTGCCGCGGACTGCGTCCGTCTGCTGAACCCAACCAGCCGTCGCGGCCAGAGCCAGACCGACAGCCGTTGCTGCGAGCACCTTTTTCAACATGCGATGAGACCCTTTTCTGGGAGGATAACGGGACTTTATCAGAACGTCATGACGAAACAGGTTGACACCGTCAAGGCGCCTTGCCGGAAGACACTGAAATGTGACCCGAAAACCATTATCACGCAGCCTGAAGAGACCGCGGCGGAGCACCTTTACCCCCCGGAGCATCGACCCTGAGCGCCCGCACCTCCTCCGGGGTCGGAAGGGGAAGCTCGGAGAGGAGGCGCGTCCTCAGCCGCTCATGAAAGGCCGCAAGAGCCTCCGGCCCCACCCGGTCGCATTCATCCCCGGGAAAGGCGACCGCCTCGTAGGTTCTCCCAAGGGCCTCAATCGCCGCATCCAGTCCGATCACACGCCGCTCCATGCCTTCCTCCTTCCACAGGACCGCCGCCAACCCCGGGCGACACAATCGATCAGACAGGGCCTGATCCTTAAAATGTCCGGGGGAGAGCGCCCCCTCTCCCCCGAACCGCCCGTCCCCCCGGACTTCAGGCCGCCAGAGCCTCTTCGAACGCAGCCATGTGAATAAGCTCGCCCTGATGGGTCAGCGCCGACCCGGACAGCCCATCCCCGCGCAGCGTGAGCGCCTCGCCCAGTCCGACGCCAGCGGTCTGGCTTGCGAGGGACGCAGACAGCGCCGCCATAAAGTCCGCCGCAACCGCCCCGGCGGCGGAAGCATCGCTCCAACGAGGAGCCTCCAGCGCATCAATCGCGTAGCTCCGGAGAATTTTAGAAAAGACGCCGGCGAACGCCTCGGGCCTGGAGACAACTTCGAGCCCGGCACCGCGACCATTGAGGACAAAGATCGCGCCGACCTGGTTCGGCAGGACGCGGAAACGCTCCTCAAACGCTGCAAGATCCGCCTCGCGATCCGCAAACCCGTCGCTCATGGCCCTGGTCGCGCTGGAGGCCTTGAGGGACCTCAGCTTCGAGTCGACATCGCCCCAGATCGCATGCTGATCGGCCCGCTCGGCGAACCCGCCCTCTTTGAGGTCCGACATGCGGAACGATTTACGTGCGCGGGCCTGAGCGAACAGAGCCTGCTTGCCGGCGGAGAACCGCTCCGATCTGTACCCCCATCGCCCCTGCTCGACACACGAGACGGGAATAAGGGTCTCTCTGGCCGGCGGGGCGAGAACCGACACGTTGAGGACCCGGTTCTGCTTGGCGCCGACAAGCTCCTCCCCATCGATCAGGAGGACCGGCCTCGCGCCAGAGTTCAGCAAGCGGAGTTCGCGAACGGAACCATCATCGGAAATCTCCGTCACCTCGACCTGCTCGGCCAGAAGCGCCGCCTCAAAGAGGTCGAACTCCGTCCTCACGCCGCCTTCGGACTTCAGGATTGGAGAAACCTGCAGGCCTCCAAAAAAGACGGGCTCGCCAAGCGTCAGCCCAGCAATCAATTCATGCGTTTTCATGTCGATATTCTTCCCCCAACAGGACCCAACCGACGCACACACCCCTCCAGCCGACGCCCGGACAGGCGCCGTTCATCCGGATTCCCCAGAAAGGCCAGAGAGCTTACGCGTCGTGAACAGTTATCCATCGCAAAAGTGGATGGACATGTTTTATATACCGGTCGAACCGTCTGTCAACGTACGCCGGGATAGGTGCGCAACACCGATCATCAACACTGTCAGTGATGGCCGCACACGCAGGTATGGCGACCGATAGCCGCCGGCCGATCTCGAATGACATGGACGAGCGTTACAGGCGGACGGGCGCTGTCTGCACTGGAAGATCGCGAATCGCTCCGCCGATCGCGACCGCGAGTTGCTCAACAAATCCCTTGAAATCCGGATGACCGGATATGCCGGGAATGGACGGCTCCGCGCGACGGAAGGTCCAGTCGCGCCCCGGCTGATCGGCAAGCGCCCGGACCATGGGCAGAACATGGCCGCCGCCGGTCAGCATGATCTCAATCTCCATCCTGCCCCCGGGAAGAAATTGCGCAGCCGCCCGGATCGCCGGATCCAGCGCCTGTTCAAAGGTCGCTCTGAGACGATCCGCAAAGCGGACCAGGGGAGGAAACGCCAGAAACTCCTCGACCCCGAACTCAAGAAAATCGTCGCCCAGTTCGACAATCAGACGCCCCTGCTCAAACAGGCGCTCCTTAAGCGCCCGCTGACGAGACCTGAGAGAGGCGACAGCGCCCCGCGCCGCAGGATCATCGGCGAGCAGGCCGGCCCTCTGCAGAATGAAACTCCTCAGCAGCATGTCGACATGGTCTCCGGCTTCACGGAGAACACAGGCGCTGCCCTCGATCTCAGCGACGACACGCCGCCCCGGCAAGCCGGTCATGAAGGCTGCGAAATCCGAGGTTCCCCCGCCGATGTCCGCCACCACCACCACCCGCCGGCGCCCCTGGCGGATCGAACCGGCTGCAACAGCTGTGGCTTCAAGGACGCTGGCGCGCTTATCTTCGCCGATCCAGAACACATTCTCATCCCATCCGGATTGCGGAGCCGCCGCCAGCGCCCTGGCGAGCGCAGCGGACGCCTCCTCATGGGTCAGCTCCCGGTCTTCGGCCAGAGAGGGCTCGAGCTCATCGGCAAGATCGAGCGCAAGGCGAACCATGTCCCGGAGCGCCGTCTCTCCGGATTGAGCACGACCCGCACCCCAGGCCGGGCGGGCGATCCGGAGCTTGACCGGCCACGGGAATGAACTGGCCTTCGCGGCCTTCTCGGCTCGCAGAAACAGATAGGCGAGATAGAGCGTGATCAGCTGACGGGGCGTATATCGCCCACCAGGATCGACGTCCCGGTGAAGCGGCCCATCCAGCGCCTCGGCTTCATCCGTACTCAGATACTGCTTGGGCGCATCAAGCGCCCGTCGTCCTGCGGCCGCCGCGCGCTGCGCTGCCGTCTCGGCTCTGGGACCGAAGAGAAGACCGGTCTCTGAAACAAAGACGACGGAGGGAAGCAGAAAGGGACTGGGAGACGCAGTTCCCTGACCGATCGGGAGCGGACGAATGTCTCTCGCCTCAAGCTCCTCGGTCTCTTCAGCAAGCACCATCGCCATCTTCGAATAGGACGTACCGAAATCGAGACACGCGATCCACTCCTCGGTGCGTCTCGCACCCAGGCGACGTCCGACCCAGTCGCGAAGTCCGCTCAGCATGGATCCGCCCTCCCCCTGAGCACGACGCGCTCATCCTCACCTTCTCCACGCACAATCGCAGAACGCAGGACCAGAGCGCTCTCGCCCTGCTGCATCGGAAGGTCGCTCTCATAGGCCGCCGCATCGAACACCAAGGTATCGCCCCGGGCGTGCTTCTCACGCAGACCCCGTCGAAGAGCCGCCTGACGCAGGCTCTGGAACACCTGGCCGGCCGCGAGGTCGACCTGACGAACCAGCCCCAGCGTATCCGTCGATCCGGCCAGGCCGCCCTCAAGTCGGCGAATCTGGCGCGCAAAACTCGGCATGTCCTGCAGCGCCATTGCGAGGGCGAGATCGGATTCGGTACGGGCGCCCTCGGCGACGAGGTGGTCATAGACATCCGAACCAGAGACGAGAGGCTTGGCCTCTCCCATCGCGGATGGATCCGGAGACAGAGACGGGAGGTCCAACCCGCTCTCCTGGACGCCCCTATCGGGCTGAAACCCCTCCCCCGGCGCATCGACACTCGCCTGTCCGACCGGGGGGTCTGAAGGAGAAGCCTCTGCCTCTCCGGCCACCGGTAAATCCACCTCCGCAGGCGAGATTGCGCAGGCCTCCTCAGGCGCAGGCGACGCCTCCTTCGCCGTATCCGTTGTCCACTCCTCACCGAGACGGGCGAGAAGACGCAGAACGAGAAGGTCCGAAAGCCTCTCCAGCCCCTCCGCCCGTAATCCGGCGAGGGCCTCACCGGCCGCGCGCCGCCCATCCGGGGTCAACGCGAGCTCGAACCTTCGCTTCCCCGAAACCGTCACCAGCCCCAGCTGCCTGAGGTGATCGCGGTGCGCACGGCTGAGATTGACCTGAAACTGCGCCTTCAGACACGCACTCTCGGATGCGGCGCCGCCCATGGCGGCCATTACGAGAAGCGCGTTGCGCTCAACACCCGATAGAGAACTCATATCCGAGCCCTTCCGACCTTTGCCCGACCTGATTCGCCGCGACCGTCCCATCGCAGGGGACGACTCGGCGGCTCTCATGACACGACCGGATAGAAAGGTCTCCCCCAGTCAAGTGTGGGATTGTCCATCATCAGATCGACGAACACGGGTGTCAGAAAAGCCAGAACGGCGGCGCCATCGACAATCTGGCTGCGGTTCACGCTTCCCGACCAGGTCGAAGCCCCATGGACGATCTGATTGCGAAGCACATAAAGGCGGTCGAAGACGATTTCCAGCAGGGCCCCGACATCCGAAGTCGAGAGCGCCTCACGCGCCAGCCTGTTGCTGACCTCAAAAGCGTCCCGCCATCCGCCTGAGACCCCGCCTGATACGGCCTCACGCCAGAAGGGCCCGAAGATATAACGATTATCGAGCAGCAGTCGCACCGACCCGGAGAATTTCCACCAGAGCGCGTTATAGATCACCCTCTGAGCGTCCGCCGACGCAAGCGTCTGGAAGTAGAGTCTGAAGGCGTCGCGTTCGCTCGGGGTTTCGCGCTCATTGAGCTCGCCGGCATAGGCGGCGTTGAAGGCGATCCACAGGAAGATAAACTGAGCATCGGGATCGCGCCGCGCCGCCTCCTCCTCCGCCCGGCCAATCCAGCTGATCGACCTGTGAACGCGAAGGCCAAACGGCTCGGAGAACCCGTCCCTTAAACGTCTCTGCTTATCCTTGAGCTCCGAAAACGTCCTCATCTTCCCCCCTTTGGGCGCCCCGACCTCGCCCCGACAAACGCATACCCGTCCTAAAGTCACCGGGAGGTTTACGGGAGATCGCCTCGTCCATCCGCCTCGCCTCGTCCCCTCGCGGGATCCGGCCCCGATTGAAGAGCGCCGCAGGAAGGCTCCCTCCATACCCCCCTCACCGGCCTCGGAGATAGCGTCTTCCGCTCACGCCTTTTTTGCCTCTAAACTCTGTCTGGATCCTGACGCATGAGGTCAGACCCGGGGGAGATCGAGCGGTCATGACGACAGCAACAGCCGACAAGGGCCTGCGCTCCCGCGGTTACATCCTCGCGATCCTGACGCTGGTCTACGCGTTCAATCATATCGATCGGCAGGTCCTGCTCATCCTCCTGGAGCCCATCAAGACGGAGCTTCAGCTTCGGGACACGCAGCTGGGTCTCCTGACCGGCATAGGGTTTGCCGCCGTCTACGCGACCCTCGGCGTCCCCGTCGCCCTGTGGGCGGACCGGGGCCGCCGCCGTGACATCATCGCCCTGTCGCTGTCGGTCTGGTCGCTGATGACAGCGCTTTCCGGATTTGCTCAGACGTTCACCCATCTCCTCCTTGCACGGATCGGGGTCGGCATTGGCGAAGCGGGCGGAACTCCGCCGGCCACCTCGATGATTTCAGATCTCTACGAACCCTCCCGTCGGGCGACAGCCCTCGGCGTCTACACGCTGGGGATCGGCCTTGGCGTGCTGGCGGGCTTTCCGCTCGGAGGACTGGTCTATGAGAGCTTCGGCTGGCGCGCCGCCTTCTTCGTCGCGGGCGTGCCGGGCCTTCTACTGGCGGTCGTCGTCTGGCTCACGGTTCCCGAGCCGACCCGCGGCGCAAGCGAGCCAGGCGGCGTGCGCTCCCAGGCCGAGCCGATGCCGGTGTCGGCGACCTTCGCCTTCATACTCTCCCAGTCATCCTTCCTCTGGCTGCTGGCGGGATGCATGCTGATCTGCGTGTCCGCCAACGCTTTCCTCGCCTGGACGGCCCCCTTTCTGATACGAACTCACGGCCTGGAGGTCGGAGAGGTCGGACTGGCGCTGGGGTTGCTCGTGGGAGGCCTCGGCGGAGCGGGAGCGGTGCTGATCGGAATGGCCTGCGACCGGCTGTCCAGCAAGGACTTACGCTGGCGCCCATGGACCATACTCGTCTGCGGGATCGCGTCTCTGCCTTTCGCATGGATGTTTCTGAACGCCGCAACGCCGCAGGCGGCCTTCCTGGCCAATGTCGTCCCGTCCTTTGTGGGGCTGATCTACGCCAGCATCGCCTACACGGCGAGCCAGGAGCTGGTGGGGGTCAGAATGCGTTCCGTCGCGAGCGCTTTCACCCTCTTCTGTCTGACGCTTCTCGGCATTGGCGGCGGTCCGACGCTCGTCGGCTTCCTTTCGGATTACTTCGCGGCCACGGATCCGCAGACATCGCTGCGAAGAGCGCTCGAAACGATGCTGATCCTGAATGCTCTCAGTCTGATCTGCCTCTTCATGGCCTCGCTCGGCTACAGACGGGACGTCGAGCGGGCCCGGAGGCTCGACAGCTGAGGCTCATTCATATCCGGTCATTTCGAGATAGCCCTGTCCAGGATGACTTCCCGAAATCGTCACAGGCCCCTCCCAATAAGGGGCCGACGTCTTCATGAAGGCCTTGGGATTGATCGCCCGAAGGGTCACATCAATCCGACGCGCCTCAAGTACGATCCTCCACCGGGTCGGGATGCGCCTGCCCTCGACACGCGTATAGGCGAGCGGGATCGCCTTCAGAGAATTTCGGGAGAGGGGGATCCCCCGACCCTCTCGGGAGATCCACGTCCCTGAGGAAAATCCGTTAGCCGAGTCCCGTAGACTGAAGCCCATCAGTTTTTCCCCGTTGTCGAAATGAAGGGAAAACCAGTCCCAGCCGGTCTGATCGGCGGCGAGAGGCTGTGAGGACCACTCCCGGTCGAGCCAGGCCTGGCCGGAGACCTTCGTTCGCCGTCCGTTCAGTTCAATCTCTCCGGTCACCTTATAGAAAGGCTGAGAGTAGTAATAACTGGCCTGACCAGAGGCGGATTTAAGGGAATACCCGCGATCGCCATGCAGGATGAGCGGGCGATCGGACTTCGCTGTAAGACGATAGGAAAAGGCCGGACCCGCCGCAAAAAGCTCCAGGTGGGACAGCGGATCAGCCTCAGCCGCTGCGAGGCTCTTCATGCTCCAGTCATCGATAGACGCGCCGAAGGGGCTCGTCCGCACGCCCGCCTGCCCCGTGCCCCCGCGCCCCAGTCGTTCGGCGAAGACATGATCGGTCCGGGACGTCAGAGCGGCATGCCCCATATAGAGCTGGGGATCCGACCAGCCGCCGCCCTCTCCCGGGGTCAGCGCCGTTCGAAAGAGTGTCCACTGCGCACCATAGGGACGACCCTGGCTGTCTTCGAGATTGGCGGTCAGATACCACCACTCGATCCTGTACTCGCTATGAGCGCCATGATCCGCCGGAAAGGAAAGCTCGCCCCCGCGAACCGGGCTGGCGAACCCCTTCGCAGGGGCGCCAAGACCGGCGAAGCCCTGAGCGTGAGCCGACGCGCACAGCCACAGGCACAGAAACAGACATCTAACGCTCACTGGTGAAGACCTTCAGCAGGACCGAGGGCGACATATAGGCGAGCCTCTGAGCGGGGATAAGGGTCGAGGCCAGCGCCACAATCATGCTGAGGACGCCGAGCTGCAGCCAGTCCCCTGGAAAAACATGCATCGGCAGACGCCAGCCGAATGCCTCGACATTGACGACGCTCAGCAGAACATGAGCCAGCCCGAGGCCGGTCGGTATGGCGGCAAGGGTCACCAGAAGCGCGAGGCCCGCCGTCCTCAGCAGTTCCAGGCCCGCAAGACCCGGCAGCCTCGCGCCCATCGCCCACACCGGCGCCAGCTGTGAGACGCGCATGGACGAGAGCGTCATCAGACTGGCGAACAGAGCAAGGCCCGCCACCGATAGGGTCAGGGCGTTGAGGGCGGCCGTCACCGCAAAGGTCTGTTCGAAGATCCGTCTCGAAACAGCCTTGATCTGCGCCTGATCAATGATCGCCTCAGACGGCAGCCCGAACTCGGAAACGAGCGAGCGCATAAAAGCATCGGTATCGCCCTCACGGGTCCGGAACGCGTATCGCAGGCGCGGCGCATCAGGAAAACGTCTCCGGAATTCCGAGATCTCGACAAGCGCCTGCCCCTCAGGATTGCCGTAATCCGAGTACACCCCTGCGATCCGGGCGCTCCAGCCGGGGCCGAGGACAAACACATCTCCCGGAGAGATATCCCGTCTTCGCGCCAGCTGCTCATTGATCAGGATCTCGCCTCCGGTTTCGACCCGATCCCATGCGCCTGGAACCGCTTCGAGAAGCGGCCAGTGGTCGCGATAACTGGCCGACACCGCGACCCCGAAAATCTCCCCCGGAAGATCGCCCAGTCGGGCCTCAGCCCCCCAGATCGGCAAGGCTTCCTGAACCCTGGGCGCGGCGAACGCGAAGAGACGATCGCCCTCCTCGCTGCTACGGGCCGAGACATAGACATCGGCGACAAAACGCTGATCAAGCCAGGCATTGAAGGTCAGCCGAAAGCTGGAGACCATCACCCCCACACCGACATTGGCGCTGAGAGCCATAAGAAGCGCCATGAGCGCGAAGGAGAGCCGCGGCGCCTGCAGCAGCGTGTCGGCGAAAAACCACTCTGTCAGAGGCGTGCGGGCAAGACGCCTCAGGCCCTCAAGAGTGGCGGACAACAGGAGCGGCAATGCGAGAGCGGCTCCCAGAAGGAGACCACCCATGACTGCAAATCCGGCAAGCAGCCCATTCCCCACCTGAAGCAGGATCAATGCGCCCGCGCAGAAAACACACGCGAAACCCGCCTGCCAGAGGCGAACCGCACGCGATGCGCGCGCCCAGGCGCGAGGCTGAGCCGACGCCAGCACAGGCATTCGCCAGATGGTCCAGACCCCCTGTGCGGAGGCGGCAAATACGCCAAGGGCTGAAAGCGCCATGCCCGATATCCACCAGGAGGGACGCAGGGTCAGGCTCTGAGGCCCGACGGCGCCATACAGCCCCTCAAGTGTCGCTGACACACCGGGCAGGAGGAGACCCGCGACGCCATAGCCAAGGACGACGCCCAAAGCGCCCCCAACGAGAGCGAACACTCCAAGTTCAAACACCAGCAGCCCCGAGAGGGTCGCGGTGGACACTCCAAGCGCCCGCAGCGTCCGAAACGTCGGGCGTCTCTGCTCAAACGCGAGGCCCACCGCAGAATAGACGATGAACAGGCCGACCACGAAGGCGAGAAATCCGAATGCGGTCAGGTTGAGATGAAAACTGTCGGTCAGACGCGCAAGGTCATTTGCCGCCGCAGGCGCCCGAAGCTCAAGCTCCGGGACAAGACTTTGAAGCGCGGTCAGTCCTGATCTCTGCTCAGAAGCCACAATCAGCCGGCTGATACGGCCGGGACGATCCAGAAGCATCTGTGCGAGACCAATATCCGCCACCACGGTCCCATCGGGGAGATCCTCAGACGTCTCGATCGTCTGAGGGATACGTCCTGAAAGCTTTGCGGCGATATCCGCGGACGCCAGAATGAGACCTGGACGAGAGAGAAATGCGCCAAGCCGTCCGGGCGCGGCAGGATCAACGCTGACCGCCCCCGATGGAAGCGTCAGCGGATCAACGCCGAGCACCCGAACCGCCTCTCCCTGCAGGATGGTTGTCCCCTCGAGCACGGGCGAGACCAGCCAGCCTGCACGACGCAGACGAATAAAGTTTTCCTCATCGAAGTCCTGCCCATCGGGCGCCTCAAGGCGCGAGAAGCGCTCTCCGGCCACCTGTGAGGCGGCGCTGTCATAACTGGCCCGCGCCTCGGAATTCACCGCCTGCACCCCCGACCAGAGGGCTGTCGCCGCCGAGAGTCCGATCAGCATCATCGTCAGCTGAAACGGGCTGCGGACCCAGTGAGACAGAAGGGCCTTCAGCGCGACCGTCAGCATGCGAGAATGCGACCCGCCGAAAGGTGAAGCCGCCGATCGAGCTGGCCTGCGATGCGAAGCGAGTGCGTCGCCATGATGAGACCCGCGCCTGACGCCCGGACCAGATCGAGCATAAGCGCGAGCACGCTCGCCGCGCTCGCCTCATCAAGATTGCCTGTCGGCTCATCCGCCAGAACGAGAATGGGTCTCATGGCGAGGGTTCGCGCAATCGCAACGCGCTGCTGCTGTCCGCCCGACAACTGTTCAGGGTAGCGATTGAGAAGACCTGACAGACCAAGGCGTTCGACAAGTTCATCCCGCCAGGACGGGTCGAGACGCCCGGCCAGCCGCGCATGAAAGGCGATGTTCGACCGGACATCCAGGGAAGGAATGAGATTGAACTGCTGAAAGACCAGTCCGATGCGCTGCCGGCGAAGCGCCGAAAGCTCAGCATCGCCCAGACGTTCAAGCTCCGTTCCCTCAATCCGTATCGATCCGCTGTCAGTCCGATCGAGGCCAGCCAGAAGATGAAGAAGCGTGCTCTTTCCGCTGCCGGACTCGCCGGTCAGAGCCAGACTGACGCCGGCGTTCAGATCAAAACTCACCCCGCTCAGAACCGGGAGAGGCCCTTCGGATGTCGAGTAGGTCTTGACGACCTCCCTCACCTCAACCAGGGACGTCCCGCGCCCCTCATCCGCCATGGCGATCGCACGGTTCAACCCGGCGGCCTCGTCGCAACGACACTCGGACGGACCTGGGCCGCGAGCCACCACTTTCTGAGCGCCCCGCTCCCCTCAGGGTCTGCAAGATGGGGAAGGCGAAACTCGACATAACCGACGGCCGCCGCCTGAGCGATCCATCCGATATCGACAGGGGTCGGATCAGCCTCTTCGCGTTTTGACATTTCAAGAAGACCGCGACGGATCGCATCCGCCCATCGCGACATCCAGTAAGCCGACCGGGCGGCCTCCTCCCGTCGGGCCTCCATGACAAGACTGAACGCGGCATCCATGACGCCCTGAGCCAGCGCATGCCGCACCAGCGCGTCGAAGCGTGAGGAAAGGGTTGTCGGGAACAGCCGCCCGCCGCCAGCGATCGCATCCAGATATTCGCAAATCACCGTACTGTCGAAAATCGCGCTCTCGCCTGGCCGGACCAGGGCCGGGATCTTGCCAAGAGGGTTGGCTGCCGCAACCACGCCGTCCTCTCCCATAGGGTTGGCATCGGTAACGGAAACGCGATCGCTAAGGCCAAGTTCAATCAGACATATCCGGACCTTGCGGGCGTAGGGAGACGTCGGCGAGGACAGCAACTGCATCTGTCGATCCTGAAGGGTCATGAAAGAGCTACCGACGGGTCATACAACCCGCCGGCGACAGGCGAAATGAAAAACTGTCTCTCACGGCGTTCGTTCGAACACCACGCGTCCGTCGAGCACGGTCATGTCGACTTTCGTCTCGAGGATACGCTCCGGAGGCGCCTCAAGAAGATTCTCACTGAGAACCGCAAGGTCGGCGAAATACCCGGGCTCAATCAGACCCTTCTTCGTCTCCTCGAAACTCAGATAGGCGCCGCCATGGGTATATAGCCGCAAGGCCTCAGGAAGACTGACCCGTTCACCGTCTCCATAGACCGCCCCCGAGCGCCCCTTGCGCGTGACGGCCGCATAGACGCCCACCAGGGGCCCGATCGGAATGATGTCCGAGGAAAACGCCATCCTTACCCCGGCCGACAGGGGCGTGGCGATGGGATTGTTGAGGGCGAGAGCCTCATCCGGCAGGTAGGTCCGATACCGGCCCTCGAGACTGTAGGTGAAATTGGGCTGCTGAGCGATGGCGATCCCATGACGCGCCATGAGAGCCAGGGTCTCCGCACGGGGCGTCATGGAGAAATGATTGAGATAGTGCCGGTGATCGCGCGCGGGACCCGATGCGATGACCCGCGCCATCATGCCGGCGGCCTCGTCAATGGCGCGGTCCCCGATCGTATGGAAACCGAACTGCCAGCCCAATTCGTGCGCCGCCTTCGCCAGCCGTTCGATATCCGCCATCGGCGTCGTCAGCGAGCCGCGATAGGACGGATCGTTGCGATAGGGTCTTGTCGTGAACGCCGCCGGTCCTGTGAAGCCGCCATCGACAAAGACCTTGAGCGGCCCGACGCTGAGACGTTCGTCCCCATCTCCAGTCTTACGGCCGAATGCGATAAGGGCTCGGATCGCGTCCGCGGACGCTCCTGCATCCAGCCCGGGATTGATCTGGACACGGGCCCTGGGAAGAGGAAGATCGGAGCTTGCATAAACAAGCGTCCACAGTCGGTCAAAGACCTTTGGAGACGCGCTCGCGTCAGTAAGACTTGTAATCCCGAGCGCAAGCTGAGCGTTCAGGTTGCGCGCCAGGTCCTCTGCAAGATCCTCCGGCTGACCGCGTGGCATGACACGGGTGACAAGATCGAAACGCTCGGCGATCACACCGGTCAGTCGCCCCTGCTCATCCCTCTCGAGGCTCCCGCCTTCTGGATCAGGACTTGATTGTGAGAGCTCGGCGCGCTCCAGCGCCAGGGAGTTTGCAATAGCCGCATGCCCGCCCTCGCGGGTGAACAGAACCGCTCGGCCGGCGGAGACCTCATCAAGGTCGAAACGCGTCGGCTTTCGACCATCCGAGAAGCGGTCTTCGCTCCATCCATAGCCGATGATCCATCCTCCGACGGGAACCACCTCCGTCATTCGTTGTACGACCGCCTTCAGCTCAAGGATGGAGCCCGCTCGGGAGACATCCGCCCAGTTTCCGGGATTGCCGTCGATATGAGTGTGGGCGTCATTAAACCCGGGAATGAGCAGCCGCCCCTTAAGGTCGATCGTTCGGTCGGCGCGATAGGCCGCTTCAATCTCCGCGCCGCCCACAGCCAGAATTCGTCCTTTATCGACAACCACGGCCTGATGCGTGTCATAGGCTTCATTCGCCGTGAACACGACACCGTTGGTGAGCATCAGATCCGCACGCTGAGGGCCGTTCGCGCACGCCGCCAGAGCGAGGAACCCGGCCCAGGCCGCAGCGAGACCGGCAGACCGCCATACTGGGGATAACATTGTCATGTCTCGGGTCCTGATGCTGGGTTCCGTTTCGGAACAAGCGCTCTGACTTATGGAGAGGATCACTGACCGATGTCAGGTCCTGGCTGATGCGTCTTGAGGAAGCTGATCGCCTGAGCGAGACGGTCCTCGCCCGCCTCGATAAGAACACCGCGTGCGCCAAGAACAGCGGCAGAGGCCCGGGCGTCCGAAGTCTCGTCTCCGGCTGCGACTTCAGCGCCCGCGATCAACGCCAGATGCGCATCCGCAGGGATGTCGGGCAGTCGCCAGAACGGACGATACTCCTCAAGAAGAAGGGCGTTCTCAAGGGTATTGCGCTCCTGCGCCTCCCGGCGGGATCGGGGCGGCGCGCCCTCGCGCGCGAGGCGGATCATTGCGGCCTGGCTCGAGGGGGCGGGAGCAAAGGCGTGAGGCGCCTCTCCGGCGCCGGGAATATCCGGATCCAGAGCGACGCCGACCTTCACCCGCGCATCCAGTCCCATGACGGAGACGACATGACCGCCCCCCAGCCCCTCCCCCATGACAGCGATACGGGAGGGATCGACGCCTCGCTCGGATTGCAGGAAGGTCACGGCATTGCGGAGATCCTGAACCTGCGCTTCGGGATCGTGTCGGCCCCGACGAAGCACGATCTCAACATCATGCTCGGAAAAGCGCATGGCGTCATAAACATCGACCCGCTCGCCGAGATAGATCCGCGCGCCGCTGGCGCCTGATCCTCGATAATCGATGGCGAGAGCGACGAACCCCTCCGCCGCAAGGCGCATGCCCCACGCGGCGACAGACTGAGCGGACGCGCTTCGGTCAGGAGCGAGAATCACGCCCGGTCTCAGAGCCTCCCCCTCCGGACGATAAAGGGTCCCCGATACGCGTACCTGCTCGGAGTACCACGATACCTCACGCGCCTCGACGCCCGCAGGCGCGACAGGAGGAGCCGTCGGAGGCGTTGACTGAGATCCGGTCGCACATCCTGACAGAAGCGAGCAGACAATCAGCCCGATCAGGCCGGGCCTCAATAAGAAGATCATCGCCCATCCTCCTTCTGCCCAAGAAAGCGCACGAACCAGTCTCCGGCAAGGGTCGAGCCCGCCCGGAAACCTGCCCCGGAATAAGGCTGGAAGTGGGTCAGGCCAGGAAAGGTAACGACCTGAGAAGGCGCCCCGCGGGCGGTCAGCGCTGCAGAACCCGCAAGAGCCGATCGATTACCGCCGATCAGCTCATCTTTCTCCGCAGCAAGAAAGAGCACGGCGGTCGTAGTCGGTATGCGATCCAGAAGCGGGCCTGGGGCCGCATCGCGATTGCGGGTGCGATACCAGAGATCAACCTGCGTCTTGAACGAGAAGCCTGCGGAGGTTTCAGCTCCCTGTCCTGTTCGTACGCGCCGGACAGCGTCCGCAAGCGCCTCGCCCGAGAGATCTCGGGCCCCTCCCTTTGAGGGCATGACGCCGTTCACATGAATAACAGCAGCTTTGATCCGGGCGTCCGTGGCCAGCACTGTCGCCAGCACCGTTCCGCCATTGCTTGTCGCCCAGGCGCCGATACGCTCAGCATCAACTCCAGGTTCGCCCTGCAGGTAAGAGACAGCCGCTCTGAACGCTTTCACTTCCTCAACATTGTTGAGGTTGGTGCGTTTGATGCGAACCCGTCGGCGTTCCGTAACGACCGGATCCTCATCGCTTGTCCGGTCAGGATCAAGAAGGAAGAGCTCGTCAGCCCCCGAATCAGAAAATCCGTAACTCTGATAATCAATGGACATGGCGACGAAGCCGCGCGCTGCGAACGCGGCCGCGTACTTCTCGATGCCGATCGCGAGCGCATTGATCCCATGGCCCACAACGAGAGCCGGATACCGGTCCGCGGCATCGAAGCCGGCAGGAAGGAACAGGCGTCCCTGAAGGCGCACGCCTCCATCGACAAAAAAGCTCGTCTGTCGCGACGTCACGCCCTGCGGAAGCGAGTAGCCCCAGTCTTCGGGAATGGTCGCCTCCCGCTTCCACTGAGGATTGACCGCCTGATCGGCGAGCTCCGACGCCATCTCGGAAAGGATCGCCTCCGAAATAAAGGCCGGGGCGCGGGAACGATCCTGTCCGGACGGTACCTGCGCGAACGCGGGGCTCAGGCACAGAGACGACAGGGCGACAGCAAACCGGCAAAGCGCCGACAGCGAGACGACAGACTGCATGATCCCCTCATAACAGGAGCAGGGATTAAGCCTCGCCCAGGTTGAGCCTCTGATCAAGCAGGGCCCATCCGGCGTCAAACAACCCTGCCTTTTTTGTGAGAAGCTGGTATCCTTAGAATGATCTGCGCGACGGCGCCCAGATGAAAGAGATAAGATCATGAACCGGTCGAGGTATCGCAGACGCCTTGAGGCGGATCTGGACCGATGGATCGCCAGCGGTCTTGTGAGCGCCGATCGACGAGAGGCCATTCTCACGAGCATCCGCGAGGAGAACTCATCCGATCGCGCCCGCTCGGCTCTGGCTGCCGCAGGCGTTATCCTGCTTGGCCTCGCGGTCATCGCGTTCATCGCATCGAACTGGGACGGCATGACCCGCAGCCTCAAGGCGGGGATCCTCATCCTCGCACTTGTCGGGGCCAGTTTTCTGTCGCTTCTTGCGCGGGAGCGCTCGCGGCCGCGGCTGGCTGAGGCGCTGGTTCTCCTTGCCGCACTCGTCTTTGCGGCAGGCGTCGGCCTCATGGGCCAGATCCTCAACCTCCCGGGCGCTGCGTCGTCGGCGTTCATGCTGGCGGCATTTGGGTCGCTCATTCTCGGCGTCGCCGGCGCCTCACCCCCGGCGGTCGCCCTCTCCCTTATCTTCGGCGTTTTCTGGCAGGCGAGCTCAATGGGGGAGCCGCTCGCCGGATCTTTTCAGGCGGACGCCCGTCTCTGGCGACCCGCAGATATCATCTTCCCAGCAATCATTCTCAGCTCAGCAGCTCTGTCCCGCCTGTGGAACTCCGCCCTCGTACGCCATCTGGCCATCTGGTCGGCGGGGTTTTCTGGCGGGCTCATCCTGTTCAAACTGATCGGCGACAGTGAGGAGGGCCTGAGAATCTGGCTCATGCTGCAGATTCTGGTCTGGTCGATTGCGGGCTTTCTGGGTCGCAGACGATATGCTGACGGAAAGGCCGGAGGCGCGACCCTCTACGGATACGGGGCGTGGTGGGGCATGCTCTCCGTCGCAGCGTTCAGCCTCACCCTGTCGGTGGATACGACCTGGATGGGGGCGACGATACCGATCACAGCCACGCTTCTCGAGCGCGGCGTCTGGATCGGTCTCTCGCTTGGCGTGATCGTACTCGGCCAAATGGACCGTCAGGGATGGGTCGTCGGCGCAGGGGTCGCCTCACTCATCGGCGCCGTCTCCCTGCTTCTGTCCGATCTGGGTCTGAGCCTGACGGCCGCAGCGGGGGTCTTCCTTCTCACGGCGCTGATCGCTCTGGGCTTCGCCGCCCGAATGGGCCGACGCAACCCCGATGACAGGAAGGGATGATTGATGACCGAGGCATCGCGCGCTGCACGATCGGCTGGATCCCTGTCGATGTCGGCCTTGAAAGAGTTTCTGAAACAGCCGCCGCCGCAGGCTCTGCTGACCGCCGCGGCGTTCCTTGTGCTGATGATAGGCGCCATCGCCGTCCGTCATGAGCTTCTCCTGCGATCGGGCCGGGAGCTGATCCTCGCCGTTCGACCGGTCGACCCCCGGGAGATTCTCATGGGTCATTATGTTCAACTCGCCTACGTGGCAGGCGACCCGAGACAGCTGGAGGGTCTGATCGATCCAGACGATGGGCCCCGTCTCAGAGAGGCGCTGGCGGGAGACGGCGGAACGGTCTGGGCGGTTTTCGACGTCCGGACATCTCCGGCCGCCGAGCTTGTCTCGATCATGCTTTCAGCCCCCTCAACTCTCGATGAGGGCAGGATCGCCATGAAAGTGTCCGCGATGATGACAGAGATCTACCCGGATGCGGCGCCCGCGAAAGACGGCGAAGAGATCGCCCCTCCGCCGCCGATACCAGCCATCGCCATTCGCGTGGGACCTGACCGATACTACGCGGACCAGAAAGAGGCGGAGGCTCTGGAGGCAGCCCTCAGATCGGGGGACAGATCCTTATCCGCCATTCTGTCCATATCAGCGGGAGGCGAGGCTTCGCTTCGCGGCCTGAAGGCTGACCAGGAACGCATTCTCCCCGGCTGGTTCTGATCCGGACGGACATCCTCAGCTTCTGTCCCCAGCAGGTGTCTGCACAGAACCGCTTCAGATCGGCACTTCGAACGGCGTCCCGCAGACATCATAGGTCGTATGCGGGCGCGACGGCCATTTCGGATCGACCATGTCGCGGGCCCAGCGATCAAAATCCGCTTCGAGCTCCTTCAGCTTGGCCGGATCGCTCTGTGCCCGATTGACGGTCTCGTTGGGATCCTCCGCAAGATTGAAAAGGAAGGTGTAAGCGCCATCGACGCTCTTCCACAGCTTCCAGTCGCCCTTACGGATGGAAGCCAGAGGGTGACGGCGCCACGCCAGCATCTCGTGCGGGGGAGAATTCACATCGCCTCTCAGATAGGGTCGAAGATCAACCCCGTCATAGACACGGTCCTTCGGAAGCGTCCCTCCCGCCGCCGCCAGAACGG
>CAIKWZ010000011.1 GCA_903831255.1 uncultured Alphaproteobacteria bacterium
CTGACTTTCCTCGAGGAGGCCTATCCGCAGCGGCTACTGCGGCCGGCTGACGCCGCGCTTCGACTCCTTGACCTGTTGATCGAGGACTATGGCGACGAGTGGCTCAGCAAGTGCATGTTTCATTACCGCTGGTCTTATGCTCGCGACACGGAGCGTGCCAGCGCCTATCTTCCTTACACCACAGCCATGCAGATGGCGCCTGATCAGGGCGTGCAGGCGGGCGCAGCTTTCGCCGCGCGCCAGATTTCTCGCATCGGTGTTGTCGGCTCGAACGAGATGACCGGGCCGGTGATCGAAGCGAGCTGGGGCCGCTTCCTAGAGGTCTTTGACGCCCACATACAGAACCAGCCTTTCCTGCTCGGCCACCGCCCTGGCGCAGGCGATTTCGCCTGTTACGGACAAATGACCATGCTGGTGATAACCGATCCGACGCCCGCTGCGGTCGCGTTTGAAGTCTCGCCGCGCGCCTATGCCTGGACAGAGCGGTGTGAAGATCTAAGCGGCCTCGATGTCAGCGAAGACGACTGGATCGACCTTGAAGAACCGTCGGAGACGTTTCGCGCCCTCCTGACTGAGATTGGTCGGGTCTATGCGCCGTTCATGCTGGCCAATGCGGACGCAGTGGCGCGCGGTGCGGAACAGGTCATTTGTGAAATCGATGGCCAGCCGTGGAGGCAGACCCCCTTCGTCTACCAGGCCAAGTGCCTGCGGTGGCTACGCGAGGCCTATTCGGCGCTGACGCCCGCTGACCAAAGCCGCGTAGACGCTATCCTTGCAGGCACTGGCTGTGCAGCGCTGTTCGAACGAGCGTAGGCGACCGGCGGATTGAGGTCACATCATTTTTTTGGGCGCCAGGGAAATGGACCGTGAGCACAATGAGCGGGTGTCGGAATTGGGCCCCTGTGCCGCTGGAACACAGAATGTGGCAATCGGGCTGAAGCCCTCGTGACTTACCGGTCGCTTCTGCCCAACTAATCAGACTGGAGCTCGCGCAACGGCCAGCATTCGCGGGGTATCTCAGGACCCTTGCCAACCGGGCCGACCGAGATCCAAAACGACGCAGGATCCGGACGCCAACAAACGCGCTGCGAGACTGATCTCGCGGGAAGCGCAGGGGTCCAGTTTAAGGATCTGCTCAGAGATTTAACTTGTCTTTCGCCCACGATCGGGATGTTTGGCGCGTTGAACGGTCGTGACCAATGAGGTGATGGGATGCGGAAACTGGCGGTGGGGTTTGTGCTGGCGGCGGTGCTGGCAGGTTGCGCCAGTCCGAAGGTTATGGCTGATGCGGAGTCGCTGCCGCTGCGGGCCGAAACGCTGCGTACCCCGGATGAGCGCTTCGCCAGTCTCCAGGGCTGGTCCTTCAAGCCGCACTATGCCGACGTCGCCGGCTATCGGATGCACTATGTCGACGAGGGTCCGCGCGACGCCGCGCCCGTGCTGATGCTGCACGGCGAGCCGACCTGGGGCTATCTCTACCGCAAGATGATCCCCCCTGTGGCTGGCGCCGGGCATCGGGTGATCGCGCCCGACCTGATCGGCTTCGGCCGGTCGGACAAGCCGGCGGCGATGGACGCGCACAGCTACAAGTTTCATGTCGATGCTATCAGCGAACTGATCCGTGAGCTTGACCTCAGGAACATCACTCTGGTGTGCCAGGATTGGGGCAGTCTGATCGGCCTGCGGGTGGCCGCGGAGAACCCTGACCGCTTTGCGCGCATCGTGCTCGCCAATGGCGCGCTGCCAGAAGGCGCGGATATGGGGCCGGCATTTGAAGGCTGGAGCCGGATGGCGGCTGGCTTCAGGGCATCGGGCGACATGCCGGTCGGTCAGCTGGTCGCTCGACAGCACGGGCCCGATGTGGTCGCGGGATACGATGCGCCCTTTCCCGACAAGAGCTACAAGGCCGGACCACTGATCATGCCGGCTCTCGTACCGGTAACGCCGGAGGATCCCGCGGCTCCCGCCAATCAGCGCGCGTGGGAGGTTTTCAAGACCTGGCGTAAACCCTTCCTCACGGCGTTCTCGGACGGGGACCCGGTGACACGGGGACAGGACAAGAAATTCCTCGAACTGGTTCCGGGGGCAAAGGACCAGATGCACATCACCATCAAAGGTGCCGGCCACTTCCTGCAAGAAGACAAGGGAGAGGAGCTGGCGTCGGTGGTGATCCAGTTCCTGAAGGACAATCCGTAGAGCGTGACGTCGGGCGTCAGTGCCCTTGGGACAGGATGAGGTCCTTCGTCTGCTCCAGGCAGAACCTGGTGCGAGATTGAACTGCGCGGATCGTGACGATCCTGCTGGGTCGCCTGCGGGCTGCTGATAACGGCGCCCCAGGAACCTCGGCTAGACTGCGGGCCAGCCGTGGCCTGATCGTCGCGCGACAGCCTGGCGGAGTGCGGAACATGGCAGGGACCCCTAGTTCTGGCTGAAGCCGTTCTTGCGGGCGCATGCAGAGATTCTCTGCATGCCAGAGACGGCCGCTCATCGCGATCGCCTCCTCGCGGCCGGAGCAGGCCCTTCTCGATGCTGCAAAGTATCGCGACAACAGGTTTGGCGCTGGTCTCGCGGTCGACGAACACACGGACGATGCGGTCGTTGAGTCCCCCTGCCGCGGGTACAGAAAAGTAAATCCGCCTCAGAGCCCCTTGGGCGCCCATTGCCAGGGGCCATCAGCAATAGGGATTTCCCGAGCGGCACTGCACGGTCGGATATCGGATCGAGTCCATGAAGTTCGAGAAGTTCGCCTTATCGGCAGGCGAATAGGCGCTGTAGGTCATCGTTGATGGAGGCGAGAAGGCTGAGTAGCCGCCATAGGCGCCAGATGAATACCTACCGGTCGCACTGAGGGCCGAGAGGCCGTCGGCGGCCACGGACATGATTGCAAGGACGCCTTCTTCGAGGATGGACATGCCTGCAGTGCTGCTTGCGGAGCGCTGCAGCAGGGAGGAGTTGTACATGGCGTAGTAGGGCTCGCAGGAAGCATTGAAACCTCGCTCAATGCAGTTACGCGCGAGCAGCTTCATCGCGGCGTCCGGGTCTGGCGTCCCGAAGGCTGGCGACATTCTGATGACGGCCAGGTTATGACAAGCGCGCGCATCGGCCTCACTGCAAAGTCGCCCAAGGTAGACTGAACTGCGCTCCCTGTCGGCTGGCGTTGCATCTGCACCCGAGAGCACGGCTTCGGTCCTCAGGCGGCATGCCGCCTCAAGCAGACGGTCGCAGGCTACCCTCAGTCGCTCCAACGCGCCCGCGACATCACGGGGCACCAGCCGCCCCTCGAAGCGAAGTCGCCCTGCGTTGAAGCAGGCATAATACTGGCCATAGCGGCAGGCGAGGTCCTGCAGGCGCAGCGCGTCAGCCCCGCGACCGTCCAGCTCAAGGGCGATGCCTTCTTCCAGTACACCTGAGGCAAGAGCGAGCCGCCGGTCTGCTGCGCCGCCAAGATTATTCCTCTCGGCCTGGGCGTAGTAGTCGAGGGCCCTCGCCGGATCCTTGCCGACGCCGTATCCGACCTCAAAGATATAGCCTAGGGAGGCCTGGGCATCAGCTGCTCCAGCGCTTGCCGACTGTTCGATCAGCCGAAGACCCTCCGCGGCATCGCGCGGTACGCCGTCGGCTGTCAGCATCATGTGACCTGCATTGTAGGCAGCCAGGGGCTCACCTGCGGCAGCGCCCCTGCGGTACCATGCAAGGGCGCGCGTCCTGTCCTGTGCAACGCCGATACCAAGATCGTAGTAAAGCCCAAGATTGTAGAGGGCGATAGGGTGGTCCTGGCTCGCCGCACGCTCGAACCAGATCATAGCGTCGGCCTTGGATAGCTCTACGCCCTGGCCGAATGAATACATTGTGCCAAGCGTGTACTGCGCCGGGGCATGACCGCCCTCGGCAGCCTGCCGGATAAGTGCGAATGCCCTGATGTAATCTCCGGCGTTTCCTACCTCGACACCCCTCTCAAACAGAGTCTGGTCACTCTGGGCGTTAGCGGTTGCCGAAAACAGAGACAGGCAGAGAAGGACCGGTGTCAGAAAGCGCAACATGGTGATTTTGCCAAAAGGGCTGTTAGGTGGATCGACGGCTATTCAGGAATGGATCGCAGCAGTGGGCGCAAAGACCGCCGACATCGCGCCGGGCAGACCGTGGGAGTCCGACAATGTTATCCTGCCGGCATCATACAAGCGGCCGGCCTTCCACATCTCGCATCTGCGGGCGGCAGTTGACACGCGTGACGTTCGGACAGCACCATGCTACAATCCCGCTGATTTCGACATAGTTGGGCCATCATGTTTTGCCGTCGCGGCCAATACTTATCGCGCGCCAAGCGAAATGACGGGGGCGCAGTTGCGGAAAGCTTCGCGCTCTCACGCCGGCTGCTCATTGGATCGGCGCTGGGATTGATTGGAAATCCCGCAATGGGCCAGACCCCGGCGAGCGCGGAAGATTTGTTCTTCGGGGAGAACCGGTATCTGCCGTATCTTCTGAAATTAAGGGAGCGCGACGGACCCGGACTTGACCAGTTCTCTGCGTTTGTCGGCGACGCCGATCGCGCGCTGCGTGACGTCGTCGGAAGGTCATCCTTGGGTACAGAGGGCGTCTCAGTACGCGATGCCATACCTGTAATCGTCGCCGCTTCGCGTGGTCGACAAGTCGTTATCCTCAACGAGGCCCACGTCTCTTCGCTTCATCGCCACTTCCTCCTGCGCCTGCTACGCGCATTGAAGCCTGAAGGCTTCACGCATCTTGCGGCGGAAACATTTTTCAATGGCGCGGAGGAGGGCTATCCGGACATCGCCCAGTATGGTTCGGGCAAGCCGTTCAGTCCCGACTACGGATACTATACGCGCGACCCGGTATTTGCCGAAGCAGTTCGGGAAGCAGCATCGGTCGGATACAACTTCATCAGCTATGAAGCCCGCGAGGACCAAAGCGGGTCCTCGGGAGATCCAAGGTCGGCAATTGCCGCTCGTGAGAAAGCGCAGGCGGAGAACTTCTTCGAGAATGCGCTCCGCCGGCATCCGCACGGCCGTTTTGTCGTCTATGTGGGTTATTCACATCTTCTCGAGAGCCCCGATGCTCAGAACAATGTCTGGTTTGCTGCGCGACTGCGCGAGCTGACCGGAATCGATCCTTTGACGATCGAACAGAGTTCGACCGGGTCTTTTGGTCCGCACGGACAGGATTCGCCACTCAACTCAGCTCTTATCGCCGCATTCGCGCCGCGCGACAGCTTTATTGCCTTCCGCGGTGGCGCACCGGTGGTGAGCGAAAAGCTCCCCGCCGACCTGGCTGTGCACCACCTGCCGACACGGTATATCGACGGTCGACCTTCCTGGTTGATCGAAGACAAAAGTCGGCGACCAATCGCTGTGGACCTGACTTCGCTGAAGATTCAGCCGCCGTTTCTCGTCCAAGCTATTCACGACGTCGATGAGGAATTTGCGGTACCAGCGGACCAAGTGTTGGTCGAGACCGTGCGAAGTTCGGTCGCGCTCGCCCTGCGTCAGGGACGCTACCGACTGCGTCTCGAAACTGTTGCCGGACTGGAAGCAATCTGCGCCATCGACGTCTGATTTGGATCACTTGCGTTCGACGCACTCGAACACTGCAAAACTGCGCGCATCGACTTCGACAAATTGCGCTTGACCACCGCACTGCTCGGAGGCGTCGGCCTGCAACGCCGAAGGCGACGCATCAGCAGCGACTGGTATCGCCACCTGTACGGCCAGCCTGAGCGAGGTCTCCTTGGCAGGCGAAGCTGCCACGGGCTGCAGTCGATTTTCTACGCCCGCCTTGCAAGCAAGTGGCATCAAGCAAAGCGCGACGGATGCTGCCAGGCGACTGAAAACCCTCAAGCCTCACCCCTAATCTTGCTGGTCATCCAGTACGAGTGCAATGTAAAGGCACATAGGATCAGTTTAGGTTGCCTCAGGACGGTCTGAAAAGGGCCACGAACGCCGAGCCCGCCACAGTCTTGCCTACGGCAAGGTCGCTCGTGACTTGCCGGTCGTACCCTTGGATCAGGAGCGAGATCGCCGCAACTCAGATACTGGCGACCAGACCCAGGGGCGCCGTCCCTGATATTGGCCGGGCCTGACTTGCCTATTGCGGTATCGGGCGCCCCATCGATGTGTAGATGTCCTCAATCATCTTGATGTTCGATTTCGCCCCAGCGTGCTGAGGATCGAGTTCCAAGACCTTACGAAACGACGTCAGGGCTGCCGGGTATTTCCGCATGGGCGGCAGCTGCGGATCGTTCATTGTGGATTGGCCCTGCGCGAAATACGCCCCAACCAACGCCTCTTTGTATTCCAGGGATCTGGGATTTTTCTTGTAGGCTGCATCCAGACCCGCAATCGCCTCGGCGTACTTTCCCGCGACGATCTTTTTGTTAGCGGCGTCGGTAACCTCGTCGGCGGCAGCCGGGCTGACGAACAACCCCGCGGAGAACACGAGCGCCATCACCCACGCGGGTCCGAAAACCGCAAGACGCCTCATCATACTATCCTCCCTTGAACGCGAAGCAGAGGACAACAGTCGACAGGAATGGACAAGCGTCAAGGCGCCGCCGGGCTGCGGAATACGCTTCCAAAGTCCGCTAGGGCTACTTCTGGTTCTCGGTAAACCGCGTGTTTCAATCGCACCGAGGAACTTGGCACACGGGTCCGACTGGTGGGCGATACGGGCCTCCACAGAGGGCCCTCACTCACCCGAAGTGGAGATTGTGGCAATCCGGCAGGGTCGATCTAGATCGGTCATTCAGTACGCGTGCGGCGGTGTGGCAGGAGCTCGCCCAATTGCTGCCAGCCGTCCTGCCGTAACGGATCCGGCGGGTGATTGCAGCGAACCGAAGCTTCCTTCCCGCCGCAACAGCGCCGGGAGCGAGCACCCTTCTCGGAGACCAGAGCGCGGGACCGTCGCGTGCGGATCTGATGCCCAAGCGTGGGGCTAGCTTAGTCCTGCGGCTTCAGGTGGCGCGCTCGCCAAAGCGGCCACGCCAGGGAAGTCCCACCTGCCAAAATCCAGACGTCTCCGAGAAGGTGATGAATATGCGTTGGGTTGGTGATCGCGTGAAACAGCATAACGAGGCCGTGCGTGTAGCTCGACAGCGCTACGAACCAAAGAAAGCTCACATGGCGCAGAGGCTCGCGGATGGCGATCGCCGCGCAGATCCCGACCGCCACGTAAACACTGACGATCATCTGATCATAAACGGCGTTGTAAGGAGGCCAGCGCCAGCCGCCTAAGAAGTCGAAATAGACAGCCGCTGGAATGCCAACGAGCCCCGCAAAAGCCCAG
>CAIKWZ010000012.1 GCA_903831255.1 uncultured Alphaproteobacteria bacterium
CTTTTTACGGACAATAATCTGGCCCGGTCTGGGTTCTGGCGTATCGGGGGTCAGGGTCCCGGTTATCCTGTGCGGATCCAGCGCGTGCAACCACAACCGGTCTTCGAGGTCAGCGGCGCCAAGCTCGTCCAGGACGCTACACTCTTTGACATCCGCACTGAAGAGGCTTCGGGTATGGCGGAAGGCGACACGCTCGAAGTGTCGGGCGTGATCTATCGCGTGCAAGCGCCGCCGGTATCCATGATGGATGGCCTTATCCTGCGGCTCGATGTCATCGCGCCATGAGGCTTGACCTCCAGATCGAGGGGGATCTGAACAAGATCCTTGGCGGTGAAGCTCGTGTCGCGGAGGCGGCTGGCACGGCGGCCGTGCGTAAGGCGGGCAAGAGCTTGAAGAGCGAGCTGAGGGCGCAAGTCGTCGGCGCAGGCCTTGGACGACGCCTCGCAAATGCGGTGCGCTGCAATGTCTATCCTGAACGTGGTGAGAGTCTGAGCACGGCAGCGTGGGTCTTTGCCCGGCCCGGTAAGGGCGGGCGCGGTGGCGCGGCCGATATCATCGCAGCCTTCGAGGAAGGCACGCTGATCCGACGTAGCGGCGGACGTTATCTCGCCATTCCGACCGAAAACGTGCCCATGAAGGGCGGCGGGCGCCGAATGACCCCGAACGACATGCAGAGTGGGACGAAGTTCGGCGGTTTTGGTCGCGATCTCGAAGTCGTCCCGACCAACCGCCCCGGCGTGCTGTTGCTTGTGCTGCCAGTCGTTCGCGCCACGAGCGGCCGATCGCTGCGGCCTGCAACCGGTCGCCGCATCAAGGCAGGCCGCAACGTCGAGTGGGTTCCGATGTTCATCCTGGTGCGCCAGGTTCAGATGCCCCGCCTGCTGGATTGGCGTGGACCAACGGAAAGATGGGCAAACCGTCTACCGGATCAGGTTATGCGGGAATGGGAGGCACGGGCGAGGGTCAGCGAATAGTGGCGGCCGGAAGTTTCACTCTGCTGCTGTCGGCCAATGCCGTCGAGCTTTCTCAAGGTCATGCGCGGTCTGCAGGTTCATCCAGAATTCAGCAGAGACGCCGAAACGACGGGACAAGCGCAGCGCCGTGTCGGCGGTGATCGCCCGTTCGCCATGCAGTATCTCGGTAATGCGGTTGGCAGGCACATCGATATCGCGCGCCAGTGCGCGCGCAGAAATGGCCATCGGCGTCATGAATTCTTCGCGCAGGACCTCCCCGGGCGTTACGAGTGGCAGGTTCTGTCCGGTCGACTCGTCCGACAGGTTCACTTTGCCCGCGTCGAGATCGTCGCGGCTGATCAATTTGCTCTTCTTACCCATGCTTCGTCTCCTCAATGATAGTCGACGATCTCAACACCGTGCGCGGCTCCATCCTGCCATACGAAGCAGAGCCGCCATTGATCGTTAATACGGATGCTGTGCTGTCCAATCCGATCCCCTTTGAGTGCCTCCAAGTGATTGCTTGGCGGCACTCGCAGATCATCGAGCCGGATCGCCGAGTCCAGCATTCTCAACTTTCGGCGTGCCACGGTTAGGATGTCCGACGGAAAACCTTTCGGGATCTGACCGGTGAAAACGAGCGCCGTGCGTTTGCATCCAAAGCTTTTAATCACAACCGTTATGTAA